>NZ_LXEN01000138.1 GCF_001654855.1 Proteus myxofaciens ATCC 19692
TCGGAGTAGGGCAAAGAACGGCTCTAAGGTGAGTTGATAACGGGCTTCATCAGCAGAGCCTGATAACCGACGAAAATCGGTAACAGTACCATGCACACGTTTAGCAATCGCCTCTTGTGTGGCAAGTTGGGCTAACGATTGTATTGGCGGGGTAAATGTTAAACTGGCACTGCGTCGTAAAAGTTGTTGAGGCAATAAGTCTTTAGCCGCACAAGTGAAGGTAATTTGGTAGCGATAAGTCTCACTGATGGCTTCACGCCCAGTGAAGTGTTCCACATCGAGTAATTCATCACACCCTTGTACCTCAAGGTGATAACGGTTTTGGCCACTAAGCAGGGTCTGAGTTGTTTTTTTAAAATTCATAGCTGAATATATAAACACATTTTATTTGTTTATTATTAATAAACTTTTTGTGTTTATCCTTATAATAGAGTGATTGGTATAATACTAATTATTAATATAGTCATTTAATGAATTTGATATTGATTTTATATTCTCTTCTTTTTTTATAGCGTCTATTTTTCTTATAACCTTTATTATTTCATTAGTAGAAGGGATATTTATATTTTTAAGCTGTGTTGCCATTGTATGAGGAAAAGTTAAACCATAAGTAGCGGAGTAATAGAGTTGAATATATTTATTTATACCATCATCATGGATAAGCTGATCTACTGGGATTAATTGCATTGATTTACTCCATTTATCACCAAAATAGATCATGCGAGATAAAAAATAGCTACCAAAAGGTTCCCTAACTCCACTCTCTGAATGCATAAACCAAGCGCGAGAATCATGTATATGATTATCGAAAAAATCGACTATTTTTCCTAAATCAGAGCTAATATCATTTTTTATTAAAAAAGGTTCTAGAAGAGAATATATTTGTTTACTTTTTTCTTTTAGACTTAAATATTCATTACGCTCATCTTGATAAGTAATCACTTTAGCATATTCTGCTATCGTGCCATTCAAGTTTTGTAGCATAAATGATTGTGCAACAACACTAACAGGAAAGCTATTTTCAGGGAGTGTGTTACAAGTAGTATCAGCTTGATAATAAGGATTATCTATAGAATGGTAATAATCGATTGCCTGACAAGTTTCTACTGTATTGTGAGTTATTTGTATTAAAGGTGGTGGGCGAGGTACGTCATTATAATCTGCTTTAAATTCTAAAGATGCTTCCCAAAGCTGCCCCCTAGCATTAGTTGCATCAAATAAAGGTGGACCTATGAGGTAAGATGGTGGTAACCATTTATTAAGATCATTTTGTTTTTTAGCTTCTTCGTTTCTTTTTTTAGCAATATTATTGATTGTATTTTCTATATCTTTATGTTCTTTAGCTAGAGCACTGCTTGCTTGCTGGCTAAATTCAATCTCATAAGGTTGAGCTTTTATCTCCAAATGTTGAGGGGCATATTTAAAGAAATCTTGTTGTGTTAGATTCATTGCGGAGTTTTGAGGTGATGCATAACGTCCAATACGCCAAGCAGTTATTAAAATAAGCTGGCATTCAATGACACTTTCAACATCATTTGTTATAAAACGATTAGGAACATAAGATGAAATTGATTTAGTTTCATTATTTATTGTTATTTCTGGTAGAGTATTCTCTCGCCATGCATTGAATTTATTAATAAGTTTTACTGAGAAATCGAACTCATCTTGTATTGTCTTATTCATTTTTCTAAAAGAATAAGACTTCTGTTGCTCTGGCGTTAATAATGAAAAGCTCTCAGTGCTTAATGATAATGGTGCACCTGCATCTATTGCTGCTGCATACATATCATGTAGAGTTATTTGAGAAAAAAGCTCATCATGGCCACCTCTTGCTTTACCTTGATCTTCGGGTGGATAACCTCCTCCAATATCAGAGTGCATGCCTGGGTAAATAATTTCTCGAGTATTTTGTGGGTAGTTCCCTTCAGGTGTTCGTATAGAGTCTACAGCAAAAGATTGTCGTTGCTCATGGGCTGCCATGAAATGGTAGCAATTTTTAATTAAACCTGATTTTGGCAATTGTTGGGTTCCATCAGCCCAGCCATTATGGCCTGTAAACATAGGCATAACATTCGCGAAACCAACTGCAGGCACGGTATCAAATAACCCTAAAAATTCAACTGAGACGGGAATGCCATAAATAGTTTCTTTAGGAAATATTAATGGTCTTAATGGGGGAGCCTGTATATAAATATAATTAAGAAGTTTATCTATCCAATAAACAAAAGTACGCGCTTCTGCAGAACCTCGAGAAAACCCATAAATATATAATTTTAATGCGACGAGTTTTGGGCGATGTTTTATTATTTTATTTCTTATCTTCCTAAGTTGTTTGAATAAAACTGTTGTTGGATTGTAATGATCTGCAATGCTCATTTCTGAAAGCAGTAGACGCATTTCTGCTAAAGTGAGCTTATCACCTGTAACAGCATGATATAACGTATTACATATTTGAATTAATGCCCAGCTAATACGAGCCTCCCCTCCTGAGGCGAATGTTAACCCACTATTATAGTATTCATAGGATTTAATTTCAGGGAATGGAGTACCTACACCTGACATATAGTAAGTATAAAAACCTTTATCCGTTACCTCTTTTATATCAGGAGAGCTGGCATGAAAAAGTTTAGCTACATTGGTTGGATGAGGGGGGTCGGAATCTTCAGTATCATTTTTATTATTATTATTTGTGCCATCAAAGAAAAAACTGACATGTAAGCTTTTACAACATTGTGTAGTACCTTTTTGAGGTATCTGAGATCTCGGTTTATTGTCTTCATATTCAATTTTTTTAATATTTTCTTTCAACTGTTCATGGGTCAGTGATAAACGACCTTGTTGGGGGAAAAATGGAGGAGCCCAACAAGGATCTCCTTTTGTCGCATGCTTATCATCTATAGTCCCTTTAATCATATTAATAAGCATGAAATGAAATTTTTTATTAGCAGCAAGATCTAATATTAAGGACATACAGCAGGCTCCTCCATAAAGCTAGGCTCTTTAATAGGATAATCAGGGTGGCTAGTGCCATGACATGAAAGGGTGATTTTTACTTCTTGGCAAGGAAGAAAGTGCACGTCAACACTGCAAGGATCATCATATTCAGGAATTTCAACCATTTTTTGGTAGTGACGATAATTCGCTTTATGTTGTTTCATATATTGACGGAATTCATCAGTACCTATAGGCGGAGATTTATCATAAGCATTAGGATCAACTTCCCATTCCACTAATACAGTTTGATTTGGTGTCCATTTAGCAGGTACAAGAATACAACAAGTTCCTCCCGCTCCTTGTCCATAATTACCATTAACTTTGAACCAATTGACAGATGTGTCTTTAACGTGATTATAACCGTGTAAATTTCCTGCCAAATATTTCTCTTCAGGTTGGTGAATAAATAATAAATAGACTGCAATAAGCGCAATCGCGATCCCACTAATAATAGCGAATACTTTTCGATTTATTTTTGAGGACATACAGCTGGCTCCTTCATTTCGAGTGGATCCTGTATTGGATATTCAGGACGCCAAGGAGCAAAACAAGAAAGCGAGACTTTTACTTCTTGGCAAGGAAGGAAATGCACTTTCATACTACAAGGATCATCATATTCGGGAATTTCAACTACTTTATGGTAGTGACGATAATTCGCTTCGTGATTTCTCATGTAAGCTTTAAATGCAGGATCTGTAATACTAGAGGAATCTGTTGGATAGGGATTAGGGTCAACTTCCCATTCCACTAATACGGTTTGATTTGGTGTCCATTTAGCGGGTACCATAATACAGCAAGTCCCTGCTACCCCTTGTCCGTAATTGCCATTAACTTTAAACTTATTCACAACGGTGCCTTTAACGTGATTATACCCATGTAAACTACCTGCCAAATATTTCTCTTCAGGCTGACGAATAAATAATAAATAGACTGCAATAAGGGCAATAGCGATCCCACTAATAATCGCGAATATTTTTCGAGTTATTTTTGAGGACATACCGCAGGTTCTTCCATTTCAAGAGGATCTTGTATTGGATATTCAGGTCGCCAAGGGGCAAAACAAGAAAGCGAGACTTTTACTTCTTGGCAAGGCAGAAAATGTATTTTCATACTACAAGGATCATCATATTCAGGAATTTCAACCACTTTTTGGTAATGACGATAATTCGCTTCGTGATTTCTCATGTAAGCTTTAAATGCAGGATCTGTAATACCAGGTGAATCTGTTGGATAGGGATTAGGGTCAACTTCCCATTCGATTAATACGGTTTGATTTGGTGTCCATTTAGCAGGCACCAAAATGCAACATGTATCATTGGCACTTTTCGCATAATAACCATTAACTTTGAACCAATTAACAGAGGTACCCTTTACATGATTAATTCCACTCATACTCCCTGCTAAATATTTCTCTTCAGGCTGACGAATAAATAATAAATAGACCGCAATAAGCGCAATAGCGATCCCACTAATAATAACGAATATTTTTCGAGTTATTTTTAAGCGCATATTGCGGACCTTATATTTTAAGAATATTTATTCATTAGAGTAACGGTTCATCACTAAAACTCAGGGTGATCCCTTCATCATCGTTATAACCCAAGGTGACAAATTGGGCTTGTTGATTATCAGCTTGTCGCATTAATAATTGCTGGCTTAATACAGGTAATATTTGTTGATTGAGTAAGCTATCAATATTACGAGCGCCAGTATCAGGTAATAAACAGGTAGAAACTAAGGTGTCATACAGCGCTTCTTCCACAATACCTGTTAAACGATAGTGGGTATAAAGACGCTTCATAACTCGATTAAGCTTCATCTCAACAATAGTACGTAATGCTGTTGGATCAAGAGGACGATAAATGAGTGTTTGGAATCGCGCTAATAGTGCAGGCTGGAAGTGATCGCGTAATGTAGGGCGTAGTACTTCCTGCAATTCGCCGTCACTTGTTTCAGGAAATTCTTCAAGTTGTTGCATCAGCAAGTCACTTCCTAAGTTTGCCGTCATTAAGATAACGGTATTGCGAAAATCGATTTCACGGCCTTCTCCATCTCGCATAAATCCACGATCGAAAACTTGATAGAATAAGTTAAGAACATCACGGTGTGCTTTTTCAACTTCATCAAGTAATACAACGCTGTAAGGACGTTTGCGTACTGCTTCCGTTAAAATACCGCCTTGACCATAACCGACATATCCTGGAGGTGAACCCTTAAGTTGGCTTACCGTGTGGGCTTCTTGGTATTCTGACATATTAATGGTAACAAGTGATTTTTCACCGCCGAATAATGTATCAGCAAGGGCAAGTGCGGTTTCAGTTTTACCTATACCACTAGGGCCGACTAATAAGAAAACACCTTGAGGACCATTTTCTGATGCAAGCCCTGTTCTCGCTGCTCGTAAGCGTTGTCCTAAAGCAATCAATGCGCTGTCTTGCCCTATAACACGTTTACCTAATTCCGTTTCTAATCTCAGAAGCTCTGTTTGCTCATCTTTTAATAAACTAGAAAGAGGTACGCCAGTCCAATCAGCAATAACTGTCGCCACAGTGCGTACATCCACATCCGTTGTAATAAGAGGAGAATTATCTTGTAATTGTTCTAGTTGTTCTTGAATTTCACTAACATCTAATTCATTTTGACGACGAGAGAGTAATTCTGTAACTAGTGTTTTTTCTTGCTCAAAGCGTTGCTCTAATTGCTGTAGTTCAATCGTGATTTTAGCGTCTTTAGTCACTAGCTCTGAGAGTAAATCTTGGCTTTGAGTATTGCCAATTGCAATATCTTCTAAAATAGCGTGTTGCTCAAGTTCAAGTGCTTTTCGTTTTGCTTTTAATCGAGTAATTTCTTCTGGTAATGTATCTAAGCTCATGCGAATTCGAGCGCTCGCTGTATCGAGCAAATCAACCGCTTTATCAGGTAATTGGCGACCAGTAAGGTAACGACGAGATAAAGTAACGGCAGCTTTGACCGCATTATCAATAATGTGAACACCATGATATTTCGCATAGCGTGATTTCAAACCACGTAACATTAAAAATGCACGTTCATCATCAGGCTCATCCACTTTGACAATTTGGAAACGACGCTCTAATGCGGCATCGCGTTCAAAGTATTGTTTATATTCAGACCAAGTTGTTGCTGCAATAGTGCGTAGTTCACCACGAGCAAGTGCGGGTTTGAGTAAGTTGGCGGCATCAGCACCCCCTGCTTGGTTACCTGCACCAATAATAGTGTGGGCTTCATCAATAAATAGGAGAATAGGGGTAGGGGATTGTTGTACGGCTTCAATCACATTTTTGAGGCGTTGTTCAAATTCACCTTTAACGCCAGCACCCGCTTGTAGTAATCCTAAATCTAAAGTGCGTAGTGAGGTCGTTTGTAAGCTTACAGGAACATTTTTTTCGATAATTCGTAGTGCCAATCCTTCAACTAAAGCGGTTTTACCAACACCAGGCTCACCAACTAAAATAGGATTGTTTTTGCGACGACGAGAGAGAATATCAACCATTTGGCGAATTTCATCATCTCGACCAAATATAGGGTCGATATCACCGTTGCGTGCTTTTTCTGTCATATCCACCGTAAATTTATTTAATACGGCAAGTAAAGCTTCGTTAAGTTGTTCACCCACAATAGCATTTGTATTATTAGGTGATGAGCTGTTTTCTTCGCTTTTTGGGGTGAGTTGAGATGGGGATTGTGACGTATTATGTGAAGCTAAGCTTTGCACTTCAGGGCGTTCATCTGATTGAGCATCAAGAAGAGGTCTTAAGCGTTGTAGCTGTGTTGCACTTAATGTCATCAGTGGCCATAGTGAATCATTAGGTACTAATTGAGGTTCTTTCACCATCGCAGATAATAAATGTACACTGCGAATGTTTTCTATATCTTCATCTAATGACGCGATAACCCAAGCTTGCTGAATTAAATTAAGTAATGGTTTAGAAAGTTGAGGGCGACTATGAATTGAACGAGGTAGATTATCTATATGAGCAAGTAAGCTTTGCCAAATACTTCCCATATCCCACTCATAACGGCGAGCAAGTACAGTGATGTCACTTTCACCAAGTTCCAATATTTTGAGAAGCCAATGTTCAATGGTAATTTCCGCGTGTGCTCGTGTTTGACATAATGACGCTGCGGCTTCTAATGCGCTGGCACAATAAGGATTTAAACGGCGTAGTAACATCACAGATGAATTGTCCATATTCTCTCTCTTTACTTGGAAAAGGGTAATAACACCAAATGATTGGGTTGGGATTTAGGCACGCTACCGCCCATAACCGTAAACCGAGGTTCATAAGGTAATGGTTGTTAGTTTGTGGGTAGAGGTAATTAATGATGAAAAATGCAGGCGATAAACGCCTGCATTTGATTTTAAGAAATTAAGCAGTTGCTCTTTCATTCCAAGAATCTGAATGAATGATATTGCCGTCTTTATAAGTCCAAGTGATTTTTTCATAACGCAATTCAATCTCTTCGAGATGATTGTGTTTTTCTTTACTTGGATCTTTAATGTCGTGCATTTTTGGTGCGACTTTCACAACTTTAACGTTTTCAAGTTTAGTGTTGAAATATTCAACTTCTTGGCCTGCATCATCAATGCGATACCATTTGAATTCAGCTTCTTTTAACGTTTGTCCTGTCGTTACAGCCTTGTAAAGGTAAGGACTTGAAGCATCGATTTCTTTAACGAAGATGAATGGGGTATGAATACGAGTACCTGTTAATTTCCCTGTATTGTTATCAGTAGGAATATAAAGGTTATGATCTTGTGCGACGACTTCGATGCTACCTTCACGATCTTGCACATTTACAGAACCTTTAATTTCTGCACCACCGTCATCTTTCAGCCATAGGTAAACAGGAATTGCCATAGTTACTTCTCCTTCATTGTAGTATGTGTGCCATCGTCCATCGGTGACACGGGTTTATCATTGAGTGTTTTGCATGCATCAGCTTGTGGCATTAAACGAATTTCCACTCGCCGATTACGTGCTCGCCCTTCTGTAGTGTCATTACTAGCAACAGGGTTACTTTGTCCATATCCTTGAACAGCGAAGCAAGTAGGATTGATATCACTTGTTTCTATCATCCAATCACGAACAGATTCAGCTCGCTTAAGCGATAATTTTTGATTAAATTCAGCATTGCCGGTGTTATCGGTGTAACCTGAAACAATAATTAACCAACCGGGTTTAGCTTTAATATTGATTAGCGCATCAACTAATACCTTAGTTGCACCAGATTTGAGGGTATATTGCCCAACATCAAATAAGGCTAAGCTATCAAGAGAGATCATTGTTGGTGTCTCTTGAATAATAATGGTAGGTTCAGGTGCTGAAGGCGGTGCCCAGCTTCCTAACAAAGTGTGTAGATACGGTAATACGTATTCACCTTGGTATAAGGCGAGAGAATAAGCCGTTGGAATACCTTCTCTTTCCCAACGTGATAGCTGGGTTGCATCATCTTTTAGCTGATTGTAAGCGGCTTGTTTTGCTGATAATGGCTCATCAGATAATCGATGAAAACGAGTGATATCGTCATCAATATGGCGAAGTAATTGGCGATTATGATGGTAACTTCCGCTAAGTGCGCCAATTAAAAATAAGCCACAGATTAAACCAATCGTACCAACTAAACATTCACCACGACTCAGATTCACATCATGATGTAAGCGACGTAACATCACATCAGGAAGAGGAAGTAATGTTTGTGTAAGTGCTGTAGTCACAAGCGGTAACGCTGTTTTTTCTTCAATAAATTGAAGCCATAGATTATTGGGCTGAGGTTCAACGTGAGTCCATTGAATTGCCCATGCTGACGGCGTTAATGGCAAGGCACCAGTTTGTTCTACTGTTAATTGCGGAATAAAGACTTTTTGTAGCCATTCAAGTAAAACATCAAAGAGTAATGCTGATTGTAGTTGTTGCTTACTATTCGCATTTTGTGATGCTAACCAAACCGAGTAAGGCTCTGCGACATTACCTTCAAGTTCTGCTTGAAATTCGTTTTGGTGACTTAGTAGCGTGAACCAAAGATGTTCATCATCTTTATCACTTTCAAGACTATTTTTAATTTTTGAAGGTGAAATATAAACCGTTGTCCAAAAAGGAATACGAGTTCCTAATTTACGGTAACTTTCTCCAATCGCTCTACGCCAGCAAAGTAATGATTGAGTCACGTTTTCAATCTCAGTCAATTGCTCAGGTAATAGCGCATATAAAAGAGATAATTGACTAATAATTGAAGGCGTATTCTCACCAATAGTGTGCACAACATTGTTCAGTTCTGATGGACTGGTTATGTTGATATACCAACCTTGTGATGTTTCTCTGTGTAATTGACCTTCAGAGAAAAGAGCTGAAGACTGCCCACAAACGAGTACAACTGCGCCTTGATAGTTATCAGCGGGTAATGATTCAATAAAATGTTGTTCGAGTGTGTGCTGTTGGCGCTGTTGCTTGTAACGCCAAAAGAGAACACTGCCCATAATGACGAGAACAAAAACAGTAAAAAAGAGAGATATTGATAGACCTAAAGACCAAAATCCCCATAGCAACCAGAGAAATAAGCTGATTGCAAACAGTGTAACTAATGCTTTTATTGGGTTTTGCATTACTTTCCCTGAACCATCAACTGTTGCAATAAATGTTCTAACGAAGTAGAGAATCCCCACCAAAGTGCGACTAACAGTAATCCTCCTGCTACCCAACCAAACCAATAAGCTTTACGATGGCTAAAGCGTAATTTTGGTTTCACTACAAGAGGTAGCTCAGAAGAGGGTATGTAAGAGGAAACTTTAGATGAAAGCTCTGTAACAATGCGTTCTCTTTCAGGATCTTCAATACGGCGAAATTTACCCACAAATCCTAAAGTGAGGATGCGATGAAAGCAGAGTAGAACATCTTTATTTGGTGATGTTTCTGATAATACGCTACGTAACCTATCCCATAGCTTGTCGCCCGCTTCTAGTGTATTGAAGTAGCGAGCTTGAAGAGGGGATTGTATCCATGTTTTATAGCCATCATCTTGATTAGCGCGGTTCATTACACTTTCATCAATTAAAGCGCATTGTGCATACTGCATATTTTCTATCGCAGCATCATCGTAACCTTTGTCTACTAATTGTTGGCGTGTGTCATCAATGAGTTGACAAACTTTGCGATAAAATTCATCTCCATTTGAAATAGATGTACCTTGATTAAGCTGACAGACCATTAACCAAGTATTAGCAAAAATCATATCTATTGATTGTTTAGAGGCTGGAAGTGTATTCATGAGCGCAGCACCGCAAATAGTTCGAGATGGATTTCACCTAAGGTTCCAGGAACATAAAATGCACATTTACCCGAATCTAACATGGCTAAACCAGCAGGATTATCTATATCAAGTGCAAAGTATTGATTTTCTAACCGTAGTGGTAGTGCTGTTGGAACTTGAGTCAAAGCATGTAATGGAATACCTTTCAGTGCGATATTAACGACATCAGAGACATCATCTGCACTTCCTGCTTTACAAAGTAAAGGGAATTGTGTGACAAGAAGATGTGTTGGTAGTGATGAACGTACAGAAAGATAGAAATCAGCATCTTCACGTAAGCGACTATCGTGAAGTTCACCTTTCCAAAAAGGTCCATCTTTTTGTAAATCAATGGTGACTATTCGAGATGGTAAACTTGCTTCAAGTAGAGAATTTAATAGAGCAAATAAAGGCGGAAAAACAAGCTCTGGCTTATCGTGCTGATAAGCCGGGATATCTTCTATTTGATGTTCAAGTGAGAAAGTTAATAAACTACCAGCAAGACGCGCAAGTTCTCGATATAAAAATTCAGGATGGCGGTGAAGCTCTCCCATTAATTCATTTAGAACAGGTTCAGCGCTATTGAGGGAGTTTAGTAACCAAAATAAAGAAACATCAGCTACCGCAAAATCAGCCATTTTTTCATTACTTTCACGACGTAACATCATTAGACGACGACGTTTAGCGACTAAACGATGCATAAACTCTGTTAATAGAGTCACAAGAGCAGGGCTCCCTTGTGAAGAAAGCAATGGCGGAATAAAGCTTGAATCAAAAGACCATGAACCTTGTGTATTACGAATCAATCGTGCAACAGGGCAGGTAAGATAGGCACTATTTTCATCTTGAGCAAAACGTAAGCTGATTGCATGGCGCAGAACCGCAATATCTGTTTGCTCTTGTCCAACAAGATCTTGTACCTTTTGCCATTCTTGACGAAAACGTCGAGGTCTTTCTGTACTTCCTTCAGCTAATAAATTTCCACCATTAGCCAGTAGTAAAGGTAAGGCAAGAACAACATCTAATGTTTGATGCTGTTCATATTGGGCTAGCTCTACAACAGGTGGAAGATTATCTGCTAATGAAGTATCAATTAAGGTTCCATCAGCAAAGCGCACAACCATTTTTTGTGCGCTTAATCGAGAAATAGTTAATGCACTTTCATCGAATTCAGTTGTGATGACTCCCCATGGAGATGCTATCGCCATTTTTGCGACAACATCGGCAACATAACTATCCCATCGGGCTTGTTGCTGAAATTGTTGTGGGGCTAAAAAAGCCCCATCAGTCCATAAAGGACGATAGATCTTCATCCCTGAATATCCTTATGATTTCGATTTTGGCATTTGTGAAACTAAAGATAAATCAACATCCATACCTTCAACTTGGAAGTGAGGTACTGCATATAATTTCACACGGAAGAAACCAGGATTATCTTCAATATCTTCTACAACTACTTTTGCATCACGTAATGGATGCGATGCTTGTAAATCATCACCAGGATCAGTCATTTCGGTTACTAAGCCACGAACCCAGTTATTTAGTTCAAGCTCAAGTAAGCGACGGTCTTTAGTTGTACCGATATTTTCACGTTGGATAAGTTTTAAATAGTGAGCGATACGTGATAATAAGAAGATATAAGGTAAGCGTGAGTTAATTCTGCTGTTTGCAGTTGCATCTGCTGTATCATAAAGTGCAGGTTTCTGTGCTGAATTAGCTGAGAAAAAGCATGAGTAATCACGGTTTTTATAGTAAGACAGAGGAATAAATCCTAAGTTTGCGAATTCAAATTCTCTTGTCTCAGGGATCATAACTTCAGAAGGTATTTTGACTTGGCTTCCTGTTCCTAAGTCAAATAGATGTATTGGTAAATCTTTTACCGCACCACCTGCTTGTGGCCCACGAATTTGTACACACCAACCATTATTAATAAAGCTTTTTACCATATTAGCGGCGAAAGCAAAGGTTGCATTTGTCCATAAATATTTCTCGTGATCAGGACCTTTTACTTCTTCAACATAGTTAAAGCTGCGAACTGGAACGGTGTCTGGTCCATAAGGTAGACGGCCTAATACACGAGGCATAGTTAAGCCGATATATCGTGCATCATCTGAGTCACGGAAAGATTTCCATTTGATATATTCAGCACGGTCAAAATAGTTACCAATATCTTTGATAGCAGCAACTTCTTCCATTGTTTCTTTACCAAAGAATGCAGGACCTACTGAACCGATGAATGGCATATGAGCTGATGCTGAAACTTTAGAAATGTTACGTAATAGCGCGATATCTTGAGGATTACGATCAAATTCATAATTTGAAATTATTGCAGCGATAGGTTCACCCCCTGGGGTGTCATATTCAGCAATATAAGTATGGTGATACAGTCCACTTTGAATGATTTCAGGACTATCTTCAAAATCTTGACGCAAGTCGTCTTTAGCAATATCAAGTAATTCAATTTTGACATTTTGACGAAAATCAGTGCGGTCAATTAAAGATTTTAAGCCACGCCATGTTGATTCAACTTCTTGGAATTTAGCATGATGCATTACTTCGTCAAGTTGCTGACTAATTTGTTTATCAAGCTCAGCAATATGATGATCTAGCAGGTTTCTATCTAAGCGTTCTACTTTTTGCCCTGATGATTTCAAGCGGTCAAGGAAGACTTGAACGGCGATAGTTACACGCTCATCTGCAGTTGCATCTGCTAACATTGTGTTGTCTTGAAATTCATTAATATCACTGATCTCAGCAACTGGAGTGAGATTAATTTTTTCAAATAAAGAAGCATAAACGCCTTGGCTTTGTGCATTTTCTAGTACTGTTGTTGTACTTTTATTCGTTTCACTATTTACAGACATCAGCATAATCCTGTGTTATTTCCAAATTAATCTTTTTTCGGCGCTAACTGAGCTAATTCCTCGCGTAATTCATCACTAAGAGCAGGATCTTTTAAGATATTTTCAAGCTCTCTGCGAAAAGTGACGTTATCGAGAAGATTAGATTTGAGGTCACGTAAGAGATTACGCATAGCAAGCATGGCGCGAAGTTGAGGGATCTGACGGGCGACTTGTTCTGGTTCGAAGTCTTTCATATTTTTGAATGAAAGCGCGACATTTTCCTCAGTACCATCATTAGCTAGTGTATTTTTCACTATGAGATTAATAGATGGGGTAAATTCAGCGAGAACACTATCAAAATTATTTTTGTTGATATTTACCTTCTCACGCTCAGACAGGGCTCGAGTGTCTTGTCCATGGCTATAGTCACCAACAGCGAGAAGCTTGAGTGGTAACTCTACTTTTTTTTGTGCACCGCCAGTGTGCAGATCTAATTTAATATTAACGCGAGCTTTGGGGACTTCATTTTGGAAACTATCTGACATGAGAGATATTCCTTTAATTGTGCATATGCATTTTAAAAATGCATGTATAAATAATTGTGATTTAATAACTAAAACTTAACTTATTGTACGTATATTTATATCGCTGAATGAGTCACAGATCAAATTTTCTTATTAATAAATTTGAAGTAGGTACAAAAAACAAACTTAATGAGTTATTCAAAAAAAACGCTATTATAATATTTTTGTTGCTAATTCAGTATATTATATTTTTTATTTTTACAGGCAAGAAATAATAACGAGTAAATTGTAACACTAAGTTTCATTTTATAAGTAATCTGAAATATAAGTGAAATTTGATTTATTTTAGGTGAAATGACTTATGTTTATTAAGTTATAAATGAAATACTAAAGAGTTATAAATATAAAAAAAACAACTGTAGGGTTTGGATATCTTTCTAAAGTAGTGTTTTTTGGGTTTATTTAGGTTTTTATTTTGCTATTTGAATAAGGTTGATGTTATTTTTCTTTACACATTAAGTGCAATAGCGATTTCATGTTTGAAATAATTTTTGCGTTGAAATCATTTTGTATTTATTTTGAGCACTTATTTTTGAGGTAAATTCAAGCAATAGTATTTACTATTTTGTATGATGAATGAGTCGTTGAACTAGTATGATAGTTTGCGAAGTTCTACTTTTTATAATCTGGAATTTCAAATAATAAGATAGAGAGAAAAAGTAAGTTTAAAATAGTAAAGCCATATTAAAAATGTCGATATGTGAAGTTGAGTTCTTGCTTGTTAATTAAAATAGATATTTTTCTTATCTATAAATTAGATAAAAATATTAAAATTTTTATTAATTTAAATTATTAGTATTTAATAAGGTGTTAATTATTTAAAGAGTAAAAATAGAATATTATGTTTATCTTTATTTTTTTAGAGTCTTTAATATCGATTAAATACACCTTTTTATAACAAAAAAGCACCCCAAGAGGTGCTTTATAATCACTATTTTGATGCTTTAGTTGTTTTTTATTTTACAGGGATTTTTGTCGGATCATTGGGTTCGTTGATTTCAATAGGAACAAGTTCACCCGTTGTATCTGGCAGTATGTCATCAGAAATTTTGCCATTAAATACATCGTGCATTCTTTCTTTATCAAGAGCATCCTCCCAGCGAGCAACAACGATACAAGCACAGGCATTACCGACAAGGTTAGTTAATGCTCGACATTCTGACATAAAACGGTCTATTCCCAAAATTAATGCCATGCCTGCAACAGGAACACTTGGTACAACAGAAAGTGTTGCAGCTAGAGTTATAAAGCCTGCACCTGTAACACCAGCAGCACCTTTAGAGCTTATCATTGCAACTAATAAGAGTGTGATTTGCTCAGTTAATGAGAGATCAATTCCTGTTGCTTGTGCAATAAATAATGCCGCCATAGTCATGTAGATATTAGTACCATCTAGATTAAATGAATAACCCGTTGGAATAACTAAGCCAACAACGGATTTCTCACAGCCAACCTTCTCCATTTTCTGCATTAAAGTAGGCAGTGCAGCTTCAGACGAAGATGTTCCTAATACTAACCAAAGTTCGTCTTTAATATATTTAATTAAAGAGAGGATAGAAAATCCATTATATTTAGCCACAGCGCCTAATACGACAAGCACAAAAAGTAAGGATGTTATATAGAAGGTAAGCACAAGCATTAGTAAATTACTAACAGAAGAAATACCGTATTTACCAATAGTAAAGGCCATTGCACCGAAAGCACCAATAGGCGCTAATTTCATTAGCATGCCAACCATTTTAAATACAGGATCTGAGAAGTTTTGCAGGAATTTAAGAACAGGTTCACCCCGAGTTCCAATAGAGGCTAGTGCAATACCAAATACTACAGAAACAAATAAGACTTGTAATATGTTGCCATTAACTAATGGGCTAACTACTGTTTCTGGAATAATATTCATTAAAAAACCAACAATAGAAGAGTCATGCGCTTTAGTGACATAACCTTCAACTTTGCTTGCATCTAATGAAGCCGGAGAAATATTTAAACCCTCACCAGGACGAATTACATTTGCAACAATCAAACCGATAAACAATGCAATTGTCGAAAATGTTAGGAAATAAGCCATTGATTTACCAGCGACTTTACCTACTGCTTTCATGTTATTCATGCCCGCAATACCTGTTACTACAGTTAAGAAAATAACAGGTGCGATAATCATTTTTACAATTTTAATAAAAGCATCACCTAGAGGCTTAAAGGATTCACCTACATCGGGGTAGAAATGACCAAGTAAGATACCAAGCACAATAGCGAATATCACCTGGACATAAAGTACTTTATAAAGTGGTTGTTTTTTGATTGAAGTTTGCATAAAAATTCCCTGCACCTGATGGGTACAATATAGTTATAAGTCAGATAAAATAGAATTGTAAATAAAAGTTTACATAATTGTTTTTTTATTGATGTTAAATTAAATGGATGAGTAATAGAGGTCAATAAAAGAAAATTTCTTTCTTTTATTATTGTGCGCTGAATCGAAAAAAAATATTTCAACTATCTGTTTTGTACATTCTTTAGACATTGATAATCACAAAAATAGAATTTATGGTTTTTATTCTTATTTTGTTAAGTTTATTGAAATAAAAAGCTATCAAATAAAAAAGAAAGTAGTTTTTTATAATATATAAATGGAATAAAAATATAAGCATTGAACAGCGTTATATAAAAAAATATTACGACCATTTTATAAATCAATTATAAGATGGTCGTAAATATAGATTAAAAATTATTTTATAAATAATACTATTCGTTTACATCTTCACGAATAAAATGAATTAATTCAGGCTGTGCAATTTGTTGATAATCTTTCGTATTTAAAATTATAGAACGTTCAAGTGTTCCTGCATTAAATGCTAATTCATCAAAGCGCTCAAAAAGTAAGGGATCAGCAACTAATTTTAAAGAAGGATGAAAGCTAAAAGGTGGAATTGCACCAAAAACACATTGCGTGAGTTCATCTACTTCTTTAGGACTTGCGAGTGAAGCGCGAGTGCCCCCCATCGCTATGGCAAGTTTATGAAGATCAGCTTGTTTATCGGCAGGTAAAATAGCAAGAACATGTTGTTTAATTCCGTTGCCTTTTACATGACAAACTAGGCCTTTAGCACCTTGTCCTAACTCAGTACC
>NZ_LXEN01000139.1 GCF_001654855.1 Proteus myxofaciens ATCC 19692
GTACTGAGTTGTTGTGATTGTTTTGATAAGTTCTTCAAACTATTTTGTTAAAAATAATAACCTATAATTAGCATTATCTTATTGAATTAATAGTAAAATTATATTTTACAATCTGAATTTATATACTAATATGATAAGGAAAATGATATTTATTGTTTTTATTGATTACGATCAATTTACGTATTTCAAGAATAGAACATATTAAAAACAGTTAAAAGAATTAAAAAGGAAGTCAATGATGGCCGTTTCAACATTTTTTATTCCCCCTGTAAATAAAATTGGTTCAGGTTGTCTTACAGAAGCCGTAGCTTCAATGAAGGATTTTGGCTTTACTAAGGCATTAATTGTTACCGATAGCGTTTTAAACCAATTAGGTGTTGTTAAGAAAGTAAGTCAATTACTTGCTGATTCAGGTATTGCAAGCGTAACTTATGATGGCACTGCACCTAATCCTACTGTTGAGAACGTTGACGCTGGTTTAGCATTATTAAGAGACAATCAGTGTGATTGTGTCATTTCTCTTGGTGGTGGTTCTCCTCATGATTGTGCTAAGGGGATTGCATTAGTCGCTTCTAATGGTGGAAAAATCGCTGATTATGAAGGATTAGATCGTTCAGCAAAACCTCAGTTACCAGTGATTGCTATTAATACAACAGCAGGTACAGCTTCTGAAATGACACGTTTTTGTATCATTACTGATACTGTGCGTCATATTAAAATGGCAATTGTTGATAAAAATGTAACGCCAATTTTATCCGTTAATGATCCGGATTTGATGTTAGGTATGCCAAAAGGACTAACAGCAGCAACAGGTATGGATGCATTAACTCATGCTGTTGAAGCTTATGTTTCTAGTGCAGCTAATCCAATTACTGATGCATGTGCATTAAAAGCTGTCACGATGATCAGTGAGTCTCTACGTACTGTTGTACATAATGGTAGCGATGCGAAAGCTCGTGAAAATATGGCTTATGCACAGTTTTTAGCGGGTATGGCTTTTAATAATGCATCATTAGGTTATGTTCATGCTATGGCTCATCAATTAGGTGGATTTTATAATTTACCTCATGGCGTGTGCAATGCAGTGTTATTGCCACACGTTCAAGTTTACAATATTCAGGCCGCAGCTGGCAGATTAAAAGATATAGCACAAGCAATGGGTGTTGATGTTTCTGCGATGAGCGATGAGCAAGGTGCACAAGCTTGTATCGAAGAAATTCGTAAAATGGCAAAAGATGTGGGAATTCCTGCTGGCTTAAAAGAACTCGGCGTTAAAGAAGAAGATTTCCGCACTTTAGCTGAAAATGCATTAAAAGATGCATGTGCAATCACTAATCCAGTTCAAGGTAGTGTTGAAGATATTATTGTGCTATTCCGTAATGCAATGTAATTAATCTCTATAAAGAGAAAAGGCAAGTAGCGATTTTTTAACTTGATACTTGATATTGCATTTTAATATTAAGCCGATACAACTATTATTGTGTCGGCTTTTGTTTTTATTTCTTTTTATCTTTTATATAAAAAATATAAAAGAAGATAAGGTCTTATTGTGCTTTCTTATGACGCTCTTGTAGGCAACCTATAACATCTGATAGCGATAATGATTGGTCTTGTAATAAGACAAGCAAGTGATAAATCAAGTCAGATGCTTCATTTTTTAACTCTTCTCTATCATTAACCGTTGCAGCGAGTGCCGTTTCTACACCTTCTTCACCTACTTTTTGTGCAATACGCTTTGTGCCACTAGCATAAAGGCTCGCGGTATAAGAGCTATCAGGCGATGCATTTTTGCGTTCAGCTAACAGGTTTTCGAGTTCATAGAGAAAACCCCATTGGCTTTGAGCAGGAGCAAAGCAACTTTCTGTTCCGTTATGGCAAGTTGGTCCTATTGGGTTAGCTAAAATAAGTAATGTATCGTTATCGCAGTCAGGATAAATATTGGCGACTTTAAGAAAGTTGCCTGATGTTTCGCCTTTAGTCCATAAACGTTGTTTAGTTCGTGAATAAAACGTCACATTGCCACTAGTAAGTGTTGCCGCTAATGCTTCTTTGTTCATATAACCCAGCATTAATACATCGCCAGAAATCGCGTTTTGAATAATAACAGGCATTAGTGAATCGACTTTTTCCCAGTCGAGTTGTTCTGATTTTAATGTATTCATTATAGTCTTACCTTAATGCCATTTTCTGCAAGATATTGTTTTAGTTCGTCAATGTTAATGATTTGTTTGTGAAAAACAGAGGCTGCAAGTGCGCCATCTACATTAGCAAGTTTGAAGGCATCTAGAAAATGGGACATTTCACCCGCACCCCCTGATGCAATGAGTGGAACATTGGTAATTTCTCGCATTGCTGCTAACTGCTTTAAATCATAACCTTGTCTAACACCATCTTGATTCATCATATTTAATACAATTTCACCAGCACCACGTTGTTGTACTTCTTTTATCCAATCTTGTGTTTTCCATGGTGTTTGTTGTGTGCGTTTTTCATCACCAGTAAATTGATAAACAAAATAATCTCCCGTTTGTTCATCAAACCAAGTGTCGATACCAATGACGACGCATTGCACACCATAGCGATCGGCTAAACGTGAAATAAGCGTAGGATCGGATAATGCAGGCGAATTAATGGAGATTTTATCTGCACCAAAGGAGAGAATTTTTCCAGCATCTTCAACAGAACGAATACCGCCAGCAACACAAAATGGAATATTAATGACTTCAGCGACGCGAGATACCCAGCTTTTATCAACAACACGCCCATCAGAAGAGGCGGTAATATCATAAAAGACTAATTCATCAGCGCCTTCTTTAGCATAACGTTCAGCAAGAGGAACGATATCTCCAATAATTTCATGGTGACGAAATTGTACACCTTTGACGACTTGCCCATCACGAACATCAAGACAAGGAATTATGCGTTTTGCCAACATGTCATTGCCTCTTCTAAAGTAAATTTACCTTCTAGTAATGCTCTTCCAACAATAACGCCAGAAACACCAGATTGAGGAAGTGCTGAGATATCGTTTAAATCACCAATACCGCCAGAGGCTTGAAATTGAATATTTGGAAAACGTTGGCTGATTTCTTTATAAAGGGCAACGTTTGAACCACTTAGTGTGCCATCACGAGAGATATCAGTACAAAGTACATGTTTTAAACCAACTGATTGATAAATTTCAATAATTTCTTCAAGAGTATAGGGTGAATTTTCTTGCCAACCACTGATCGCAACCCATTTTTTACCTTGTTCATCAATTCTGATATCAAGAGCTAATACAATGGCATCAGCGCCATAGTGTTTAAACCATCCTTTTACCATTTCAGGATGACTTACTGCAGTAGAGCCAATAACAACACGGCTTGCTCCAGCATCAAGAAGTGATTTCACATCATCTTCTGTGCGTATTCCACCACCGACTTGTACTGGAATATTAACGCCAGCAACTAATTGCTTAAGCAATGGTATTTGGCGAGCAGTAGGATCTTTTGCTCCTGTTAAATCAACAAGGTGTAATAATTTAGCACCTTCTTTTTCATATTGCTGATATAACGTCAGTGGTGAATCACTATAGTCACGTTGCTTTGTGTAATCACCTTGGTGCAAGCGAACGACTTTTCCTTCAATTAAATCTAATGCGGGGATAATCATAAGGCCTACATCTCCAAGAAGTTTTTGATAAGTTGTGCACCTGCTTTTCCTGAGCGTTCAGGGTGAAATTGCACACCGTAAAAGTTATCTTTTTGGATTGCACTACTAAAGCGAGAGCCGTATTCGGTTTCTGCAATAGTTGACTCGTTAAGCGGTAAACCATAGCTATGCACAAAATAAAACCATGCCTCTTTATCTATATCGCGAAAGAGTGGATGTGCTGGTTTTGCAAGGATTTGATCCCATCCCATATGAGGGAGAGGTAATCCTGCGGTATCTAATTTATTAACGGTACTATCAATGAGTCCTAATAAAGGAATATTTTCACCTTCTTCGCTAATTGATGCCAAAATTTGCATACCAAGGCAAATCCCTAAGACCGGCTGTGTAAGTGCTTTTATTAATGGAATAAGGTCTCGCTCTTTGAGTTGTTCCATTGCGGCTTTTGCAGTACCTACACCAGGTAAAAAAAGCTTATCTGCTGATAACACCGTATTTTTTTCACAAGAGATGATGGGGGAATAACCAAGCCGTTCAATGGCATAAGCAACTGAGGCTAAGTTAGCGCAACCTGTATCTAAAATAACAATTTTCATTACAGAACACCTTTTGAGCTTGGTAGGGTATTACCTTCAACGCGAATAGCTTGTCGTAATGTACGACCAAAGACTTTAAACAAACTTTCCGCTTTGTGGTGATCGTTTTTACCTTTTGATTTTAAGTGTAGTGTGCAACCCATTGTGTAAGAAAGGGAGCTAAAAAAGTGTTCAATCATCTCTGTGCTTAAATCGCCGACACGCTGATATTTAAAATCAGCTTTATATTCAAGATGAGGGCGGCCTGAAATATCTAATGCGCAACTTGCTAAGCATTCATCCATAGGTAATGTAAAGCCAAAACGAGCAATACCTCGTTTATCACCCAGTGCTTCACGTAAAGCTTCTCCTAATGCAAGTCCGGTATCTTCCACGGTGTGGTGATCATCAATGATTAAGTCACCCATTACCTTAACATTCATACGAAAACCGCCGTGTGTTGCAATTTGGTCAAGCATGTGGTCGAAAAAGCCAATACCCGTGCTTATTTGGCTTTCGCCTTCTCTATCAAGCCAAATATCGATAGCAATTTGTGTTTCTTTTGTTTTACGTTCAACGTGCGCATAGCGATCCTTTTTTGTAAGACGCTGTGCAATGGTTGACCAATTTATGGTTAATGGATCATAAAGAAAGCTTTGAATTCCCATGTTATCAGCAAGTTGGCTATCTGTTTTTCTATCACCAATAACGTAACTATTAGCTTTATCAATGACATTCTCAGCAAGGTATTTAGTGACTAATTGAGTTTTCGGCTTACGGCATTCACAATTATCTTCTGGCTTGTGAGGACAAATCAGCACTTCTTCAAATTTAATGCCTTGTGATGAAAAGATTTGCATCATTAATTGATGAGGTGGTTCAAAATCGGCTTGTGGAAAACTCTCTGTGCCTAATCCATCTTGATTAGTTATCATCACCAGCTTATAGCCCGCTTCTTGTAAGGCAGTTAATGCTGGGATAACGCCTTTTTCAAAAGCCAGTTTTTCTAGGCTATCAACTTGGTAGTCTGTCGGTGGCTCTGTGATAAGTGTGCCATCTCTATCAATAAAAAGTATTTTTGGGCTCATGATTGTGTTCCTTTTCGTTATTTTTATTGTTTTTTATTGGTTATGCGTTTGCAGTTGCTATATTTTTTATTGCGTTAATCACGTTATCACATTCATCTGCGGTGCCGATAGAGAGACGCAAACAACCACTAAGTCCGTATTGGCGCTGTTGATCGCGTAAAATAATGCCTTGATCCCATAATGTTTTGAAAATCATGCTCGCATCAGTGAACTTTACTAAAACATAGTTGGTTTCACTGCGATAAACCTGTTGAACACAAGGTGATTTTTTTAACTCATCAACTAAATGTGTTCTGTTTTGAACAGTTTCATAAACATGTTGCTTCATTGTCTCGATACCTTTTTCTGTTAACGCTTGAGCGGCAATATCAGCCACTGGTGTTGAAAGAGGATAAGGAGCAATGACCTTTAGTAATAATTCAATAATAGGCGGATTTGCAATAGCAAACCCACAACGTAACCCTGCTAAAGCAAAAGCTTTCGATAAGGTTCGCAAAATAACTAAATTCGGATGCTCTTTTAACCATGATACGAGAGAGGCTTGTGGGCAAAACTCAATATAGGCTTCATCAATCGCGACAATGGCTTTATCCTTGGTTTGTTCTAATACTTCACGAATAAGTGAAGCATCCACAATATTGCCAGTTGGATTATTTGGGCTACAAAGATAAATCAGTTTCACATTATCAAGTTGAGAAGTGATAGCCTCTACATTAGGAGACCAATTTTCTAATGCTGGAATAACGCGTTGCTCAATACCAAATGTTTCAGCACTGACACTGTACATGCCATAAGTTGGTGGACAATAAAGAATGGCATCCTTACCTGGTTCACAAAAAGCACGTATGAGTAATTCAATTGCTTCATCTGCACCACGGCTAACTAATACATTTTCAGGTTTTACACCCGCATATTGTGCATAACGTTCAATTACCTTAGTTGGCTGGCATTCAGGGTAGCGGTTGAGATTTTTTTCATTAAAGGTGAAATTGGGTGCAATTGGGTATTCATTGGCATTTAACCAAACTGTACCATTGCCACCTAATCGCCTTGCTGATTGATAAGGTGTTAATTCTCTGACGTTTTTTCTTGCAAGTGTTGTTACATCAAATTGTGTTGTCATTACTGATGTCTCCTTTTGCAAGTGCTTTAACTCGTAGGGTTACCGCATTTTTATGTGCCGTTAATTGTTCTGCTTGTGCCAATGTTTCAATCGTTTGAGCTAAATCAGAAAGCCCTTTTGCTGTGAGCTTTTGTACTGTCATTCGCTTCATAAAATCAGCTAGCCCTAAGCTGGAATAGGTTGCTGTATAGCCATAAGTTGGTAACACGTGATTAGTCCCTGAGGCATAATCTCCTGCTGATTCTGGTGACCAAGCACCAAGAAAAACAGAACCTGCATTTGTAATGCTATCAACACGTGAATCAGCATCATTAGTTTGGATTATTAAGTGTTCAGGACCATATTGATTGCTAATTTCAATACATTCATCAAGATTGCGAGTAATAATTACGCGACTTTCAGCTAATGCTTGTTTTGCAATATCAGCACGACTAAGTTGTTTAAGTTGTATACGAGTTTCTTCAATAACCGCATTTGCTAATGTTTCATAAGGCGTTAATAGAACGACTTGTGAATCAGGACCATGTTCTGCTTGTGAAAGCAAATCAGCCGCAATGAACGCAGGTGTCGCATCTGAATCTGCAATAACTAACACTTCAGAAGGCCCTGCTGGCATATCAATAGCAGCACCTTGTAGTGATTGGCTAACTTGGCGTTTTGCTTCTGTAACATAAGCGTTGCCAGGGCCAAAAATTTTATCAACACTTGGAATGGTGTCAGTACCAAAAGCCATAGCAGCAATCGCTTGAGCACCGCCAACTTGAAAAATTTCATCAATACCAATTTGTTTAGCAATGTAGAGTATTTCATCTGCAATCGGCGGTGGTGAACAAAGGATAATTTTACGGCAACCTGCAATGCGAGCAGGTATTCCCAGCATCATGACAGTGGATAATAAAGGCGCAGAACCACCAGGAATATACAACCCAACAGTATCAATAGGACGACTGATTTGTTGGCAAAATACGCCAGGTTGAGTTTCAATGTTAATCGGTGCTGGAATTTGCGCTTCATGAAAGCGTTGTATATTTCCCATGGCTTGTGTTATTGCACGTTTTATTTCGTCATCAAGCGTTGCGCTGGCTTTGTCAATTTGCGTTTTTGTAACCAGTAAACTTTCTGGCGCTGTTTTATCGAATTTTTGACTGAGTGCTTTAAGCGCATAATCTCCTTCATTACGTACCTGTGAAATGATACCGGCAACTTGCTCTGTGATTGCGCTAGATGCAGAAATAGCAGGGCGCGTTAATAAAGCGCGTTGCTCTTCTTTCGTGCATTTATCCCAATAATTTAATGTATTAAAACCCATTTTCATCATGCCACCTTATTCCATCATTTTTTCGATAGGTAGAACAAGAATTGAACTTGCGCCTAGTTCTTTTAGTTTTTCCATGGTTTCCCAGAATAAGCTTTCACTACTTACCATGTGCATTGCTACGCGATTTTTATCACCTGCTAACGGTAATATTGTTGGGCGTTCTGCTCCTGGTAATAGAGAAATAACTTCTTCTAAGCAATCACTCGGCGCATGTAACATGATGTATTTTGATTCGCGGGCTTGAATAACGCCTTGAATACGGGTGAGTAACTTATCTATCAGTGCTTGTTTATCGGCTTCTATTTCACCCTCTCTTTGAATAAGGCATGCTTTTGAGCGATAGATAACTTCGACTTCTTTTAAGCCGTTAGCTTCTAGAGTGGCTCCTGTTGAGACTAAATCACAAATAGCATCAGCAAGCCCTGCTCGAGGTGCAACTTCAACAGAGCCATTTAATAAACAGGATTTAAAAGTGATACCTTTTTGATCTAAATAGCGTTTTAAAAGATTAGGGTAAGATGTTGCAATACGAGTATTATTCATACATTCAACACCTTGATAATCGAAATCCACAGGGGCTGCTAATGATAATCTACAGCCACCAAAATCAAGACGACGTAAAGTGACATAGTTTGGGTTATCACCTTGAGCACGGCGTTTTAATAACTCTTCTTCTAATACATTTTCGCCAATAATGCCAAGATCAACCACGCCATCCATTACTAAGCCTGGGATATCGTCATCTCTTACCCGTAAAATATCGATAGGCATATTTTCTGCGTAAGCAATAAGTCTTTGTTGGTTTAAATTAATTTTGATCCCACAACGCGCTAACAGAGCACGAGAATCATCACTTAAACGACCTGATTTTTGCATTGCAATTCGTAATCTTTTTTTATCTAGCATAATGTTTACCCTGTCTCTATCCCTGTTTTTTACTGAAATTTAGTTATAAAAAAACCCGGAAGTTACCTTCCGGGTTTTATAAGTCATTTGCATTCAGACCACCGGAAGCGTTGCTTAAACGTCTTCCAGCACTCATCGCCTGAAAGACTAGTCAGGATGATGGTGATGATGGTTTAGTTGAATGCTATACATAATTATTTACCTAATAACTGAATTTTGTTTGAGAGCCTGTTATTTTAACAAGCGCTTAGAATTTGTCTGTCTTTCAAGCTACCTGATTTACAAAGTAAAAAGCAACCTATTTTTTAATAATAATTTAAATTAATTGTAACCTTATGTTTTTTAAGTTTTTAATTAATAATCTTATTTACTTAGTTAAAATATTAAGCGAGTATATAAATATGAGCAAAAAAGATAAAACTAATTAATAATGTTTAGTTTTATTAATTAATTCCTAGTGAGTTAATATACAGTAATTTTTTGGCGTATACTTAAATTTTATAGTCGCCAAATCAGTAGGGGATAAACATGAGACGGATAACGATTGTTGGACTGGGCTGGTTAGGTTTGCCTCTTGCAAGTGCACTGAGTGAAGCGGGCTATCAAGTTAAAGGAACAAAAACAACCGAAGATGGTGTAGAAGCAGCAAGGATGAGTGGTGTTGATTGCTGTTTAATGACTTTAACGCCAGCCATTGAATGTGACCGAGATGATTTCGATTATCTTATGGAAACTGACGTATTAATTATTACTTTACCACCTAGCGCTGCTGGTGGCGGTTATGATTATGTTGAAGGCATACAAACACTGGTTGATAGTGCGATGTCACGCCATGTTACAAGAGTTATTTATATAAGCTCTACTTCAGTATATGGTAATCAAACAGGGAATATTACTGAGGAAATGGATATCATGCCAGAAACTCAGTCTGCCAAAATGTTAGCAGAAGTTGAAAACTGGTTGCATCGTTTGCCATTAACTACCGTTGATATTTTGCGCTTAGCGGGTTTAGTCGGGCCTAATCGTCATGCTGGCCGTTTTTTATCAGGTAAAAAGCAAGTGAAAGGGGCTCATCAAAGTGTAAATTTAGTCCATTTAGATGATGTTATTTTTGCGATTGAAGCATTGCTTGCTCAAAATGAAGGAGGGCATTTATATAATTTATGTGCACCTATTCATCCTAAAAAACGTGATTTTTATTCAAAAGCATCAGCTCAACTTGCACTCACGCCACCTGAGTTTGCTGATGAAGAAAAACCATTAAGACGAGAAATTGATGGCCAGCTCATTTGTCGAGATCTAGGGTTTCATTATCATTACCCTGATCCCGACAAAATGCCAATGAATTAACTTAATTTATCGGTAATAGAACTATATCTCTGAAAATAGCGTCTTCACTTAATTGTGCAAACCAACGCTCGATATGAGGAACTGGCGCTCTTTCTTTACACGCTTCTAGCCATGGATAGATTAAAGGTGCAATGGCGATATCAGCAAGCGTAATTTTGTTACCCACAAAATAAGGTGTTTTAGCTAACTGATTATCTGCAATCATCATAATTTTATTAAGTTTTTCTTGTAAGCTAGCAACTAAGTTTTTATCTTGTTTTTCTCTTGGCGTTCTAACTACATTGATCATTAATTGTTGAATAGGAGAAAAAAGTGTGCCATTTGACCAATCCATCCACTTTTCGATGGATGCACGTTCTTCTAAATCAATAGGATAGAATTGTTCACCCTTATATTTAGCACATAAATAGCGAATAATGGTATTAGATTCCCATAAAGTAAATTCATTATCTTGTAATGTGGGAATGGTGGCGTTGGGATTCATTGCTAAATAGTTGGCATCAGTCAATCCACCAAATGGACCACCAGCATCAATTCGCTCATAAGGGATATTGAGTACTTTTAAGCACCATAGAACTTTTTTAACATTAGATGAATTTTTTCTACCCCAGACTTTTAACATAATGGCTCCTAAGCGACGTTAAGTAACAGAATTTTCCTCTATAGAGTGCGCAATATGAATATAAGATAAATCTCTATATATCAATGTTGGCGTCTTATTCCAGAAAGCCCTATAGTAGGGAAGCTTTAACAAATTGATATAAAAGGGTGATCAGTAATGAAAAAACATCTTCCATCTATTCTCAGTAAGGTTACCGCGGGAATGGGTTTACTGCTAATTATTTCTACTCCTGCATTTGCGGTGAGTAATCCTGTACCTCCTCAAATCGATGCAAAATCGTATGTTCTGATGGATTATAATAGTGGTAAAATTCTTGCCTCAGAAAAACCTGAAGAGCGATTAGATCCTGCAAGTTTAACAAAAATAATGAGTAGCTATGTTGTTGGACAAGCCATAAAAGAAGGTCGAATGTCACCTGATGATACGGTGATTGTGGGTCGTAATGCTTGGGCAACAGGTAATCCGGTATTAAAAGGTTCTTCACTGATGTTTTTAAAACCAGGTGATCAAGTTAAGGTGATTGAGTTAAACCGAGGCATGGTTATCCAATCTGGTAATGATGCGAGTATTGCACTTGCAGAGCATGTAGCAGGGAGTCAAGAAACCTTTGTAGATCTAATGAACTCTTACGCAAAAAAATTAGGTTTAACAAATACGCATTTTAAAACAGTGCATGGATTAGACTCTGAAGGCCAATTTACTACAGCAGAAGATATGGCATTATTAACTGCGGCCATGATCCGCGATGTACCTTCAGAATATGATATTCATAAAGAAAAAGAATTTACCTTCAATAATATTCGCCAGCCTAATCGTAACCGCTTATTGTGGAACAAAAATATGAATGTGGACGGGGTAAAAACAGGCCATACTAATGGGGCTGGTTTTAACCTTGTTTCTTCTGCGACAGAAGGTGATATGCGCCTTATCGCGGTTGTTTTAGGAGCACCATCAGATAAAATTCGCTTTGCCGAAAGTGAAAAGTTATTAGGGTGGGGATTCCGTTTCTTTGAAACTGTAACTCCTGTTAAAGCTGATGTGCCAATGACAACCCAAAAAGTTTGGTATGGCGATAAAGGTGAAGTGGCTTTAGGTGTTGCTAATGATGCTTCAATTACTATCCCTAAAGGTGAGTTAAAAAACTTAAAAGCATCATTTACGCTAACTAATCCAGTTTTAGAAGCGCCATTAACAAAAAATCAAGTAGTGGGTACCGTCAACTTTTTGTTAAATGATGAAGTGATTGAACAACGCCCACTGGTTGTAAAAGATGCGGTTGAAGAAGGGGGTTTCTTTAGTCGTATTTGGGATTTTGTGGTTAAAACAGTATCTGGTTGGTTTAATGCAATTTTTGGTTAATAAAGCCTATCTTTACTGAGTTTTTCATCCTTATTTACTCAATCCCCAAAGTGAGTATTCTTTTGGGGATTTTTTTATGTGATATCAGAAAAGTCCGCTGATATTGCCATTATTATCAATATCAATACTCATTGCAGCAGGTATTTTAGGCAATCCAGGCATTGTTGTGATAGAGCCGGTTAATGCTACTACAAAGCCAGCACCTGCTGAGACATACACTTCACGCACTGTGATGGAAAAATCAGTAGGACGACCAAGCAATTTGGCATTATCAGAAAGTGAATATTGCGTTTTTGCCATACAGATTGGGAAATGACCAAACCCACTAGCTTCAATCTCTTGTAGTCTAGCCTGCGCAATATTGCTATACGTTACACCCTTAGCGCCATAAATCTCTTTGGCGATTTTTTCTATTTTTTCACTGAGTGATAAATTATCAGGGTAGAGTAACTGAAATTGCGCTGGCTCATTAGAAAGTGTTGCAACAACTTCATTTGCCAATTCAATTCCGCCTAATCCACCTTTTTCCCATACATTGGCGATAGCGAATCGACAACCGCGTTGTTGACAATATTGGGCGATAAATTGGTGTTCAGCCTTAGTATCTGTAATATAGGCATTAACAGCGACAATCACAGGTAAACCGTATTTTTGTAGATTTTCAATATGTTTTTCTAAATTAACTATGCCTTTTTCTAATGCTTCTAAATTTTCTTTACTCCAATCCTCTTTACCTAATCCGCCGTTATATTTTAGTGCTTTGGTTGTGACAACAAGAACAGCACAATCTGGTTGTAATCCACTCATGCGACATTTTATATCGAAGAATTTTTCAGCCCCTAAATCAGCGCCAAATCCCGCTTCTGTCACGGTGATATCGGCAAGTTGTAAGGCAAGTTTTGTAGCTCTCACACTATTACAACCATGGGCTATATTGGCGAAAGGCCCACCGTGAATAATAGCGGGTGTATTTTCGAGTGTTTGAACTAAATTAGGATTGATTGCATCTTTTAGTAAACTTGCCATTGCACCAACAGCTTGTAAGTCAGCGGCTGTAATGGGTGTTGCATCATAAGAATAAGCGACAATAATACGCGCTAAGCGTTGTTTTAAATCATCAATATCTTGTGCTAAACAAAGTATCGACATAATTTCAGAGGCAACCGTAATCACGAAACCGTCTTCTCTTGTTACGCCATCTTTATCTGTGCCTAATCCTGCAATAGTATGGCGCAATACGCGATCATTCATATCCATACAACGTTTAAAAACAATTTTTTTAGGATTAATATTTAGCGTATTACCCTGAAAAATATGGTTATCAAGCATGGCTGCTAATAAATTATTTGCTGACGTAATTGCATGAAAGTCACCCGTAAAATGAAAATTGAGATCTTCCATAGGAACCACTTGTGCATAACCGCCACCAGAAGCCCCACCTTTAATACCAAAGCACGGCCCTAATGAAGGTTCACGTAATGCGATAATGGCTTTTTTACCAATATGGTTCAATGCTTGACCTAAGCCTACAGTAACGGTTGTTTTGCCTTCACCTGCGGGAGTGGGATTAATTGCAGTAACAAGAACTAATTGTCCACGTGGATGAGATGCTGTTTTTGACCAGATTGAGTGACTAAATTTTGCTTTGTATTTACCATAAAATTCAATATCGTCGTTATCTATATTTAAGTTTTTAGCAATGTCCTGAATAGGTAAAAGTTTTGCTTCTTGCGAGATCTCAATATCTGATTTCATTTTAGTTCTCTTTATCCCGTTTATAGTGCATTTAGTGATTTTGATTAATCTGTATGATGTGATTGTTTAGATATGAAACAATAAATACTTATCGTTCTCTCATACCAGATAAAATCTCGTTGGATAACTGTCGCTAATAATACTCTAGCCAATAATATAGTTAACACCAGCATATTAATAGCGTTGTGAGTGTTATGAATGAAATAGCATGCTTATGATTCGATAATGTTATTTTTACAATAAAAAATGCCAGCGTTGGCTGGCATTTATCTTCTTAGAGAGATAATAATCTTCTTTCAAGTGTTCAATCACAGGTGACTTTTATTGCCAGTCCACCTTGTGAGGTTTCTCTATATTTTGAATTAATATCTTTTCCTGTTTCATACATCGTTTCTATGACTTTATCTAAGCAGATACGGGGATCACTCACACGGCGTAAAGCCATTCTTGATGAGTTGACCGCTTGAACTGATGCAATAGCATTTCGCTCAATACAAGGGACTTGTACTTGGCCAGCAACAGGATCACATGTCAATCCTAAATTGTGTTCCATCGCTATTTCAGCTGCCATACAGACTTGTTCTGGGCTTCCACCTAAAAGTTCTGTTAAAGCACCAGCAGCCATTGAACAAGCAACGCCAACTTCGCCTTGGCATCCTACTTCTGCACCTGAAATTGAGGCATTCATTTTATAAAGAGAGCCAATAACACCAGCGACTAAGAAGAAACGACTATATGAGTTCTCATTTACAGGGCGAATGAATTTATCATAATAAGAAAGTACAGCAGGGATAATACCACATGCGCCATTCGTTGGTGCGGTAACAACACGACCACCAGCGGCATTCTCTTCATTCACTGCTAATGCAAACATATTAATCCAATCGACAACCGCCATAGGATCTGTTGTTGTGCTATCGCCTGTGACTAACATACGGCGTAATGCAGAAGCACGGCGCGGTACACGCAATGGACCAGGTAATAAGCCTTCGGTATTAACACCACGCTCAATTCCTGATTTCATTACATCCCATACTGCAGCAAAATGTGCCATTATTTCTTCACGGCTTCGTAATGCGAGTTCATTTTGCATAACAAGTGCTGAGAGAGAAAGGCCCGTTTCTTTGCAATGGTGACGTAAATCAGCCGCATATTGATAAGGATAAGGAACTTGAACTTTATTTTCTTCAGGTTGACCAAAATGTTCTTCATCAACAATAAAGCCACCCCCAATAGAGTAGTACGTTTTTTTCAATAAAACGTGTTCACCATTAAGAGCCGTAATTGTCATGCCATTTTCATGAAGTGGTAAATTACTTTTATGAAAATTCATTCCACCTTCAACAGGAAAATCGACTTGCTTTGCGCCATTTGCAAGCATTAGGCGCCCTGTATTTTCGACTTGTTGAATAAATGCCGGTATAGAATCAATATCGACAGTATCAGGTAAATTACCTGCTAACCCCATGATAATAGCGATATCTGTTGCATGTCCTTTACCTGTTAAAGATAAAGAGCCATAAACATCGACAACAATACGAGAAACACTTGAAAGAAGGTTTTGCTCAGCAAGTAAATCGACAAATTCCTTACCTGCTTTCATTGGACCTACGGTGTGTGAGCTTGAAGGGCCTATGCCAATTTTAAAAATATCAAAAACGCTAACCATAATATTCGCCTCCCTATATTAAAGGCGCAACGGTGTGATTATTAGAGTAATAAAATCTAGTTTGAATATAAGTGCTGGATGGCTACATTCATTGCTGAAAGTAGCCATCAATCTTATTTAGCTAAAATATTTGATAAATGTTTGAGTCAGGGTATAGAACACCGCGGAAATTGCGATAAGACCCATGATTACAACAAATACATTACTGATATGGCCTTGGTATTTCTTCATTGCAGGAACTTTACGGATTGCATACATAGGCATTAAGAACAGTAACATAGCAATGACTGGGCCACCTAATGTTTCAATCATCCCTAAGATACTTGGGTTTAATGTTGCAATAATCCAAGTGGTGACCAGCATAAAGAGCGCAGTGATTTTATTTAAACGATCTTTTTCAACCGTTTTGCCTTTATCACGTAATGTTTTAATCACTAGACCATTAAAGCCTTCACGTGCACCTAAATAGTGACCTAAGAATGATTTAGTAATCGCTACAAAGGCAATAAATGGCGCAATATATTCAATAACAGGGTTGTTAAAATGGTTAGCAAGATAAGATAAAATACTGATATTTTGTTCTTTTGCTTCAGCTAAGTTTTCTGGTGTTAAGCTAAATACACAGCTAAACACGAAGAACATAACTGTAATCACCATCATGATATGAGCATAAGCTAAAATACGAGAACATTTTTTCTCAGCATTTTCGCCATATTCTTCACGTTTTGCGACAGCAAACGCAGAGATGATAGGTGAGTGGTTAAAAGAGAACACCATCACAGGGATTGCTAACCACAGTGTCACGATTAGGCCTTGGCCCATACCAGATGCAGACGCGTGATCTAAAGACAGCGTTTCTAAAACTGCGCCATTCCATTCAGGAATTAGGTATAAAGCTAATACCATTAAGACAGCAACAAATGGGAATACTAGAACGCTCATCGCTTTAACGATAGCTTGTTCACCAAAGCGGATAATACACATGATGCCAATAATCAATACGAGTGATAAAATCGCACGAGGTGGCGCAGCCATATGCATTTGGTTAACAATAAAGCTTTCAACGGTATTGGTAATAGCAACACTGTAAACCAATAAAATGGGGTAAATAGCGAAGAAATAAAGCAGAGTAATTAATTTACCAGCTGTTTTACCAAAGTGCTCTTCAACCACTTCAGTAATATCTTCTCCGGGATTTTTTCCTGATAACACAAAACGGCACATACCACGGTGTGCAAAAAAGGTCATAGGAAAAGCAAGAACGAGCATGATTAATAGTGGAATTAATCCGCCAATACCTGCGTTGATAGGTAAAAATAAAACACCAGCACCGATAGCAGTACCATATAGACCTAACATCCATACCGTATCTGACTTACGCCATGCTTTGTAATCACCTTTAGTGTTACCTGATGTGATAGAACCAGCTTGGGTTGTATCCATAATACTCTCCGAAATAACGCGGTAAAAATAATGAAAAAATGAGTAAGTTTTTAAAAAAATTTTTGTTTCAATTTAATAATGCATAAATGAGCGCATTGAGTACCTGGTGTTATCTCAATATCTTCAGTTACCACATTAGATAAATAATTAAATATCAAAAGCCTTAAATACTTTTGATATTTGAAAAAGTATTCAATAAGTTTATTTCCAGTCTTAAGATGCACAGAATATAGTGTTTTTCAGGATAAAGTACCGTGATCACTATCTCAGTTGCTGAATATAACTGAAAAAATCAAAAATGTAATATTTTTTATACTTAGTTATCTAATTAGGCATTTAAAAAAACATTTTGCAATGGCTATACAATTAAAATGAATACTTAAAATAATCTAGATATAAATATATTCACATGTTAATGATTAATTATAGCTATTTTTATTTTCTATAAAATAAATGATTAAAATCAATAAAGTTATTTTTGATTACATTTAAAACAATATTTTAACTTTATATCTTATTGAAATAAAAGGATAATATTTTTATTTTAAATTTAATCTAATGATTAAAAATACAATATCGAATATATTATTTATGATTATTTATTAATGAATATCTGCTACTCGTTGATGTTAAGATCTTAATGTGATGTATAACAATGAAGCGCTGTTTAAATTTAGAGCAATAATAAGCTTAATTAGTAGATTCAATAATTTGACCTAGAGTAAATATAACGTGTATTTTTGGTTAAAATGACATCAAATAATTTTTTGGACAAAAAATAAAATAATAGAAAATATTTTTATTTAAGTATTAAACAGCAAATAAGATATTTAGGATATAAAATACAAAAAAAGACCTTATTATTTATAAGGTCTTTTTTGATGTTTATTAGTTATAAAATGTTACGCTTTTGTCCAACCTTTACGAATTGGATAAGCAAAACATAGTCGATAAAGTTGCAATATCCATTTTTGCAGTTTTTCTCCACCTTGAGGCCAAACAATTTGGCTTAGTGCACAGGAGAGTAGAGCCACACAAAATGCCCCAATCATATCAATAGGCCAGTGCACACCAAGATAAATACGAGCCCATGCAATAGCAAGGCTGAGTGCAAGCATTATATAGCCAATGCGTTTGCGTTTGTGCCAAAAGAGATAAGATAAGGCGATAACAAATACGAATGTGCCGTGATTACTAGGGAATGAAGGTGTTGCTTCATGAGACAAGAAATTATAGCCAACGTGTGCAACAAATGGACGTGCATGAGGTGCTATCGCACCGATCAACCATGAAACAGACAGTGCGATTGCCAAAGAGATAGCCGCTTTGCAAACTAATGTTCTTTGCTGGTTAAGATTTTGCTCATTTCCCCATAACCAATAATATAAGAGAGACAACGGAAAAAGATAAACAAGATACTTAGCAATAAAAGTTGCAACATTGATTTCAAACGGTAATGTCGCAGGTGTTGCATTTATCATCGAGAATAAGGCTAAATTAAGTTGCTCGAGCAAAGTAGGCTCCATACAAATTGTACTGGTAATAAACATAATCGGCAACTGGTAAGGGTAAATGAGCGATTGAGACGGGTAAAGAGTAATTTTCTTATTTAATTGTGCTTTTTTTCAAGATTTGTCAGATTATTTTTGTTTTTTATTTTATTGCATTGAAAAAAAAGAATAATTTTTGTTATTTTATTATGGTGTTTTTTATTTTTTGAGGTGACGATAATGTGGTTTCAAAAAAGCATTACTCTTAGTGCGAAGTCTCGAGGTTTTCACCTCGTGACACAAGGTATTGTTCAACAGTTGCCAGAGCTTAAACAATATAAACTGGGTCTTGCCCATTTTTTTATTCAGCATACTTCAGCATCATTAACAATTAATGAAAATGCAGATCCTACAGTTCGTCGTGATTTTGAGAGTTTTTTTAATCAAGCAGTAAAAGAGAATGAAGATTATTATCTCCATAATTATGAAGGAAGTGATGATATGCCAGCGCATATCAAAAGTAGCTTATTAGGGCAAAGCGTGACAATACCGATAACAAAAGGTGAGTTGAATTTAGGGACATGGCAAGGGATTTATCTAGGAGAACATCGTAACTATGGTGGAGAGCGCCGTATTATTGTAACTCTACAAGGTGAGTGTTACTAAATTTTAGGCAATAAAAAACCCGACAGTTATTTCACCAAAAGGGTTGAAACTATCGGGATCCTCAATATTTGGGGACATCAAAGAAAAGCAGTGGCACTAATTATGACTGCAACTTATAAAGAAAGTTCGCGGATTAATAAAAAAAGTAAAAAAAAACTTTTAAAAAAGTAAATAGATTAAAAAGAAGAGAAGAATAACGGAGGGATAACGCTAAAATATCAATTTTTATCAATATTTTAGCGTTATAGGAAAATTAGTTATAAATACCTAAATGCTCTTTAGCATAAGCTTCAAAATCAGTACATCCGCCAATGTGCTTCTCATCAATAAAAATTTGAGGAACAGTTTCAACGGGTTTACCAACAGTTTTAGATAAATCAGCTTTGGTGATACCTTCAGCTTGGATATCAACATAGTTGAAAGAGAAATCATCACGTTTTTCTGTCAAAGTTTCTGCTAATTGTTTTGCACGTACACAGAAAGGGCAACCAGGGCGACCAAAAATGACAACAAACATACTAGCTCCTTATTAAAAAATAAAATTCAGGCATTGTCTTAAACCTTTATTGGATAATACTATGCCTGTTTATTCGGCTAAACAAAAACAGTTATTGCCTTTTAGTGTAATAAATTATATCAATTTGATGAATCATGAGATAGGGCTGTAATAACGCAATATAGGGAGAAAACAATGGAAAAACCTTCAAATCAGGATATGCGTACACTATCTGATATGCCAAAAGCCGTGATGATCATTGAGATAATTGGCATTATTTTATTAGTTACCGCTTATTTATATATCAATCAATATATTACCTCACCTGAATGGTTTGCGAGTTATGCAGGGCAATTAACATTAGTTGTATTTGGTGTAATTTGTATGATCCCTGCTGCAATCCATATTGTATGGCGAGCTATTTATAGGCTGACTTTTTTGGGGATTGATTCAAAAGCAATTGATAATAAAAAGAAAAAGAATAATAAAGAAAAGTAGTACCTTTACTTATTATTTTCAATAAGGCTTTTCACTAGAAAAACCATCGATAAATTGGCTTAATTTTCGCTGTTTTTCTATTTATTACTGCCTTCATGCTAGAAAAAGTGGCAGAATAGTATCTATGCAAAAAAGCACACCTATTTTTAGCGCGTAAAGGTTATGTTAATGGACGCTGTTGTAACTCCCCATCTAGATCAGCTAAAATCTTGGCTAGATGAACTACAGATTGCTTACTACGAATGCGACTCTTGTCAGGCGTTGCATTTACCTCATCTCCAATATATCAGTGGTATTTTTGATGCCAAGATTGATGTATTAGAAGATGTTCTTGTATTTACGGCTATTGCAGAATTAAAACCTTCTGCTATCGTGCCATTAATGGCAAATTTAAGTCAGATAAATGCAAGCTCTTTGTTTATTAAAACATTTTTAGAAATCAGCGATGAAAACCTACCAAAGCTGGTTTTTTGTCATTCATTTCCTATTGCAGCCGGAATGTCTCTTAATCAATTTGATCTCTTTTTACAAAAAGCAGAAGAGCAATCTTCTGATGTGGTTAGCGAGATATTTAATAACGGCTTTTTGTATGGTGAAAAGCAAGAGAATGAAGACGAAGAAGAAATTGAAGCGACGACAATTTCGACAGATCCTTCTTACACTGTACATTAATTTACTTTAATCATTCAAACGGTTACATACAATTATGCAATGCGCACGATTTAGTGCGGGTGATTGCCACTCTTGTGAGTGGCTTTCTCTTGCTTATTCTGAACAAATCCAAAAGAAACAACATCATTTATTAGATTTACTCCCAAAAGATTATTTTTTTGATCAATTAGTACCGATTGAAAGTCATGAAGTAAAGTTTAGAAATAAAGCTAAAATGGTGGTGAGTGGCAGTGTTGAAAAACCTATTTTAGGTTTAAAACAAAAAGACGGTGAGGCGGTTGATTTATGTGAATGTCCTCTTTATCCAGACTCTTTTAATACTGTTTTTCCTGTTCTTAAAACGTTTATTGCTAAAGCAGGATTAGTACCTTACAACATTGAACGTCGTCGAGGTGAGCTAAAATTTATTCTGCTAACAGAAAGTTGCTTTCATCATTCGTTAATGTTGCGTTTTGTCCTGCGTTCTGAAAAAAAAGTAGAACAATTACGTAAGGCATTGCCTTGGCTACAAGCCCAGCTTCCTCTGTTGACTGTTATTTCTGTCAATATTCAGCCTGTACATATGGCGATTCTTGAAGGTGAGCAAGAAATTATTTTGACAGAAAAACACTTTTTAGATGAATCTTTTAATCAAATACCTTTGCACATTCGGCCTAGGGGATTCTTTCAAACCAATCCTCATGTTGCCACAAAACTCTATGCAACAGCAGGGCGTTGGGTAAGAGAATTACATATTACACGCCTATGGGATTTATTTTGTGGCTCTGGGGGCTTTGGGTTACATTGCGCTGATAAAACGACACAATTAACCGGCATAGAAATTAGTCCAGAAGCAATAGAATGTGCGCGTTTATCAGCAAGAGAACTCGCGCTAGAGAAGGTCGAGTTTCAAGCGCTAGATTCAACGCGCTATGCTGTTACTAAAGAATCTGTTCCTGAATTAGTGCTGGTTAATCCACCAAGAAGAGGGATTGGTGAGACGCTATGCCAATATCTAAATAAAATGAGACCTCGCTATATTCTTTATTCGAGCTGTAATGCGCAAACTATGGCAAAGGATATTGCGCTACTTTCTCATTATCATATTGATAGAACACAGCTATTTGATATGTTTCCTCATACCTCGCATTATGAAGTGCTGACGTTACTTGTGTTGCAAGATAGTTAAGAAAGTTATTACAATATAAGTAATCAATGATAATATCTAAATAAATATTACGCTCGGTGTATGTCATCGGGCGTTTTTCTTTTATGAAAAAAGTGGTTTTATCTATTGCGGTAACTTTCTCTTTTATTTCACGGACATTTTATTTATGCGAAGTTTAAAAGCGTTATTGCTCATTATGGTGTTATTAGGGCCATTAGGTATTGATTTATATTTACCTACAATACCTGAAATAGCAAAAGGCTTAGGAAGCAGTGAGTCATTAATTCAATCAACGATAGGGCTATTTATTTTAGTCTTAGGTGTAGGTCAGCTTATTTCTGGACCGTTGGTTGATAAGTTTGGTCGTAAACCTGTGGCACTAGTGGGAATAGTCATTTATATTTTAGGTTCAATTATTGCCACGTTATCAATCAATCCTTCGTTATTTATTCTTTCACGGTTATTACAAGCCACCGCAGTGTGCTGTACTTCTGTTGTTGCATTTACCTGTGTTCGCGACTGTTTTAATGGTAATGAATCTGCTCGTGTTTTCGGATTTTTAAATGGCACATTGAATATTATTCCGGCATTGGCACCATTATTAGGTGGTTTACTTGCAGAATATTGGGGATGGAGAGCGCCTTTTGGTTTCCTTATTTTATACTCTTTACTTATTTTAGTCCTGATTGCGGTCTATCTTCCAGAAACTAAACCTGAAAATATAAAGCCACATAATGAAAAATTACATAAAACCTATATTGGGATTTTATGCAGTAAACGATTTTTAACCTTTGCTTTAGTGAATGCAGGTACTATGGGAATGGCATTAACCTATGTTTCATTTTCACCCGTAGTGTTAATGCATGAGGCAGGTTTATCATCACTCAAATTTTCTATTGTCTTTGGTATAAATGGCTTTTGGATAATGTTTGTTAGCTTTTTCGCAAATAGAATCATTCATCGAGTGGGTAGGCCTATTTGTTTGATTATAGGGGGGTATTAATGGGATTAGGATGCCTTGGTTTAATATTAGGTGTCGTCTTAATTCCAACACAAATACAGTCTCATTGGTTGGTTTATATGCTTCCTGTTGCAAGTGCTTGTGCCGGTCTTGCTTTTATTATGGGGCCTGTAACCAGCTATGCACTCGAACCTTATTCAGATAAAGCAGGAATTGCTTCTGCTTTAGTGGGCTTTATTCAAATGGCAGGTGGTGCGAGCTTAGGGCTTATTGCTTTAGCTTCACCCATAGAGCCTAAATTAGCATTATCAATAGTGATGTTAATTGGCTGCTTGTTAGCGTGGAATGCCTATCGAGCAAGTAAAAAAGAAGAGATGGTGTATTCTAAGATTGAATCTATCTAAATTTATAGGGTGACTTGCTAGATATATTTTGATGATAAGTCATGCAAATAAAATAACGACTATCTAAATAAGTGATACAAAAAAGACCCCATATTAAATGTTAATGTGGGGTCTTTTTTATTAATACTAGAACAATATACGTATTATTTTTTTCTTCTCTAAGAAGAAACTAAATTAAGCGTTTATTCTTAGTCTCTATATTCAAAGGCGAGGGCTTTTTTCTCTATTAATCGCATAAGCAGTGTGAGTAAACCATTTACACATAAATAAATAATTCCCGCAGCGACAAAAACCATAACATCATAACTTTGACCAAATACTTGTCGGCTATATCCCGTTAATTCAAGTAAGGTGATTGTGCTTGCTAATGATGTACTTTTAAAAATAAGCACAACTTCATTTGAATATGAGGATAAGGCGCGTTTAAATGCATAAGGTAAAATTACTCTGGCAGTTTGTAATGAGGACATACCTAATGCTTGGCAAGATTGCCATTGCCCTGACGGTATTGCTCTTACTGCACCATAAAAAAGTAATGTTGAATAAGCTGCACTATTAAGAGCTAGTGTTACCATTGCACAGAACCAAGGTGTTGATAGTAATTCCCAAATTAGTGGATATTGTTGTAATGAAGGAAATTGACCTGGTCCATAATAGACTAAGAAAAACTGCACTAATAAAGGCGTGCCCGTAAATAGAGTGATATAAGCTTTTACAATTGGCGTAATAATTGGCGTTTTTAACGCCAATATAAATGTCATTAATACCGATAAAGTAAAGGCAACCAATAAAGCAACAAAAGTTAATGATAAGCTTGTTGGTAAACCTGGTAATATATCAACAATATAATCCCACATTATGAGTTTTCCCTTTCAAAGCGAGTTGTTCTCATTTCCAACCGTTTCAGGATATATTGGCTGATTAAGGTTATCGCTAAGTATATCAGCGCGACAATACTATACCAAGTGAAGGGCTCTTGAGTTCTATTAGCAATACTTTGAGTCTGTAACATTAAATCATTCACGCTAATTAAAGAAACGAGTGCAGTATCTTTAAGTAAGACAAGCCATTGATTACCTAATCCCGGTAAAGCATGTCGCCACATTTGAGGCATGATAAAACGGAAAAATATTGTTAAGCGTCCCATACCTAATGCTTGTCCAGCTTCCCATTGCCCTGCGGGTATAGCTTTTAGTGCACCACGTAATGTTTGTGAAGCATAAGAGGCATAAAGTAAGGAAAGAGCAATAACACCACAATAGAAAGGCAGTGATTCAGTATCACCTAAATCAATTTGAAGTGTGAACGAGCCTATTTCAATGCCATCCATCAGCATCATGACACCTTGTAAAGTGCCATAATAGACAAAAAGAACCACCAGCATTTCTGGTAGTCCTCTTATTAGTGTTACCCAGCATGTTCCTAGAAAAGCAAAGGCTTTCCATCGCGCAGATTCCCAAGCTGTAAAAATCATAGCAAGGATTAAACCAATAATTAGCGCTGAAATAGCAAGTGAAACCGTGGTTACGGCAGCACTTGCTAGAGTTGTTATTTCATTCATCTAGTAAACTATTATTGTTATTGAAATATCGTTATTCAAACCATTTTTTATAGATAACATCATAAGTGCCATCAGCTTTTACTTCTGCTAATGCTTTATTTAATTTATCTTGTAAATTTGTATTACCTTTTCTTACTGCAATAGCAAGACCAGTTCCAAAGTAGTTAGGATCGGTAATACGTTCACCAACCACACTTAGTTCAGGATTCTTTTTCAGCCACTCATTTACCACGGCAGTATCACCGAAAATGCCTTGAATACGACCATTTTTCAGATCTAATACCGCATTTTGATAGCTATCATAAGGTACTGTTTTCATGTCCTTATGTTGTTCGTTAATATATTTCTGATGCGTTGTACCGTTTTGTACACCAATTTGCTTACCTTTTAAATCAGCAACATCGGAAATTTTATCTGCAACTGTAATAAATACAGCGGAGTTATCGTAATAAGAGTCAGTAAAATCAACTTGTTTTTGGCGCTCAGGCGTAATATCAATACCAGCCATCAACGCTTCAAAACGACGATATTTTAAGCTAGGAATTAAGCTGTCGAATGATTGGTTAGTAAAAGTACATTCTGCTTTAATTTTTTCGCACATAGCATTGGCGAGATCGACGTCAAATCCGACAATTTGGTTATTAGCATCGACCATTTCAAATGGGGGATAAGTTGCTTCAGTAGCAAAACGGATAGTTTCTTTTTCAGCTGCGGTTGCATAAAGAGTGACGCTTGCTAGAAGTGCTGCAAATACGATTTTTTTCATTGTCAGATCCCGTTTTAGATTTAGTGTGACAAATAATTAGCAAAAGCTTGCGTTTGCGGAGCGATGAAATGATGGCTATCACCTTGCTCTATAATACGACCGTTTTCCATATAGACAACTTTGCTTGCTGCTTTACGCGCTATTTCAACTTCATGAGTTACAATCACTTGTGTAATACCTGTCGCTGAAAGCTCTTTAATTATATCGACTACTTGAGCTGTTATTTCTGGATCTAATGCTGCTGTTGGTTCATCAAATAAGAGAACTTGAGGTTCCATCATTAACGCTCTGGCTATAGCAACACGCTGTTGCTGGCCTCCAGATAAGTGCAACGGAAAACGTCCTGCATAATCGCTTAAACGTAAACGTTCAAGTAATTTCATGGCTTTTTCTTTTGCTTGTGGTTTTGATAAACCTAATACACGGCAAGGCGCTTCAATTAAATTATCAAGAACCGTTAAGTGTGGCCACAAATTATATTGCTGAAATACCATGCCAACATTTTGGCGTAAATTACGGATAGCTTTGGCGTTAGGTTGCTGATTAAAATCAAAATGCAAACCAGCAATGTCTAACTCACCAGAGCGAGGCATTTCTAATAAATTAAGAACTCGCATTAAAGAGCTCTTACCCGCACCGCTTGGTCCTAATAAGACCATTGTTTCACCAGCAGAGCACTCAAGATTGATATCATAGAGTGCTTGGTGCGAACCGTAGAAACAATTTATATTTTTTAATTGAATACTCATGCGATTTTTTTGAATAGTCATTAACTGATTCAAATAATAAAACGGTCAGAATAATTATGCAACTTAAACTGCATAAAAAAGTAATTTTTTACAGTTAAAACTGTTTATAATGACTATTCATTATTTTTGGGTGAATTTTTATCCAATTTAAAAGCGGTTGAGCTTATCGCTTTTGCCATACCTTTAAAAATAAATAAGTGAGCTGGCATCATGGCAAACCAATATAATAATCCGCTAAAGCCTGCAGGATGCCACCATGCTCTAACATCCAGTGATCGCAGGTTACCACTATCATGAATAGTAAAGGAAAGTCGTCCTAAACCTGGCGCTTTCATACCAAATAGTAGTGTGAGTTGCTTTTGTGGCTCAAGTTTAATGACTCGCCAGCCATCAATCATATCGCCAAGCGCTAATGTCTCACGAGATGGACGACCATAAATTACTTTATTACCTAATATGTCATCCATAATTGCGCGCGTTTTCCAAAGGCCGTTAGCATAAAAATAGCCTTGTTCTCCACCTATTTGTTGGATGGTATGCCAAAGTGCTTCTGCGCTTGCTGGCGTTGATAGAGTGTAACCTGCGTTTTTAGGATAATAACCATAACCCGGTTTCCAGCGATTGCGTACAACAGGATCGTAGCCCCAATCTTGGTTATCTAATGCTGTTTTTTCCCCATCTAACGTTTCTCTCACTGCATCATCAAAAGAAATGAGTGTTTGAGGAATTAATTTACGTAAACGTTCATCATTTGCAGGTAAATCGTATTTAAGACCTTGAATAAGCTCTTTAGCAATAGATGTTGGTACAGAGGTTATCATGCTAATAAAGCCAGCTGAGATCAAACTACCAGGAATAGGAAGTGGGATCAAAAGGCGTTTTTTACCAGAAATTTTGATAAAGCGTTCAAAAAGATTTTGATAACTGACATATTCGGGACCACCAGCATCAAAAATACGATGCTGATTAGTAGGGTGATTAATAATTTCAGTTAAATAGTAAATTAAATTTTTCAGAGCAATGGGGGATGATTTAGAACGTACCCAACGTGGTGGCGTTAATATTGGTAGGTTATACACCATATCACACATAATCTCGAAAGCCGCCGAGCCAGGACCCACTATCATTGATGCACGAATTTCGGTGACAGGTATTGAGCTTGCGCGCAACACTTCCCCTGTTAATTTTCTCGCAATAAGATGAGGAGAATATTGTTCAGTTTTATGCTGTAACGCGCTTAAAAAAACAATCTGTTTAACGTCAGTGCCTTCTAATGCATTCACGACATTAATGGCAGCTTGGCGTTCTTTTTCAACCAGATTATGAGGATCACCCATTCCATGAACGAGGTAATAAACAATATCTGTATTATTCATGACTTCTTTTAGTGTCTCAGGATTATGTAAGTCAACAAAAACACAACGTGTATTTTCCCAACCTTGAGACATCATCCAATCGATACGACGAGCACCCGCTGTGACATGATGTCCTTGTTGTATTAGCGCAGGAATAAGATTTTGACCAATATGCCCACTTGCACCAAGTACTAATATACGCTGTTGATTCATTGTTATCCCACTATAATAGACGTAATCATTTTATTGTTACTGATTTATTTATGAAGTAAAGAACGCCATCAAAATTGGCGTGATCAAACTTAAAACAAAACCATGCACGATGGCAGCAGGAATAATCGCAACACCGCCACTACGTTGTAAAACGGGTAATGTAAAATCCATTGAAGTTGAACCACAAATACCTAATGCTGTATTTCTATACCTATTCACAATAATAGGAATAAGCATAATGGCCGCAAGTTCTCGCATTAAGTCATTAAAAAAGGCGGTACTCCCGATAACAGGACCAAATGCATCAGTTAATACAATCCCTGATAATGAATACCAACCATAACCAGAAGCGATAGCAAGTCCCATTTTAGTTGGAAGACCTAATATATATGCAGCTAAAACACCACCCGCCAGAGCACTGACACCCATCACAATGGCAACCGTAGTGCCTCGTCGATTAATTAAAATTTGTTTTGGGCTCATACCACTATTACGCAGTTGTAAGCCAACCAGCCAAAGTAAGAAAATTAATGCACCTTGGCTTGCATGAGAAGCATAGTGGAAAATAGGCCATTGTGTTAACCCAACAAAAAAGCCGATAACGACAACACCACATAATTGTAAGGATTCAAGCACCATTTTTATGCGTGATGGTGGTTTAGATTGCTTATGGGCAGGCACATGCCATGGATCTTTTTTATCAAGTAGCCATAAACATAATAAATTAGCACCAAAGGTACAAAAAAAGAAAACACTGGCATAAAACAGGATAGAAACGAGATTTTCACCAATATTATCTAACATGGCTAAGCTAACACCCATTAAAAATAAGATAACGTAGACCATCGCACTGAGTAGGCGATTTGCAATCTTAAGTAATGGGAGATTATTTAACTTAATCAAATATCCCACAAAAAGAGGAAGTAGGATAATCAATAACCCTGACAGCATGTCTATTCCTTACTGAGTGTTTTCAAAAATTATAAAATATACTAATAACAGAAGGCTCAATATAACATTTACTAATGATATTGTAGATATCGAAATGAAGATAAGTTGAAAATATTTATTGGAAAAAGAAAAAGTTTAGCACGATTAGAAATTAGTAACCTAAACCACTTTAAAATAAATGTGTTAATGATATATCGCATAGTTGCGTAAATTTTCTTACGGTTATCATCAACTATGATTTAATAGAAAATATGATTAAGCTAAATTATCAATTGATTAAGTTGAGTATTTAAGAGAAAAACATAAATTAGCGCCTTATTCATCATCAACGAGGGAACTTATGTATTTAGAAAGAGTGGAGATAGCAGGGTTTCGAGGGCTTAACCGTCTCTCATTACCCCTTGATATGAATACCGTTTTAGTTGGTGAGAATGCATGGGGTAAAACGTCATTACTTGATGCGTTAACATTATGTTTAGGTGTTGATACTTACCAATATAATTTTACTGCTGATGATTTTCATCGTTTGCCTAACGAGCCTGAAAACAGCAAAAAAAATCTACAAATCATTCTAACCTTTACTGAATCTCGTCCTGGTCGCCATCACTCTTTTCGCTTTCAAAAATTAGCCCCTATCTGGGTTGAAAATGGCGATGAATTAAAGCACATCTATTACCGAATTAGTGCAGAGTTAGATGAACAGCAAAATGTGAAAACATTTCGATATTTCCTTGATAAAGAAGGTAAGCAAATTCGTTTGCCTAATGGGCAAACTCAAGAAATTATTGCTGAAATTGTACGGCTTTATCCTGTATTACGCTTACAAGATGCACGCTTTATTCGTAATCTCACAACAGAAGTGATTGAGCCTAAAAATAAGCCCTATCGTGAAGCTTTTAATAGCAGAATGAGTGATCTAACTGAAGCCTTAGTCAATAACCCAAATGAATTATCAGATGCTGATTTACGTGAAGGGTTAGAAGCAATGGAGCAACTATTAAGTCACTATTTTGCCAATAGTGGGGCTTTGCTGTTTAAATCACATCATCATAAACATAAAACGAATGAACCTCATCTTCGTGGTTGGAATGCACTAGAGAATATAAATAAAGTGCTCGCAAAACCTAATCAGCGTAATATTCGTTTAATTATTTTGGGTATGTTTTCTTCGATTTTACAATCTCGTGGTAGTGTGGCGCTTGATAGGTATGCTAGACCGATTGTGATTGTTGAAAACCCAGAAACACGATTACATCCTATTATGCTTTCTGTTGCATGGGGATTATTAAATCTTTTCTCACTACAACGCATTACTACAACGAATTCCGGCGAATTATTGTCCTTAGCACCATTACAAAGTGTTTGTCGTTTAGTCCGAGATACCGATAAAGTCGCCGCTTACCGCATTGGTGAAAGACAACTTCATGCTGATGAAGAGCGACGAATTTCTTTTCATATTCGTTATAATCGTCCCTCAGCACTTTTTGCTCGTTGCTGGCTATTAGTTGAAGGTGAGACAGAAATCTGGTTAATGAATGAATTAGCAAGACAATGTAGCTATTTTTTTGAAGCTGAAGGCGTAAAAGTGATTGAGTTCGCCCAATGTGGTCTTAAGCCACTATTAAAGTATGCCACATTAATGGGCATAGAATGGCATACCTTAGTTGATGGCGATGAAGCAGGTAAGAAATATGCCGCGACAGTGAAAGAATTCGCGACAAAGCGAAATGATGCGCAAAGAGATAGACTTACGCGCTTACCTGCGGTCGATATGGAACATTTTCTTTATAAAGAAGGTTTTCGCCATGTTTATCATGAAGTGGCAGGTATTCCTGATAATGAGAAATGGCCAACTCGTCGAGTGATTATCAAAGCCATTCAGCGTTCTTCAAAACCCGATCTTGCACTAACCGTCGCAAATAATGCGGCTAAACGAGGCGTCGACGCTATCCCTTCTTTGCTAAAAAGCATGTTTTCTCGAGTTGCTTGGCTAGCAAGAGGTAAAGCTAATTAAACCTTAACAAAATACGCTTTAAATCAGAGAGTGCTTAGTTTGAATCTTATCAATCTGTCGTTATAAGGATGAAAAATTGTTTTTATAACGACAGCATGTATAAATTTTTCAATGTGTTTAATATTAATATAAGAAGGATGTTTCATGGCTTTTTTTCCTTTAAAAAAGCGAGGGAAGGTTGTTGCCCTTATTTTAATTGTTGCTGTTGTTGCAACCTATTTTTTCTGGCCTAAAGAAAAACTACCCACTTATCAAACACAAACCATTACACGTGGTGAACTTTCTAAAGAAGTTTCTGCTACAGGTAAATTGGATGCAGTAAGACAAGTTGATGTTGGTGCTCAGGTCAGTGGCCAGTTACAAACTCTTTTTGTGAAAGAAGGCGATGTAGTCAAAAAAGGTGATTTATTAGCGATTATTGATCCTAAAAAAGCACAAAATGATGTGACTGAATTTCAAGAAACAAATAATGAGCTAAATGCCAATTTACGACAGGCGAAAGCGGAATTGCATTTGGCTCAATTAACTTATCAACGTCAATTAAAGTTGATTAGTTCCCGTGTGATATCACAAGATGAGCTTGATCGCGCTAAAACAGAAGTGGATGTAAAAAGTGCGCGTGTTGCTACCTATGAAGCACAAATTAAGAAAAATAGTGCTTCATTAGATACGGCAAAAACAAATCTACAATACACGCGTATTACGGCACCTATGGATGGTGTTGTGACTTTTATCAAAACGTTAGAAGGTCAAACCGTGATTGCGGCGCAAGAAGCACCCACCATTCTTACACTCGCTGATTTAGATACGATGTTGGTAAAAGCGGAAGTGTCAGAAGCTGACGTTATTTATTTAAAACCTGATTTAAGTGCCTCCTTTACTGTATTAGGTGCGCCTGATAAAGCGTTTAACGGTAAATTAAAAGACATTTTGCCAAAGCCTGAAAAAATTAATGATGCCATTTTTTACTATGCACGTTTTGAAGTTCCTAATGATCAACATTTATTACGCTTACAAATGACAGCCCAAGTAAAAATTTTAGTTGAAAACAAAAAAAATATCTTACTGGTGCCACTTTCTGCATTAGGTGAAGAGGTGGGAGTTAACGAATATAATGTCGACGTTTTAGTGAATGGCAAACCAGAGAAGCGCACTGTTAAAATTGGTATACGTACTGATGTTTCAGCTGAAGTGCTTAGTGGATTAAATGAAAATGATAACGTAATCCTCGGTGAGATAGAGGAGTCATAATGTCTGCATTATTGGAACTAAATAACGTCAGTCGTGCTTATAGCAATGGTGAAGAAGAAACAATTGTTCTTAATAAAGTCTCATTAAGCATTAATGCGGGTGAGATGGTCGCTATTATCGGTGCATCAGGCTCTGGTAAATCTACACTTATGAATATTTTAGGGTGTTTAGATAAACCAAGCAGTGGTGAATACAAAGTTGCAGGCCAAAATATTGCAAAAATGGAAAGTGACCAACTTGCGGCGCTACGTCGTGAGCACTTTGGCTTTATTTTCCAACGCTACCATCTGATGACGCATTTAACTGCTGAACAAAATGTTGAAATTCCAGCAATTTATGCAGATAAAAACAAAGGTGAGCGTAAAGAACGTGCTCGCCAATTATTAACACGCTTAGGATTGGGTGAGCGTGTTGATTATCGACCTAGTCAACTTTCAGGTGGGCAACAGCAACGTGTCAGTATTGCTAGGGCTCTAATGAATGGTGGTGAAGTTATTCTTGCTGATGAGCCAACAGGTGCATTAGATAGTCATTCTGGTAAAGAAGTCATGGCTATTCTTAAGCAATTAAATGAACAAGGTCACACGGTTATTATCGTAACTCATGATCCATTAATTGCTCAGCAAGCTGATCGCATTATTGAAATTAAAGATGGTGAAATAATTAATGATAATCACCATCAATCAACGATACACAAGCCACGTAATGAAAAAAAAGAGGCATCTTCCTCTTCTTACGTTGGCCAAATAATAGGGCGTTTTACACAAGCACTTGATATGGCTTGGCGAGCAATGGTCGTGAATAAAACGCGCACATTGCTTACTATGCTGGGCATTATTATAGGTATTGCTTCTGTGGTTACTATTATTGTTATTGGTGATGCCGCAAAAAGCATGGTGCTGTCAGATATCAAAGCAATAGGCACTAATACCATTGATATTTATCCAGGTAAAGATATCGGAAGTGATTCACCTGAAGATAGACAAGCGCTCACCATTCAAGATGTATATGCACTTAAAAAACAGCCTTATATTGATGCTGTGACGCCAGATGTACAATTTAGTACACGCTTAAGACTTGGCAACCAAGATTCACCAGCTATTATTTATGGTGTTAGTGATGATTATTTTCGTGTTTATGCTATGAAATTTGCTCAAGGTCGAACATTTTCACCTGATATGATCCATCGACAATCGCAAGTTGTGGTTATAGATGAAAATACCAAAAATCGCTTTTTTCCTACTAAAAAAACGTAATTGGTGAGGAAATTATTATTCGTAACATTCCTTCGACAATTATTGGTGTTGTGAAGCAACAAAAATCAGCCTTTGGTAATAGCAAATCACTAAGAGTGTGGATACCTTATAGTACGCTCAATAGTCGTATATTAAATCGCCCATATCTTGATAGCATCACAGTAAAAGCGAAAGAAGGGTATGATTCTTCTATTGCAGAACAGCAAATTATTCGCCTGCTTACTATTAGGCATGGCAAGAAAGATGTATTTACTTTTAACATTGATAGTTTTGTCAAAGCCGCCGAAAAAACGACACAAACAATGCAACTATTCTTAACTTTAGTTGCTGTTATTTCTCTGATTGTTGGTGGTATTGGTGTAATGAATATTATGCTGGTATCTGTAACTGAAAGAACAAGAGAAATTGGTATTAGGATGGCCGTGGGTGCAAGAGCAAGTGATGTTATGCAACAATTCCTTATCGAGTCTGTTTTGGTATGTTTAGTAGGGGGCGTTTTAGGTATTGCTCTCTCATTTGGTTTAGCAATGATTGCAAGTTATATGCTACCAAATTGGAATTTTGTCTTTCATCCAATAGCTTTAGTTAGTGCTTTTGCGTGTTCTACTGCCATTGGTGTTATTTTCGGATTTTTACCTGCAAGAAGTGCAGCTAAAATGAATCCTATTGATGCCTTAGCGCGAGAGTAATATTGTTTTATTGACAATGTGACTTGAAATAAGAAGTAAAAGCCCTCACTTCATTCCATGAACATGACAATAATCGTGTTGTGTTATTGGAATGAATGAGGCGCGTAAATGATCAAAAAGAGAGATAAACTTTTATAATCAGCGTTTAAATAAAGAAGGTTCGTGCTGTATTTACTCATTTTGTTCAATAATCGGAATGATTACCTCAGCATGATCGCCTTTAGGGCCTTTTATAGTGCTATAACTGACTTTTTGCCCCGCTTTTAGTGTGCGATAGCCTTCCATCCTAATGGATGAATGATGAGCAAACACATCTTCGCCACCTTCAATTGGGGTAATAAAACCAAAGCCTTTCGCGTTGTTGAACCACTTAACTGTACCTGTTTCCATACTTAGCTTCTCTTATATACCTGTCTCTATTTAGCATTACCATCAGTATATTTACTGAGTTGTTCATAAAATATACTCTAACGTATTGTTTGAATCGTCAAGTAGATAAACAAAGAGAAAGTGTTTTGGTAAGATAAAATTTTGATGTAGCTAACGCTTTGTTATTTATTTCTGTGTAAAAAACGGGAATAAAAAACCATTGATAGGCACTCTTTCCTATGAGATGGTAAACTAAATGTCATAATCGATGAAGACGTTTAACAAACCGATGAGTAATGCAAAATAATGGGTCAGTTTGATTTTTTAACAGAAACCACGTTAGAGGATAAAGTCAGCCAATTAAATGAGCCACCGCCGATGTATAAGGTGATCTTGAATAATGACGATTACACTCCTATGGATTTTGTTGTAGAAGTATTAACGATGTATTTTTTCCTAAATGAGGAAAAGGCCACTCAGATTATGTTGGACGTTCATCATAAGGGAAAGGGAGTTTGTGGGGTTTACAGTGCGGATATTGCTGAAACAAAAGTAACACAAGTGAATCTTTACGCAAGAGAAAATGGACATCCACTATTGTGTACTCTTGAAAAAGCATAGTCCGATAAGTCTTTTAAGGAGGAGGTGCTTATGCTTAATCACGAATTAGAGCTGAGTCTTAATGTAGCATTTGCTAAAGCCCGTGATAACAGACACGAATTTATGACTGTAGAGCACCTGTTGCTAGCGCTATTGAGCAATAAGTCAGCGCGCGAAGCATTGGAAGCTTGTAAAGTCGATTTATCCGTCTTACGCGAAGAGTTAGACGTTTTTATTCGTAAAACAACACCTATATTACCTGAGAATATTGAAAGAGAGACACAACCCACACTGAGTTTTCAACGAGTATTACAACGTGCGGTATTTCATGTTCAGTCATCAGGCAAAAATGAAGTTTCAGGTGCCAATGTGCTTGTCGCTATTTTCAGTGAACAAGAATCTCATGCTGCGTATCTTTTACGTAAACATGATGTGAGTCGTCTTGATGTTGTTAATTTTATTTCTCACGGTATTTTAAAAGACGAACAGTCAAATGATGACGCTTCTGATATGGGTGATATAAATGGACAATCTCAACAAGAGATGGTCCAAGGCGAAGATCATATTGATAACTTTACGACAAACCTGAATCAACTTGCTCGCCAAGGTAAAATTGACCCATTAATTGGGCGTCAGGCTGAGCTAGAAAGAACAATTCAAGTACTTTGCCGTCGTCGTAAAAATAACCCACTTTTAGTGGGTGAATCCGGTGTTGGTAAAACAGCCATCGCTGAAGGCCTCGCTTGGCGCATCGAGAAAAACGATGTGCCTGATGTCATGAAAGGCTATACCCTTTATTCATTAGATATTGGCTCATTATTAGCGGGTACAAAATATCGTGGTGACTTTGAGAAACGTTTCAAAGCGTTACTTAAAACATTAGAAAAAGATGAAAAAAGTATACTATTCATTGATGAAATTCATACCATTATTGGTGCAGGAGCCGCTTCTGGTGGTCAGGTTGACGCGGCTAACTTAATTAAGCCTCTGCTTTCTGGCGGTCGTATCCGTGTTATAGGATCAACAACATACCAAGAGTTTAGTCATATTTTTGAGAAAGACAGAGCACTCGCTCGCCGTTTTCAAAAAATCGATGTCTCAGAGCCTTCTGTTGATGATACCGTTCTAATTATCAAAGGATTACGTCAACGATATGAAGCACATCATGATGTCCGTTATACTAATAAAGCGATTCAGGCTGCTGTTGATTTATCAGTAAAATACATCACTGATAGGCATTTACCAGATAAAGCTATTGATGTTATAGATGAAGCTGGCGCGAGAACTCGTTTAATTGCACCAAGTAAACGTAAGAAAACGATTAATGTCTCAGATATTGAATCTGTTGTAGCAAAAATTGCTAGAATTCCTGAAAAAACGGTTTCTAGTAGTGATAAATCAATGCTGAAAAATTTAGATAACCAGCTAAAAATGTTGGTATTTGGTCAAGACCAAGCTATCAATGCATTATCTGAATCTATCAAAATGAGTCGTGCTGGTTTAGGCCAAGATAATAAACCTGTTGGTTCATTCTTATTTGCAGGCCCTACAGGGGTTGGTAAAACAGAAGTGACTGTTCAACTTGCTAAGGCATTGAATGTTAAGTTACTTCGTTTTGATATGTCTGAATATATGGAAAGGCATACGGTAAGTCGCTTAATTGGTGCGCCTCCTGGTTATGTTGGTTTTGATCAAGGTGGGTTACTCACTGATGCTGTGATTAAAAATCCGTATTCAGTGGTATTACTTGATGAAATAGAAAAAGCGCATCCTGATGTGTTTAATATTCTATTACAAGTGATGGATAATGGTACGCTGACAGACAATAACGGCCGAAAAGCTGATTTCCGTAACGTTATTCTTGTGATGACAACTAATGCCGGTGTTCGTGAAACACAACGTAAATCTATCGGTTTTACTGAGCAAGATAACAGTACTGATGCGATGGTGGAAATCAAAAAGGCCTTTTCACCTGAATTCCGTAACCGCTTAGATAGCATTATTTGGTTCAACTCACTATCACCAGATATCATTTCTATGGTCGTTGATAAGTTTATTGTTGAGCTACAAGTCCAGTTAGATGACAAAGGTGTTTCACTTGAAGTTAGCCAAGAGGCACGCCAATGGCTGAGTGAAAAAGGTTACGATAAAGCCATGGGTGCAAGACCAATGGCGCGAGTTATTCAAGATAATCTGAAAAAACCATTAGCCAATGAAATTTTATTTGGCACATTAGTCAACGGTGGTTCCGTTTCTGTCACGCTTGATAGTAAAGCAAATAAACTAAATTATGCGTTTTTAAACGAAGAAAAACGCGCTAAGAATGAAGATGCCGTTACCTAATAGGTAGCGGTTCCTTAATCAATCTATAAACGCTTTTTCTAAAAAATAGACACCACAGGTGCGCATTAATAAATGCGTTGCCTGTGGTGTTTTTTTCACCCAAATTATAGCATATCTAAATATTGCAATAGTGGGAGCGAAAGAGGGAGATCAACGGCTACGGAAGATGATACGGCCTTTGCTCAGGTCATATGGGGTCAGCTCAACGGTAACCTTGTCGCCTGTCAGGATACGAATATAGTTTTTACGCATTTTTCCTGAGATATGAGCGGTAACGACGTGTCCGTTTTCTAATTCTACGCGGAACATCGTGTTTGGCAGAGTATCAAGTACAGTGCCCTGCATTTCAATGTTGTCTTCTTTGGCCATCTAATCCTCTAAGTTTTAATAACCATATTTTTTAAACGGCAAGATAATGCCGAAAATATTGTCTTATGTAAAGGAATGTTATTGGATAGCGAAGTGCTTAACTTTGCTATTGTGACTAACATCCTTACTATTACTCGCGTTTTACTTGCTTAATAGCATAAGTAATAACAGAAGTAATAATTCTTAATTTCGTAGTTTTACTAAACAAAACCACGATAACACCCAAACCATATTCTGGATGTAATTGCTAAAACGTTTGTTTACACTACGCAGTGAGAGACTCATTTGTGTGGTTAAACAAAATGGGCTTTATAAAAATAAGCAATGATTATAATTCCAACGATTGCTGATACCAACACTTTTTATCAACAATCACTTTTTTCCAACGAGATAGTGCAGATAAATAGTTTTCTCGTGTTATTTCAATCGCACCTAATGAAGCCGTATGGGAGTTTAACACCTGACAATCAAATAGTTGACCCCCATAACGCAGAAAATGGTTATAAAAAGCAATAAACGCGCATTTAGAGGCATTATCTTTACGGCTAAACATCGATTCACCACAAAAGATAGCGCCAATATTGACACCATATAACCCACCCACAAGCTCAGTTCCAAGCCATACTTCTACAGAATGAGCCTCACCTTGTTGATGCAGCGCTTCATAGCCTGATTTAATATCTTCACCAATCCATGTGCCTTCATCACGAACTGAACATGCTTTAATAACAGAAGAAAATGCACGATTCAATGTGATTTGATAAGGCTGGTGACGTAAAAATTTACGTAATGTACGACCTACATGTAGTGAACCCGCAGTAAGCACAGCACGAGGATCAGGAGACCACCATAAAGGTTCTTCATAAGGAAGATACCAAGGAAAGATACCTGATTGATAAGCTACACGTAAACGAGCAGGGGAGATATCTCCCCCGATCGCAAGTAAGCCATTTGGCTCTTTTAAAGCCAAATGAGGTTCAGGAAAATCGACATCGTTATCATCAAGCTGAAACAATGGCATATTATTCTTCTTGAACAGCGTGTGAAAATACTTGTCTTTGATGGAATTTCGCATATTGCCCTTGTTGTTGCATTAGGGCTGCGTGTGTTCCTGTTTCTATAATCTCGCCACCGTCCATCACACAAATTTTATCCATTTTATCTAATCCATGAAGTCGGTGCGTTATCATCAATACTGTTTTACCTTGGCAATGATGATGAAGTAAAGCGAGGATCTGCTGTTCAGTATCGGCATCAAGGCCCTCTGTCGGCTCATCAAGCAACACAAGAGGTGCATTATGCAATAGTGCCCTTGCAATACCTAACCGACGCTGTTCTCCACCAGAGAGCTGTCTACCGCCATCCCCCATCCATGCATTTAAGCCTTCATCATTATCAAGTAGTTGCTCAAGCCCGACTTGATGAAGTACATGTTCTAATTCTTCGTCTGTTGCATTTGCTTTTGCCATAATTAAGTTTTCTCTTAATGTATGACTAAAAACATGAACACGCTGAGGAACGACCGACATCATAGCACGCAATGTTGCCTCATCATATTCAGTAATAGGCATATTATTCAATATAATATTGCCTTTAGTACAATCAAATGCGCGGTTTATCAATTGTAGTAATGTTGATTTACCACATCCTGTTTTACCTAATAATGCAACATGTTGCCCTGACTCGATATGTACATTTACATGATTGAGAACCTGTAACGGTTGCTCAGGGTAAGTAAAGCAGACATCGTTAATTGCTAATGAGGCTTGAGTGATCAATTCTCCACCTTTAACAGGAAAAGTGACATCAGGTTTTTGCTCAATCAGATGCGAAATACGTGTAGCAGATGCCATAACTTGACCTAAATGCTGAAAAGCAACAGTCACCGGTGCTAGTGATTCAAAAGCGGCTAATGCACAGAATGTAAATAGTGCAATTAAGGCTTCTGGCATATAGTGACTTTCAATACCATCAGCCGCTAACCATAGAATTAAGGTCGCTGTTAATCCTGAGGCAAGGATCATAAGTGATTGTGATAATCCAGTTAAATTAGCTTGCTGTGCTTGTCTATGTAGCCATTTATCTTCAAGATGCGCTAAGTTTTGCCTAAAACGAGGCAGTGCTCCAAAAATGGTTAATTCGGCTTGACCTTGAAGCATACTGGTTAATAGTGTGCGATATTGGCCACGTAAATCAGTTAAGTCGCGACCTATCGGCTTACCTGCGTAATAAAAAATAAAAGGTAACACAATCAACAAGGTCAGCATAATGCCACCCAGTATATTTGCTAGGCGAGCATCAATTAAACCTAGACCAAACATAATGGTCATTATGACGACAAAAGCGGCAATAATAGGAGAGATAACACGAATATAGAGATGATCGAGTGTTTCGACATCAGCCACTAAACGATTTAACACCTCACCTTGACGAAAACGGGCAATTCCACCAGGAGAAAGGGGCAGTATTTTTTTAAAGGTAAATACGCGTAAATGTGACAGTACACGAAATGTCGCATCATGACTAACTAATCTTTCAAAATAACGTCCTGCTGTACGAAAAATAGCAGCACCGCGCACCCCTGCAGCGGGTAACATATAGTTAAAACTATAAACACCTGCAAATCCAGCTAACGACGTTCCTGCTAAAAACCAGCCTGAAAGTGTCAACAGCCCAATACTGGCAAGTAATGTTAAAATCGCAAGAATAATACCTAGCAATAACATAAACCAGTGGCGACGATAGAGGGCAAGAAAAGGAAGCAATACTCTCATGATTAAAGTTCCTCTTTACGATGAGCAAGAAGACGAGCAAAAGCCCCTTGCTGGTGGCTTAATGTCTCATAATTCCCTGTTTCTATTATTTTGCCTTTTTCCATCACCCAAATTTCAGAATAATCGATTGTTTCTTCTAATAAATGGGTTACGAGTAAGGTTGTTTGTTGTAATGATGCCTCATTTAATGCCGTCATCACACGTTGCTCACTGTGTGAATCAAGGCTTGCTGCTGGCTCATCTAATAATAAAAACTGGCAAGGTGATAATAAAGCGCGAGCGACAGCAACGCGTTGTGCTTGTCCAACAGATAGACGAGCTGCGCTATCGCCTATTACGGTATTTAATCCATCAGGAAGAGAATCCACAAACTCATTCACATAAGCTTTTTCAATAGCAAGATGAATTTGCGCATCACTCGCGTCAGGCTGGCTTAAGCGAATATTATCAAGCAATGTTTGTTCGGGTAAATTAGGGTTTTGACCCACCCAGCTAACACATTTTCGCCATTGCTCAGGTGCAAGCTCCGTTAATTCAATCCCATTAATTTTTAATGATCCACGATAAGGTAAAAAGCCTAATAACACATTAAGTAGCGAGCTTTTACCTGCTCCACTTTGACCAACAATCGCGATACGCTGATTCGGGTTTATTGTGAAATTAAGAGGACCTGCGAGCTTAACGCCTTGGTGAGAAAGAATTTCAAGCTCATGTGCGGTGATTTCTATTGCACTGTCACTATCAAGGGTTTTATTACCCGCATATTGTGGTTTTTCACCCTTAGCATCAAGAAACTCAACTAAAGATTCAGCCGCACCAACAGCTTGTGCTTTCGCGTGATAATAAGTGCCTAAATCACGCAAAGGTTGGAAAAACTCAGGGGCGAGGATCAATGCTAAAAAGCCAGCAAATAAGGTAACACCTAAACCATAGCTACCAAAGTTAAGTTCACCTAGATAGGAAAAACCAAAGTAAACGGCAACAACAGCAATAGAAACCGCAGTGAAAAACTCTAATACACCAGAAGAAAGAAACGCCATTCGCAATACTTCCATAGTCCGTTTGCGAAAATCTTCTGTTGCTTCTGTAATTTGTGAAACTTCAGCATCACCACGATGGAAAAGACGTAATGTATCTAATCCTCTTAATCTATCAAGAAAATTACCACTTAAGCGACTTAGTGCTAAAAAGTTTCTGCGATTTGCATCTGCAGCGCCTAATCCTACCAATGCCATAAAAATAGGAATAAGAGGGGCGGTGATAAAAAGAATTAAACCCGCAGCCCAGTTAATTGGGACAATGGCAATTAAAATAAGAATAGGAACAATTGAGGCTAAATACATTTGTGGAAGATAGCGTGCGTAGTAATCTTGCATATCTTCAATTTGTTCCAGAATAATCGTCGCCCAGCTTCCTGCGGGTTTCCCTTTAACCCAAACAGGGCCTAAGTCTTCTAGCCTATCAAGGACGACTTTACGAATTTGCTGTCTGACAGCCATACCACAGCGATAACCAACTCGCTCTCGAATTGCCATAACAATTGCGCGTAGTAAAAAAATAGCAATGAGTGTAAGAAAAGTAGGTATATGCGTATCACGGCTAAGACTATCCATGATGAACGCTTGAAGTAATATAGCGAGTAACCATGCTTGAGCAATGATTAACAAACCACTTACTACACCTAAAATCATAGATAGCCGTAGCCATCGACGGGCTGGAGCACTTTGCTGTTTCAGCCATCGAACCAATTCATTTTGTTTAGTTTTATCCATGAGAAAAGATTCAAATTTGCAGGTGAGATACAACGTATCAGAAGGCCAAAAGTGACTAAAAGGCTTTTGGCAACCAAGCATCTATGTTACATGGTAAAAGGCGCTACTGAAATAGCGCCTTGATAGGAAGTGATGATTTTAGTTAGATTTTAGTGCATCTAAGTAACGTTCTGCATCTAAAGCAGCCATACAACCGGTCCCTGCTGAGGTAATAGCTTGGCGATAGATATGATCCATAACATCGCCTGCTGCAAACACACCTTCAATAGAAGTTTGAGTTGCATTACCTTGAGTGCCGGATTGTACTTTGATATAGCCGTTATCTAAAGCGAGTTGATCGTTAAAAATAGCGGTATTTGGGCTATGACCAATGGCGATAAATACACCCATAACATCAAGTTCTTCGGTGTTATCGCTTTTAGTCTCTTTCAGACGAACTTTCGTCACACCCATATCATCGCCAAGAACTTCATCTAATGTTCTATCTGTGTGCAAAATAATATTACCGTTATTGACTTTGTCCATTAAACGGTCAATTAGGATTTTTTCAGAACGGAAAGTATCGCGACGGTGAATAAGGTGAACTTCAGATGCGATATTCGCTAAATAAAGGGCTTCTTCCACCGCAGTATTACCGCCACCGACAACGGCGACTTTTTGGTTACGGTAGAAAAAACCGTCACAAGTTGCGCAAGCTGAAACTCCACGCCCTTTAAATGCTTCTTCTGATGGTAAACCAATATAACGAGCAGAAGCGCCTGTTGCGATAATCAAAGCATCACAAGTATATTCTTGCTCGTCACCAAATAGACGGAAAGGGCGGTTTTTCAGATCGACTTTATTAATATGGTCAGAGATAATCTCTGTATTAAATTTTTTAGCATGTTCAAACATGCGATCCATTAAACCAGGACCCGTTAATCCTTCAGGGTCACCAGGCCAGTTCTCAACTTCTGTTGTGGTTGTCAGCTGACCTCCTTTTTCGACACCTGTAATCAGTACGGGCTCTAGATTTGCTCTAGCAGCATAAACGGCAGCGGTGTAGCCTGCTGGGCCAGAACCTAAAATAATAAGTTTGCTATGTTTTGTGGTGCTCATGAATACCTCATCTCTGATTAGGCTTGATGCGAATTGAGCGATTGTAGGAGAAATAAGACCTTAAAAAAAGGCAATGAAGAGAAATAGGTAGAATATTTTAACTATTTTAGCAATAGATGAAAGTAATATGGTTTAATAATTAACGAGTTATATTGTGGTAACATCAACGAATTAACAGACAATATTTTACTTTACAATTGCTACTTAACTCGCATATATAGAGAGTAATATAGCCCCTTGTTCTGATTTTTACTCATTTACTTTGACAATCGGCTGTACTTTTGCGAAAACATGATTATCAAAGATAATTATCTTCAATCGGTATATATACTATTTTTGAGACAGTTGTGGTATAGGATAGTCATTTTACGATATTTACTAATAAGTAGTGAGGTAAAGCAACCGCTTTATCGAGTATTATAAGAAAATAGATTAGTAGTTTGCTCTGACTGTTTGATACCAAAGTTTCGACATTGATACTGAAGGTGTGCAGGTATGGGTATAGGAAAAATAAAGTAGAGAAAAAGAGAAAGAGAGTATAGAGATGATTGATAATAAAAAGCGTCCGGGTAAAGATCTTGATAGAATAGACCGGAATATTCTAAATGAACTACAAAAAGATGGTCGTATTTCCAATGTTGAATTATCTAAACGTGTTGGTTTATCACCAACGCCTTGTTTAGAGCGTGTTCGTCGTCTGGAGCGCCAAGGATTTATCTCTGGATATACTGCATTATTAAATCCACATTATCTAGATGCTTCACTGCTGGTATTTGTAGAAATTACACTAAACCGTGGTGCACCTGATGTCTTTGAACAATTTAATATGGCTGTTCAAAAACTAGAAGAAATCCAAGAATGCCATTTAGTTTCTGGGGACTTTGATTACTTGTTGAAAACTCGTGTACCTGATATGTCAGCTTATCGTAAATTACTGGGTGAAACTCTGTTACGTCTTCCAGGTGTTAATGACACGCGCACTTATGTTGTAATGGAAGAAGTTAAACAAAGCAATCGCCTTGTTATTAAAACTCGCTAAGCCAACTTAAAGGTTGTGCAAAATAGGAAAAGTTAGGTACACTCCTGTTTATGCATACAGTTTCAACGCTGGGTTATCTCAGCGTTGTTCCATTTTAACCCTAAGTTAAACCTGGAGAGCCCTCTTTGAGCCAGGAATATACCGAAGACAAAAATATTCGTTTAACCAAAATAAGTAACCGCCGACGTATATGGGAAGCTATCCTCATTTTAATCGGTATTGGTGCTATCTTTTTAATGGTTTCCTTATTCAGCTTCCATCCTTCTGATCCTAGTTGGTCACAAACAACATGGAATGAACCTATCCAAAATTTAGGTGGAGGTATTGGAGCGTGGTGTGCTGATATTCTCTTTTCAGCATTTGGTTTGCTAGCTTATGCCATTCCTGTTGTTATTGTGTTTGGATGCTGGAATTCACTGCGTTATCAAAAAAATCGTGAATATACCGATTTCTTTTCTCTCTCTTTACGCACAATTGGTGCCTTGGCTCTGGTTTTAACATCTTGTGCATTAGCCGATATCAACTTTGATGATATTTATAACTTCAGCTCAGGTGGGGTTGTTGGTAGCTTATTTAGCAAGGCATTACTACCTTGGTTTAACGTATTAGGTGCAACACTTGCACTGCTTTGTGTATGGGCGATTGGTTTTACTCTGTTTACAGGCTGGTCATGGTTAACCATTACTGAAAAAATGGGTGCAGTTATCTTGGGAGCGATTGGCTTTGTTACCAATAGAGGCCAAAAAGATATTGATTATGACAATGATGCTGACTATGACGAAAATGAGTATAACGAATATACAGATGAAAAAGCGCAAGAAGATAATAAAGAACGTTCTGATTATCAACATCAATTAGATAATAACCATGGGCAATCTATTGTAGCGCAAGACAGCGACGATATTTTATTTTCAACACCCTCAGTGCTAGAGTTAGCTCGTCAGCAACATGAGCCTGAAACCTCAGAAGAAGCACTAGAACAGAAGTCTAATTCTAAGAGTGGCGATGAGCTAACTAATCAGCAAGAATTAGATGAAGAAGTACTTCCATCTATTTCTGTAATAAATGAGCATAATCAACAGCCTATTGATACAGGAACTGTACAACAAGTATCTTCAAATATAGACAGTACATCACATTTAAATACAGAATCTCAACATCTTGATACAAATGCAGTTTTACCGCATGCTACATCAAATAGCGATGATAATGACAATATAGAACATTATCGCTTTGAAATTCCAGATGCTTTCTTAAAAGGTTATGCTGGTATAAATCAAGATAGTGCGTCATCAATAACAGACCATGATGCAGATGATAAAGATATATCGTTAGCGCATTCTACTCCTGTTCAACAAAGTCAGAACGAAACACAAGTACGCACCCATATTGAGAAAACAGAGCCCACATTCACGGCTCCTGATGCTGACAGTGCTTCATTTGCTCAAACAGCCTCAACAATAGCTGCTGGTGCAACAGGGGCTATCGTGACACATGGCACTCAAGTCAAACAAGGCATTGGGCCTGAATTACCAAGACCAAACCCAGTTCGTTTACCTACACGTCGTGAAATGTATGGAATCCATATCCCTTCTCAACGTGAAGCTGAGCTAAAGCGTCGTGAAGAAAATATTCATACTGAAACTGATGAAAATAATTTAGCCGATTTACACGAACAAGCGAATTTTGAACAAGCATTGCGTCAGCAGTTTTTTGAACAACAACGTGAGCGTTATGGCGATGATGTAATAGAGCAGGAAAATGAATCTCAAGTATCAATGCCTGTATCTAATGAGCAATACGATGATGAACCACATATTTCGTCAGAAACATTTGTATCAAATACACATAATCAATTTGATGACGAAGAGGATGTGCATCAGCAACATTTAGCTACTCAATTTAAACAACAGCAAGAACAACGTTATGCGAATGGCCGTGCATTAACTGATGATGAACATTTACCAACTATTTCAACAAAAGAACTAGAAACAGCATTAGGCTATCATCCTCATATTGAGCATTCTTTTGCATCTCAATCAACGCAACCAGTACAGCGCACTGAGCCACAAACACAATATCCTGCAAGCAATGCTTTTTTACAGGTATCGCCACGTGATGATGAAGAGGATGAATATAGTCCAACGATTGAGTTAGAAGAAGATTTAACGGCGTTAGAACGTTTTTCTCCACTTGATGATTTATTGGAAGATGAAGCCGTTGAACCAGTCTTTACACCAATGGCTTTTGAAGCAAAACCATCAGACACACCAACACAATCAAGAGTTGAATCACAGCCTAATGTGACTCACAATTTGGCTCAGCAACAGCAACAGCAACAGCAACAGCAACAGCAACAGCAACAGCAACAGCAAGAATCATTAATTCATCCATTCTTGATGCGTAATGACAGACCGTTGCAAAAGCCGACTACGCCAATGCCATCACTCGACTTATTAACAACACCGCCTGTTGAAGAAGAGCCTGTTGATATGTTTGAGCTGGAACGTATTGCTAAATTGATTGAGGCTCGTCTTAATGATTATCGTGTTAAAGCAAAAGTGGTTGGTATTTCACCTGGACCTGTTATTACACGTTTCGAATTAGAACTGGCGCCAGGTGTAAAAGCGGCTCGAATTTCAAACCTTTCACGCGATTTGGCGCGTTCACTTTCAGCCACTGCGGTACGTATTGTAGAGGTAATCCCTGGTAAACCTTATGTTGGGCTAGAGTTACCAAACAAAAAACGCCAAACAGTATATATGCGTGAATTGCTCGATAGTGATTCATTCCGCGATAGCCATTCGCCATTAACTGTTGTCTTGGGTAAAGATATTGGCGGTGAACCTGTTGTGGCTAACTTAGCAAAAATGCCTCACTTACTGGTTGCTGGTACAACAGGGTCGGGTAAATCAGTCGGTGTGAATGCGATGATTATCAGCATTCTCTATAAAGCAAAACCTGAAGATGTTCGCTTTATTATGATTGATCCTAAAATGTTAGAACTTTCTGTTTATGAAGGTATTCCACACCTACTCACAGAAGTTGTGACTGATATGAAAGATGCAGCCAGTGCACTGCGTTGGAGTGTGGCAGAAATGGAGCGCCGTTATAAATTAATGTCTGCATTAGGTGTCCGTAATCTGGCAGGATATAACGAAAGAATCAAAGAAGCTGAAGCTATGGGGCGACCAATTCCAGATCCATTCTGGAAATCAACAGATAGCATGGCAACAGAAATACCAATGCTAGAAAAAGAGCCTTATATCGTTGTAGTCGTTGATGAATTTGCTGATTTAATGATGACAGCTGGCAAAAAAGTAGAAGAGCTGATTGCTCGTCTTGCACAAAAAGCACGTGCTGCGGGAATTCATCTTGTATTAGCAACTCAACGACCTTCTGTTGATATTATCACAGGGTTAATTAAAGCCAATATACCAAGCCGTATCGCCTTTACGGTATCAAGCAAAATCGACTCTCGTACTATCCTTGACCAAGGTGGTGCAGAATCTTTACTCGGTATGGGTGATATGCTCTATGCGCCAAATGGTTATATGCCAGAGCGTGTCCATGGTGCTTTTGTCAGTGATGATGAAGTTCATGCTGTGGCAACAGACTGGAAAGCACGAGGTCGTCCACAATATATCGAAGCTATCACGAAATGTGGTGAAGAAGGTGAAAACAGTGGTGGTGGATATGATGATGGTGAAGAGCTTGATCCATTATTTGATCAAGCAGTAGAATTTGTTGTTGAGAAACAGCGAGTTTCTATTTCTGGTGTACAACGTCAATTTAGAATTGGTTACAACCGAGCAGCGAGAATTGTTGAACAAATGGAAATGCAAGGCATTGTCAGTACGCCAAATCATAACAATACTCGTGATGTGCTAGCACCACCACCTTCAGATATGTAATGTCTTGAAAAATCAGTTATCAGCATATCCAATGACATGATAATCTGCATAATAACTTATAAATAATACGCCGACATTATGTCGGCGTTATCTCAGCCAGAGGGCTTGAAAAAATGAAAAAATTATTACTCGCTGTGTGTGCAATGACAATATTTACCAGTCAGGCTTCTTGGGCTGATGCTCGCCAAGATTTACAACAACGTTTAAATAAAATAAACAGTTTTCAGGCAAATTTTAGCCAAACAGTGACAAGTAATGAAGGCTCATTAATTCAAAAAGGTGAAGGTAATTTAAAAGTACAACGCCCTGATTTATTTAACTGGCAAATGACATCACCTGATGAGAGCACCCTAATTTCTGATGGTAAAACACTTTGGTTTTATAACCCTTTTGTTGAACAAGTCACAGCTACATGGCTTGAAAGTGCAACGACTAATACACCATTTATGTTGATTGCACGTAATGACAGCAAAGAATGGCAAAATTATGATGTAAAACAAAAAGGTGATAAATTTGAGTTAACACCAAAAACAGAAAATAACTTAAAACACTTCACGATTACTGTTTTACCTAATGGTCAAATCCAACAGTTTGCAGCGACTGAGCAAGATGGACAAGTCAGCAACTATCAACTGACAGCTCAGAAATCAGCAACGGTTGACGCATCAACCTTCCACTTTACACCACCAGAAGGTGTGACTGTGGATGATCAACGTCAGTGAGGATATTTTGAGTAATTTATCACTCGATTTTTCACACAATGAATTCCAACCTTTGGCCGCGAGAATGCGGCCAGAAACGTTAGAACAATATATTGGACAGACTCACTTATTAGCAGAAGGTAAGCCTCTACCGCGTGCGATTAAGGCGGGTCAATTGCATTCCATGATCTTATGGGGGCCTCCAGGTACAGGTAAAACCACATTGGCTGAAATTATTGGTCGATATGCCAATGCGGATATAGAAAGACTATCTGCGGTAACATCAGGTATAAAAGAAATTAGAGAATCGATTGAAATTGCACGTCAAAATCGTAATGCAGGTCGTAGAACAATTTTGTTTGTTGATGAAGTCCATCGTTTCAATAAAAGCCAGCAAGATGCCTTTTTGCCTCATATTGAAGATGGCACAATAACCTTTATTGGTGCAACAACCGAAAATCCCTCTTTTGAATTAAACTCAGCACTTCTTTCAAGAGCCCGAGTTTACTTACTACGTTCACTGACTGAAAGTGATATTGAGCTTGTTTTACAGCAAGCATTAGAGGATAGCTCGCGCGGATTAGGTGGTCGCAATATTGTGCTACCTGATGATACAAAAAGAATGATCGCTGAATTAGTCAATGGTGATGCTCGTCGTTCATTAAACTTGCTTGAAATGATGGCTGATATGGCGGAAGTAGACAGCCAAGGTATGCGCATCTTAACACCTGAATTACTAAAAGAAGTGGGTGGAGAACGCAGTGCAAGATTTGATAACAAAGGTGATCGATTTTACGATTTAATTTCTGCTGTACATAAATCAGTAAGAGGCTCAGCACCTGATGCAGCGCTTTATTGGTATGCGAGAATTATTACAGCGGGTGGCGATCCACTTTATGTGGCACGACGCTTGTTAGCTATCGCCTCTGAAGATATTGGCAATGCGGATCCTCGAGCAATGCAAGTCGCTATAGCTGCATGGGATTGCTTTACACGAGTAGGCCCAGCTGAAGGTGAGCGCGCGATAGCACAAGCGATTGTTTATCTTGCTTGTGCGCCTAAAAGTAATGCAGTGTACACGGCCTTTAAAGCGGCATTAAATGATGCGAAAAATAAACCGGATTATGATGTGCCAGAACATTTGCGTAATGCACCTACAAAATTAATGAAAGAAATGGGATTAGGTGCACAATATCGCTATGCACATAATGAACCTAATGCTTATGCTGCTGGTGAAGTCTATTTTCCTAAAGAAATGGCAGATACTCACTACTACGAACCCGTAAAAAGAGGTTTAGAAATCAAGGTTGCTGAGAAATTAGACTGGCTTTCTCAACAAGATCAAAATAGTGCGACAAAACGCTATCGTTAATTGTAAAGTTGCGGTAAGGTTGTTTAAATATCAGTAATTTTTTAACTATGCTTTTTCTCAATAGTGAGGAAAGGTTTTTATTAAACTATTAAATTAATAAGCACAGGATAAGCATGCTCGATCCAAATCTACTGCGTAATGAGCTAGACGCGGTCGCCGAAAAACTGGCTCGCAGGGGTTTCACCCTCGATGTAGAAAAAATTCGTCAACAAGAAGAACGCCGTAAGGTGTTACAAGTTGAAACTGAATCCCTGCAAGCAGAACGTAATTCTCGATCGAAGTCCATTGGTGCTGCCAAATCGCGCGGTGAAGATATTGAGCCACTTCGTCAGGAAGTTAACCTGTTAGGTGAAAAACTCGAAAAAGCAAAAGCTGAATTAGAAAAACTGCAAGCTGAAATTCGTGATTACGCGTTAACTATTCCAAATATCCCTGATGATGCTGTACCAAATGGTAAAGATGATAGCGAAAACGTTGAAGTCTCTCGTTGGGGCACACCAAAAACGTATGATTTTGAATTAAAAGATCATGTAACATTAGGTGAGTTAACGGATGGTCTAGATTTTGCTTCTGCGGTTAAAATTACCGGCTCTCGCTTTGTTGTGATGAAAGGGCAAATCGCGCGCCTACATCGTGCAATTACTCAGTTTATGCTTAACCTGCACACAGAAGAGCATGGCTATCAAGAGCTGTATGTCCCTTACTTAGTTAACCATGCAACGCTTTATGGTACAGGTCAGTTACCAAAATTCAGTGATGATCTTTTCCATACTAAGCCTTTAGAAGAAGAAACTGAAAGCCAATATGCGCTTATTCCAACGGCTGAAGTTCCTGTGACTAATATGGTAAGAGATGAAATCCTAGAAGAGGATGCTCTGCCTCTGCGTATGACTGCTCACACGCCGTGTTTCCGCTCTGAGGCAGGCTCTTATGGTCGTGATACTCGCGGTCTTATTCGTATGCACCAATTTGATAAAGTTGAACTTGTTCAAATTGCACATCCTGAAAAATCTATGGATGCACTAGAAGAACTGACGGGTCATGCTGAGAAAGTATTACAGCTTTTAAACTTACCTTATCGTAAAGTTATTTTATGTACTGGTGATATTGGTTTTGGGTCACGTAAAACTTACGATTTAGAAGTTTGGGTGCCTGCTCAAAATACTTACCGCGAAATTTCTTCATGCTCAAACATGTGGGATTTCCAAGCACGACGCATGCAAGCTCGCTTCCGTTCTAAAGGTGATAAGAAAACACAACTTGTTCATACACTAAATGGTTCAGGTCTTGCTGTAGGTCGTACACTAGTTGCAATTTTAGAAAACTATCAAATGGCTGATGGCCGTATTGAAATACCAGAAGTATTACGCCCTTATATGAATGGTCTAGAATTTATCGGTTAATTATTTAGCCAATAAAAAAGATTTAAATAATGAAACCCTCTGTTTTTACAGAGGGTTTTTTTATAGTTCTTACTAAGTGTAAATAACTATTTATTATCATCATTAAGAATCTTAAAACTATTTTTTCAGTTTAAGGTGAAATATAAACGTGTAATTAGAAATAAAATAGATAATTTTATCCTAAGATATGTTTATTTGTTTTATCGGTTTTTTATTACCTACTTGACAATTTGACTTATTATCATTAACTTGGATTTCCAGACGTTTAGCCATCTAGATCTCTATTTAAAATGGGTTAATAAAAATGATAACACTAAAAAATGTCAGCAAAATTTATCAACGAGGGAAAAAGCAAACAGTTGCAGTTGATAATATTAACCTTAATATCTCACAAGGTGATATTTTCGGCATTATTGGTTACAGTGGCGCGGGTAAAAGCAGTTTGATCCGTTTACTTAATCGGCTAGAAACGGTGACAAAAGGCGAGGTTATCGTTGGTCAAAACAATATTACGACCAGCAGTGAAAAAGAGATCCGTAAAATACGTCATTCAATTGGAATGATCTTTCAACATTTTAATTTATTGTGGTCGAGAACTGTTAGAGAAAATATTGAATTTCCACTTGAGATCTCAGGTGTAAATAAAAAACAACGTACAGAGCGAGCTAATGAATTAATGGCATTAGTTGGGCTTTCTGATAAAGCCGAAGAATATCCATCAACATTAAGTGGTGGACAAAAACAACGTGTAGGTATTGCTAGAGCGTTGGCAAATAATCCTGATGTTCTATTATGTGATGAAGCAACATCAGCATTAGATCCTAAAACAACACAAACAATATTATCGCTACTTGCTGAAATCAATCGTAAATTAAATATTACGATTGTTCTTATAACTCATGAAATGCAGGTAGTAAAAGCAATATGTAATAAAGTTGCCGTTATTGAGCAAGGTAAAATTATCGAACAAGGTGATGTTAGTACGGTTTTTGAAAAGCCTAAACATCACGTCACTCAACAATTTTTATCTCAATCTACCCATCTTATTGATAGTAATGACGATATTATCGCATTAAAACAACAAGGCACGATAATAAGAGTATTATTGCAAGAAAATAAGCAACAAGATTATTTTCTTTATGACCTAATATCTCAATTTAATGAGCCAATTAAATTAATAAAAGGTAACTTCTCACAAGAAAATGGTTTTATTTATTTGCAATTAAAAAATAAATCTAACGAGATTATTCATTATCTCGAAAATAATAATTTTAATTTAACGGTTATACAATATGGATGAAATACAACATTGGGTTAAAGATTATTTACCCCATTTAAAATTAAATGTATTAGGTGAAGAAACGTTAAATACACTTTATATGACATTTGTTTCTGGTGCGCTTTCTTGTGTATTAGGTATTTTTATTGGTGTTACCTTATTTTTAACAGCTAAAGAGAGTTATAAAGAAAATCTTATTATTTATCGTATTCTTTCATTTATTGTTAATATTTTTAGGGCTGTACCTTTTATTATTTTAATTATCTTACTTTTCCCGGTAACTAAATGGATTGTAGGAACTATATTAGGTGTAAATGCAGCACTTCCTGCTTTAGTTATTTCAGCAGGTGCTTTCTATGCTCGATTAGTTGAATTGGCACTACGCGAAGTTGATAAAGGGGTAATCGAAGCGAGCCAATCAATGGGCGCTAATTTATCAACACTTATCTTTAAAGTGTTATTACCTGAATCATCACCTGCTTTAATATCAGGTCTTACTGTGACATTAATTTCATTAGTCGGTGGAACCGCAGTCGCAGGTGCAATAGGTGCCGGTGGGTTAGGGAATTTAGCGTATTTAGAAGGATTTCAACGTAGTCATCTTGATGTTGTTTGGGTTGCTACATTGGTTATTTTATTGATTGTTTTATGTATCCAATTAATTGGTGATGGTGTTGTACGTAGTATAGATAAACGTTAGTAAATAAAAAATTAACCAAAATTAAATTTTAAAAGGTAATAAAATGACTCTTACAGTATTAAAAAAGCTGGGTACTTTGCTATTTATTGGCCTAGCTATTTCAGCGTGCAAACCAGCGGAAGAAAAATCACACGATAAACTTATTATTGGTGCATCAAGTACACCACATGCAGAAATTCTTGAATTTATTAAACCGCAATTAGCGAAAGAAGGCGTTGATCTCGATATTCGTATTTTTAATGACTACATTATTCCTAACCAAGCGTTAGCTGAAAAAGAATTAGATGCTAATTTCTTTCAACATGTCCCATATTTAAATAAAACATTAGCCGATCACCCTGATTGGAAATTAGTTTCTGCTGGTGCGGTACATATGCACCCGTATCGTTTTTTCTCTCAAAAGTATAAAAGCTTACAGGATTTACCTAATGGCGCAAAAATGATTAGCAGTAATAATCTCGCTCAGCATGGTCATATTCTAAAGCTTTTTCAAGATGAAGGTTTAATAAAATTACGTTCAGGTATTGATCCTGATGACTCAACCATTGATGATATTGTTGAAAATCCACGCAACATAAAATTCCTTTTTAATTATGATGGTCCATTACTGCCACAAATTTATAAAAATGGTGAGGCTGATGTTGCATCAATTGATGGACACTTTGCTATTAATGCAGGATTAGATTTAACCAAAGAAGTTATCTACACCGAGCCTGCGGCTAATAGTAAATTTGCCAATGTGATTGTAGTAAGAGAAGAGGATAAGAATGATCCTCGTATTGAAAAATTAATGGCACAACTGACTTCTCCAGAAACAAAGCAATTTATTTTAGAATCATTTAAAGGCGAAGCTGTTCCTGTTCCATAATGATTAATACGTTAATTAAATGACAAAAGTGAAGTGAGTAATAGCTTCACTTTTTTCTTATTTAATTAATAGATAATAGAAAGATTATAAAAAGCTTTTTAATAAAAAAAGGTCTATTTAACAAAAATATAACGTAATACTTTATTGGTTAAACCGATCACAGCATCAGCATGTAATACTGTTAGATTAAGTTTATAGCATAAATTTATTAATTATTATTACTTACCGATATTCTTATTTATAAGAACCCTACAATAAAGAGTCAATTCTATGATAGTAACTAAACAACAGTTACATGAACTAATCAAAAATAAATTACATCATGCAGGATTAAATAACGACCATGCTGATACTGTTGCGGATGTATTAGTACATGCTGATGCGAAAGGCATTCACTCTCATGGTGCTGTACGCGTTGAATATTATGCTGAACGTATTAGCAAAGGTGGAACGAATACCCATCCTAATTTTACTTATACTGAAACGGGGCCTTGTAGTGCTATTTTTGATGGCGACAATGGCGCAGGTCATGTTGCGGCAAAACAAGCCATGGAAAAAGCCATTATAATGGCAAAAGAGAAAGGCGTTGCCATTGTTGGTGTAAGACGAATAGGTCATAGTGGTGCACTTTCTTATTTTGTTGAGCAAGCATCACAAACAGGCATGATTGGTATTTCACTTTGCCAATCTGATCCTATGGTGGTGCCTTTTGGTGGATCTGAAGTGTATTATGGCACTAATCCTATTGCATTCTCAGCACCAGGTATAGGTGATAAACATATTACATTTGATATGGCAACAACAGTACAAGCATGGGGTAAAGTGCTTGATGCTCGCTCTCGCCATGCAGATATTCCTAATACATGGGCTGTTGACGATAAAGGGCAACCTACAACAGATCCTTTTGCTGTAAAAGGGTTATTGCCTATCGCAGGGCCTAAAGGCTATGGCTTAATGATGATGGTAGATGTGTTATCTGGTATTTTATTAGGATTACCTTTTGGTAAGCACGTTAGTTCTATGTATCACGATTTAACGCAAGGGCGAGAATTGGGTCAATTACATATTGTGATTAATCCCGCTTTCTTTACTGATACTACTTTATTTAAAGAGCATATTTCGCAAGTAATGACCGAGTTAAATCAAATTAAGCCAGCAGAAGGCGTTGAAAAGGTACTTTATCCTGGTGAAAATAGTCAAATAGAAGCACAACGCAGTGAAAAAGAAGGAATAGAAATTGTTGATGAAATTTATGATTATCTAACTTCTGACGTGCTTTTTAATCAGTCTTTCGATAATAAAAATCCATTTGCTAGTTAGTTTTTTAGCGATAAAAAAGAGCCACTTATATAAATAACTGGCTCTTTTTACATGTCTTTATTTGGTATTAGTTAACAATATTATTATCATAAGTCTTGTTAGAAGAATGACTATTTAATGCAAGTTCAGAGCTATTATCATTGTTGCCAGTATAATTGCTATTTTGCTCTTCAATATTGTTAAGATAAAAAATATCACGATAGGAAGCGTATTGTGCAACATATGAAAGTGGAATAGTGATAAATAAACCAATACCAAATGGAATTGCACTAATCGCAGTCAGAATAGACAGCAAGATAAAATAGACAAAGCCACCCGATAGATTTTTTATTACGGCAGTAAAGCTGGTTTTTATTGCGGGGATTGCTTTATAACCATTGATTAAAATAAGTGCAGGTGCAAACCAAGATATCGCTACGCTAATAAGTGAGAATATCAATAATATAATGAAAAATAAGATAAAAGAAGAAAAGTTATTCTCTATTAATACTTGAAGATAATATTTTGAATTCGTATCACTATCATTAACCAGAGATATCATTGTACTAATTAAATCCCAGTTAATCGCAAGCGCTATAATAAAGCCGATAAAAATTATCAATATCGAAATACAATAAGCGCCAATCAAGCTAATATAGCGCCCGTTTTTAAATCCTGAAAATAAGAGGTCAATATCTATTTGCCCTGTATCATATTGCTTATGAGCGATGACTGCGATACCAGCAACGATGATAGCAGTAAAAAAACTCGCTGCAATTGAGCCAATAATAGGGATGAGGGAAAGCAAGAGAGTGATAATTGCATTAATAATAACATAGATAATAATAATACCTATCCATTTAAAAATGCCTTCTTTTAATAGATCCCACCCAGTTCCTATCCAATTAATACCACCCGAAAAGCCTCGTTTTTGAGGAGTTGGTGTAAAAGTTTGTTGTTGATTGGGTTGTGATGGGTTACTACCTTGTTCCATTTTTATTTCCTTTATTTAATACTATAATTAATATTAGCAGTACCTATAGTATCTTTTTAATTTAATATTAATCAAATTGATTAAACTAAATATAAAGTAAAAATAATCCTGTGAAAAAATTTATACTCATTATGTGGATAATTATGTGTTTTATAAAGAGAATAGGTGAGTTAATTAGTCTGTATGACTGCAATGAAGGGGAAATAAAAAATTTATTATCGTTTAGTGTAAAGGATAATTAATGTGTAGTAGAAAGATTAGCCAAAGTATTATTAATAATTATGTACAAAAAGAAAAACAGCGCATTATACGCTGTTTTTAAAGGATTAAAGTGTGTTATGTATTATTTAGTACATCACTTTATGACCATAAGATTCTAAAATAGATTTTACGTTTTCCATCGTTTCTTTTGAAGGGGGATGAATACCATCAAGTTTATATTCTTCGCCTAGCGCTACCCATTTATGTTTACCTAATTCATGGTAAGGGAGTAGTTCTACTTTTTCTATGTTTTTCATGTCTTTAATAAACTCGCCTAAGCGATGAGCAGAGTCATCATCATCAGACCAACCTGGGACAACAACATAGCGAACCCATGTTTTTTGCCCACGTTTTGCGAGATAGCGTGCGAATTCTAATGTACGTTGGTTAGATACACCAACCAGTTTTTGGTGAATTTCATCATTAACTTGTTTTAGATCGAGCATAACCAAATCTGTCACATCCATTAATTCATCAATGACAGGATCATAACGGCGCACAAAACCATTGGTATCTAAACAAGTGTGAATATTTTCTTTTTTACAGGCTCTAAACCAATCACGAACAAATTCGGCCTGTAAAATGGCTTCACCACCAGAAGCCGTAACACCACCGCCAGATGCATTCATAAAATGGCGATAGGTAACCGCTTCTTTCATTAATTCATCAACAGTGACAATTTGCCCACCATGAGTATCCCATGTGTCACGATTGTGACAATAGAGGCATCTCATTAGGCATCCTTGAAAGAAAACAATAAAACGTATTCCGGGACCATCAACAGTACCGCAGGATTCAAATGAGTGGATACGACCAAGTAAGGACATAACAGGATTACTCCAAAACTGTCTAGATAAAAAGGCCCCAAGTAGGGGCCTTTATTCTATGCGATTTTATCTACTTTCTCAGTAAATAAATACATATCTTTATTACATTGTTTGTGTGAATGTACGAGTGATAACGTCTTGTTGCTGTTCTTTAGTTAAAGAGTTAAAACGAACAGCATAGCCAGAAACACGAATAGTTAACTGAGGATATTTTTCAGGATCTTCCATTGCTTCTAACAGCATTTCACGGTTCATTACGTTCACATTCAGATGTTGGCCACCTTCGATGCTCGCTTCATGGTGGAAATAACCATCCATTAGACCTGCAAGGTTAGCTTTACGTACATCGTCATCTTTACCTAATGCATTTGGTACGATTGAGAAGGTATAAGAAATACCATCTTTCGCATAAGCAAATGGCAGTTTAGCAACAGATGTGAGTGAAGCAACAGCACCTTTTTGGTCACGACCATGCATTGGGTTAGCACCTGGGCCAAATGGAGCACCAGCACGACGGCCATCTGGTGTGTTACCTGTTTTCTTACCATAAACAACGTTTGAAGTGATAGTCAGAATAGACTGTGTAGGTACCGCATTACGGTATGTACGCAGTTTCTGAATTTTCTTCATAAAGCGTTCAACTAAGTCACAAGCGATATCATCAACACGAGAATCGTTGTTACCAAATTGTGGGTATTCACCTTCAATGTTGAAGTCAACCGCTAAGCCATTTTCATCACGTACTGGTGAAACTTTCGCGTATTTGATTGCAGCTAATGAGTCAGCAGCAACAGAAAGACCTGCGATACCACATGCCATTGTACGATAAACATCACGATCATGAAGAGCCATCAGTGCAGCTTCATAGCTATATTTGTCATGCATATAGTGGATAACATTCAGTGCAGTAACGTACTGAGTTGCTAACCAATCCATGAAACGGTCCATTTGGTTCATCACGGTATCGAAATCTAAGACTTCGTCCATGATTGGCGCATGTTTTGGACCTACTTGCATTTTCAGTTTTTCATCAACACCACCATTGATGGTATACAGTAATGTTTTAGCTAAGTTAGCACGAGCACCGAAGAACTGCATTTGTTTACCCACAACCATTGGGCTTACACAACATGCAATTGCATAGTCATCACTGTCAAAATCAGGACGCATTAAGTCATCATTTTCGTACTGAATTGAAGATGTATCGATGGAGACTTTTGCTGCATATTTTTTGAAGTTAATAGGCAGTTGTTCTGACCATAGAATAGTCATGTTTGGTTCTGGTGATGGACCCATAGTGTATAAGGTATTTAAGAAACGGAATGTATTCTTAGTTACCATAGTACGGCCATCTAAACCCATACCTGCTAATGATTCAGTTGCCCAGATTGGGTCACCAGAGAACAGTTCATCATATTCAGGAGTACGTAAGAAACGAACCATACGTAATTTCATGACTAAGTGGTCAATTAATTCTTGAGCTTGTTCTTCTGTTAAAATGCCTGCGTCGATATCACGTTGGATATAGATATCTAAGAAGGTAGATACACGACCGAAGGACATAGCAGCACCATTTTGTGATTTAACTGCAGCTAAATAGCCGAAGTAAGTCCACTGTACTGCTTCTTTTGCATTTTGCGCTGGACGAGAGATATCGTAACCATAGCTTGCTGCCATTTCTTGGATTTGACCTAATGCTGCGTGTTGGTCTGCAATTTCTTCACGCAGTTGGATGGTCATTTCTAAGTCTTCGCCTTTTTCCATTCTTTCTTGTAAAGAAGTGAATTGAGCGAATTTGTCTTTACGTAGGAAGTCGATACCGTATAGAGCAACACGACGGTAGTCACCAATGATACGACCACGACCGTAAGCATCTGGTAAACCTGTTAAAATACCTGATTTACGGCATTTTAAAATGTCTGGAGTATATACATCGAAAACACCTTGGTTATGGGTTTTACGATAAGTAGTGAAGATTTTTTTCAGTTCAGGATCTAGCTCGCGATCGTAAGCATGACATGAACTTTCAACCATACGGATACCACCGAATGGGATGATTGCACGTTTTAGAGGTGCATCAGTCTGTAAACCTACGATTTGTTCTAAATCTTTCGCAATGTAGCCTGCATCGTGAGAAGTAATAGTTGCAGCTACAGAAGTATCAAAATCAACCGGCGCATGAGTGCGGTTTTCGATTTTGATGCCTTCCATGACTTGATCCCACAGTGTATCTGTTGCTTTAGTGGAACCTGCTAGGAAAGATTCGTCGCCTTCATATGGAGTATAGTTTTTTTGGATAAAGTCACGAACGTTAACGCTATTCGACCATTCACCTTCAGAAAAACCTTTCCATGCTTGAGCAAATTTTTCATTTAAATCAGACATGATACTTCTACCTTTTTGCAATGGAACTTAAGAAATCAGTCATACCCACACAATTAATGCTTAGCATTGCGCAGATACATTAACCAGTATACCAGACCGACAAGGACGGCCCCGCCAATAATGTTACCGATAGTTACTGGTATTAAATTATCGACTAGAAAATTTGATACCGTTAAATCTGAAAATTGTTCTGGTGATGCACCTATATTTGTCCAAAATTCACTAGGTGCAAAATTTTTAATCACTATAGCTAATGGAATAAGAAACATGTTAGCGATACTGTGCTCAAATCCACTAGCAACGAACATACCGATTGGTAAAATAAGTGCAAATAATTTATCTATCAGTGTACGGCCTGCATAACTCATCCAGACTGCAAGACAAACCATTAAGTTAGCTAAAATACCTAAACAAATTGCTTCAATAACCGTATGTTCAACTTTATGTTGTGCTGTTTGTAGAACATTAAGACCCCAAAGACCATTGGCTGCGGTGTATTGACCTGCAAACCAGATTAGTGCGACAAAAAAAAGTGCACCAATAAAATTACCAATATAGACATTTATCCAGTTGGCAAGCATTTTGCCCCATGATATACGTCCAGTTGCTTTAGGGATTATAGTAAGAACAGTGGAAGTAAATAAGTCGGCGCCACAGGCAACGACAAGCATTAACCCCAAAGAGAAACAGATACCACCGACTAATTTAGCCAGTCCAAAAGGAACAGATGCTGTACCCGTGGTTGCTGTGATATAAAAAACAAATGCAATTGAAATAAACATTCCCGCCGTAAAGGCAGATAAATATGTTATCGAAGTCTGTTTATTTGCTTTATAACAACATGCATCATCGGCAATTTTTGCCATGTCAGCAGGGGATAATAAATTAAAAGGGCTGTCAGCTTTCATACCAACACTCTCTTATGATGTTAGAATAATTATAGTACGCAATAATAGTAGCAAAGGGGCTAACTTCTAAAATTGATATGGATCATAGTCGTTAATCAAGATACCGTTGCTAGTATATAAAAACAAGGTAAAAATACCATAATTATTTGATTCTTAAAAAGAAAAATTTTTTTAAAAATTATCAAAAAATTTTATGCCCGCTAGATAAATAAAGTAAAAAGTAAATACAAAGTATATTTTAAATGACGAATGTTAATAATAAAAAATAAAAATTAACGCTATATTCACTTTTTATAGAAAAATAAACACTACTTTATTTGTGGGTAATAGAAAATACCTTTCTAGCATAAAAACCATTATAAAAATAAGGTTTTTGAAATTTTGAGATCTCGCTAAACAAATAGCGAATTAAACCAAAAATAATTTATTTATTAGCGATAGCATTCAATATATTAATAATGATTCATATATAAAATCAATAATCGACATTTTTGCCATATTTTGACATTTTTGTCATAGCGTAAATGAAATAAAAACACTC
>NZ_LXEN01000140.1 GCF_001654855.1 Proteus myxofaciens ATCC 19692
TCTATTTTAAATAGAGTGTTTCATATTAATAAGATATTTATTTAATATTTTATTAATTAATAAATTGACGCTTTGCTTTTTGTAACTTTTCATAAGCCGCAAGTAATGATTGATGTAGCGGCAAATTAGATAAGTCAGAATTAATAGGCTGTAACCCATAAAATGCATTTTTACCTTGCATCGCGTCTAATGCTGCTTGTAATGTTTCAGCACCATACATACGAGAGAAAGCATGCATATATTGCTCTGGTGAGCGCTCTGTCTCTTCATTTAATAGTAGAAGATTATGTAAGCAACGATAGTAATTTTGACGCTCTGGCGTAAAGAGTGAAGCATTAAAATCTTGTGTCCATTCAACCCAAACAAGAGCTTGCTCAAGATCACCACCAGCAAGTGCTAGCATTGCTTTTAATTCACCAACGCGCAAATGGCTCCAGCCATTATTTTTACCCGGTGCAATACCAATCATTTCTCTGATACGCGTAAAGTCATCTAATCCATCTTCATCAAATTGACCGATAAGAGATAAATATTCTGCTTTGCTACCTTGGCTTGTTGGTAATGAAAGAAGTGTCTCACGCCAATGTACACCCATAATATTATTGGCGAGTTGTAAATCTTCAGCAGGATAAATATCAGATAAACCAGGGACTAAAATTCGGCATGCATAAACACCTAAATGTGAATAATCCATAATATAGACTTCTGCATCACATTGTTTACACAGTGACATTAAGGTGTGGAATTCTTCTTCAGTTGTACCACTGAAATCCCAATCAGCAAATTCGTAATCAGCTTCTTTTTTAAAGAGATCCCAGCTAATTAAGCCACTGGAATCAATAAAGTGAGTTTCAAGATTTGTGTGATCACCAACTTCCTCATCATCAAAGCTTGGTGCATTAAAGACATCTAAATCTTTTAGGCCACGACCTTGCAATAGTTCTGTTACTGTACGCTCTAATGCCACACCAAAATCAGGATGTGCACCAAAAGAGGCAAAGCATGTACCATTTTGTGGATTAAATAAAACGACACAGATAACAGGGAATTGACCACCTAATGATGCATCAAAACTAAAAATAGGAAAGCCTTCTTGCTCTAACGTATTAATTGCTTCAACTACTTGTGGATAGCGTGCTAATACATCGTTAGGAATTGTCGGTAAGCTAATTCTTTCTGAGATAATACGGTTTTTGACATAACGCTCAAACACTTCTGAAAGGCCTTGAACCCGAGCTTCATTTTGTGTATTACCCGCAGACATTCCGTTTGATGCATAAAGATTTGCAATAATATTAACGGGAATATAAACAGGTTTATCATCAGATTGGCGAATAAAAGGTAATGCACAGATACCACGCTCATGATTACTTGATTGTAAATCAACTAATTCACTTGCACAGAGTTCACCTTCAGGATCGTAAAATTCACGTAAACGTGCATCTAATAAGCCAGTAGGAACAGAATCATCTTCTGGCAATGTAAACCATTTCTCACTTGGATAGTGAACAAATTCACCTTGTGCAATATCATTACCTAGCCAAAAATCAGAAAAGAAATAGTTAGTTGATAAACGTTCAAAATATTCACCTAATGCAGAAGCTAATGCGGCTTTTTTACTTGCACCTTTACCGTTAGTGAAACATAAAGGACAATCTTTATCACGAATATGTACAGACCAGACATTAGGAACAGGATTTAGCCAAGAGGCTTCTTCAATATTAAAACCTAAATCGGTTAATTTTTTCTGAAAGCTTGCGATAGAGTCTTCCAGTGCGGCATCTTTGCCAGGAATAAATGTTTGTGACATGGCAGGTTTCATCAATATTTTGCTGGTGATAGTTAGGCGCTCATGATACTGAAATCTCCTGTAATGCACTAATCATTTCTCTCCTTAGTTAGTAGTTAATTATATCTAAATCAATAATCTTCCTAATATATAAGTTTATTAAATAAATACGTTTTATTTGTCACGGAATTAATTATTATGACTATTCATAATAAGATGTATCTATATATACTTATAAAGGAACTAAAGAATGCTAAAGAAAACATTGCTTGTCAGTACATTAGCGCTAATAAGTGGGTCTGTTCTTGCATTACCTAATATTACTATTTTAGCCACAGGTGGAACAATTGCTGGTGGTGGTGATTCAGCAACAACATCAAGCTATACCGCAGGTAAATTAGGGATTGATACATTAATTAATGCGGTGCCAGAAGCAAAACAAGTCGCAAATTTAAAAGGTGAGCAGGTTGTCAATATTGGTTCACAAGATATGAATGACCAAGTATGGCTAAAACTTGCCAATAAAATTAATGCTGATTGTGATAAAACAGATGGTTTTGTTATCACTCATGGTACAGATACCATGGAAGAAACAGCATATTTCTTAGACTTAACAACTGCATGTAAAAAACCGGTTGTGATGGTGGGGGCAATGCGCCCTGCAACGGCATTAGGTGCTGAAGGTCCTTTAAATCTTTTCAATGCGGTTGTGGTTGCTAGTGATAAAGCGTCTGAAGATCGTGGTGTTCTTGTGACGATGAATAATGCGGTTATCAGTGGTAAAGATGTTGTGAAAATGAACACCACAGAAGTGCAAGCATTTGAAGCAGTTAATGCAGGGGCTCAAGGCTATGTGCATGACGGTAAAGTACATTACTATAATGTTTCATCACCTCGTGCGGATAAAGCTGTATTCGATGTGAGTAAATTAACTGAGTTACCAAAAGTAGGCATTGTTTATAATTATGCCAATGCCTCTAATTTACCGGCTAAAGCCTTTATTGATAATAATTACAAAGGTATTGTGAGCGCTGGAGTGGGCAATGGTAATCTATATACTGATATTTTTGACACACTCGCAGAAGGGGCAAAAAACGGTATTGTAGTCGTACGATCAAGTCGTGTTCCTGTTGGTTTTACAACGCAAAATGGTGAAGTTGATGATGCTAAATATGGTTTTGTAGCGTCAGAGCGTTTAAATCCACAGAAAGCTCGTGTTTTATTACAACTGGCGTTAACTGAAACAGAAGAGCCCGTAAAAATTCAAACTTATTTTGAAAAATATTAGTTTATAACTACGCAATAAATGACAAAGCCCTTAATGAGGCTTTGTCATTATTAATTATATCGATAAGAATTAATTAACTCGTTGTAAACTGTAGATATTGATTTCACCTTTATTAATGAAATTGTTATCTTTTAATAACTTTCTCAGTTGTGTTTCTGTTTTATTATTTATTTCATTATTCTCTATTTCTTCTTTTGTCGCTGATGAGTCGAATACATAAGGTAAAGCGTAATTTAAAGTGCCTGACTTCATATTTTTTATAGTAGAATTATTGTCTTTATTTAATTCTAAATTGTTTATATAAAGTTCACGATAATTTTCAAAGTTAGTCTTGTTGTAAAGTGAAAAATGTGTTTTTTTGCTATCTAAATAACCGTAATTTTTAACCTGAGAGTTATATGCATAAATATTAATTGCACTATCTGAGTGAATATTCCCATTAAAGTGGGGTGAAATTATGTTAGTGTGATCTTCGTTGCCAATTAATAGATAATGATAAGTTGGTAGAAATCTCACTCCCTTTAAACCTCTAATCGGTGATGTATGTTTTGTCAAGGAATTATCAAAATGATGCACGACAGTATAGTTATTAATAATATTAATATCGCCTGATAAGGAAAGTTTATTATATATTTTTATACCATTGCTGATAATATTTAATTGTCTAAACATAGCACGATTATCAGTATTTTTTGAATTAATAAATTCAACTTTTCCACGATAAGGGTCAAAATTATCATATGCGGGGTGTGATTCTGGGATTAATGGTGTTGGAAAATAAATCGCAACTGCTTTGTCAGGTCTTCTAACAGTACCACTCAAGAATATTGAAGAAAGGTGATTAGAAAAAGTACAGTTGTCACAAATTATACCATTTGGATTGGCAATAATAACATGTGCTGCTCTACCTTTTACGCCAATATTTCCTTCTAGTAAAGAATGTTTCCCATTATTAACAACTTCATTAATAATATATTCTGCATTAGCTTTATTATTATTTAAAATAATACCGTTACTATCAACACGAAATGAATCATATTTATTATGTGAAATGTTATTTGTATCTTTAGGAGAAATAAAAATTTCAGCAACTTCATTATTATACTTATTAACTTGAACCGTAGCGAGAGAATTTTTATTGATAATGATTTCAGTACCATCTATAAATTCATCATATTTTTTATTATTAATGTCATAGTATTCACCATCTCGAATATTATGTTGTTGTTCGTTTGCTTGGCATATTGATGATGCGGATATTAGTCCCATTATTATTATTGACATTTTAATTTTCATGAAAATTTCCTTTTTGCTTTGTGTTTAATTATAATTTATCGATAATAATGAAAGAAATAAAGAGTATGAAATATAGAAGTCTTTTATTTGTAATAAAGCCAATAGTTGTTTTTAACAAAATCGATTAATAAATTAAATATATGAATTGAAAATTTTAATTCATTTTTTTGTGGAATGCATAAGGATATGTAAAAATAATAATTAAAGCTATTTCTATATTTATTATAAATAATAATTTATCTATAAAGTATTATAAAATTGTTAGATATATGATTTAAGTATAACAATAGTCTAAAAGTTAATCTTAGCTGGAAGATTAAGTGTTGATTTTTGCACTAAAAAATATGTGCTATTTGCTATTAAAGGCAGTTTTATGTTCTTTGGTAAGGTTAAATGTGATAAATCCCGCTAAAAAATGCTTTTTTAGGTTATTTTTATGCGCTGTCGTACTTCTTCAATTGCTTTTTCTTATTTATTTACACTCTTTGGCATAAAACACGCCTAATTATTATTTTATGTACGACTTATTATGATGTTAGCTCACAATAATCATTGCGCGGATTTAATGAGAGTGATACAACCGATAGAATCGTTTTATAAAACATGTTCAGATAGGGTGAATTTGAATGAGTCAGGTATATAACTTTAGTGCGGGTCCTGCTATGTTACCAGCAGAGGTTCTTCGTCGTGCAGAACTAGAATTATGCAATTGGCACGATTTAGGGCGCTCTGTGATGGAAATTAGCCATCGTAGTAAAGAATTTCTAGAAGTCGCACATCAAGCAGAACAAGATCTTCGTGATCTCCTCAATGTACCAAGTAATTATAAAATTCTATTTTGTCATGGTGGTGCTCGTGGTCATTTTGCAGCATTGCCACTTAATTTATTAGGTAGCAATACAACAGCTGATTATATTGATGGTGGTTATTGGGCGAAAAGTGCGGCCGAAGAAGCAAAAAAATATTGCTCGCCAAATAGTATCAATGTAAAAACTCAAAAAGATGGCAAAGTAGGCGTAAAACCAATGAATGAGTGGCAATTAAGTGATGATGCTGCTTATGTTCACTATTGCCCCAATGAAACTATCGACGGTATTGCTATTCATGAAGAGCCTGATTTTGATGATAAGAAAATTATCGTTGCCGATTACTCTTCGTCTATTCTGTCTCAACCGCTTGATGTTAGTCGCTACGGTATGATTTACGCAGGTGCACAAAAAAATATTGGCCCCGCGGGATTAACACTTGTCATCATACGTGAAGATTTGCTAGGTAAAGCACGCAAAGAAACACCTTCTGTTTTTGATTACACCGTTCTTGCTGAAAATGATTCTATGTTTAATACGCCACCGACTTTTGCTTGGTATTTATCAGGTATGGTATTTAAGTGGTTAAAAGAACAGGGTGGATTACAAGAAATTGCAAGACGTAACTATGAAAAAGCCGCTCTTCTTTATAGTGCCGTTGATAATAGTGATTTTTATATTAATCGTGTTGAAACAGAAAATCGCTCTTTAATGAATGTGCCATTCCAAATGTCCGCGCCTTCTTTGGATGCTGTATTCTTAAAAGAAGCCGAAGAACAAGGTTTGGTTGCATTGAAAGGGCATCGTGTTTCAGGTGGTATGCGCGCATCAATTTATAATGCAATGCCATTAGAGGGTGTTCAAGCCTTAGTTGATTTTATGGCTGATTTTGAACGTCGTCATGCTTAATCAAGCGTAAATTTATTAAGAGACCTGCTCTAGTAGTGGGTTTTCTTATTATTACCGTATTTGAATAAAGATAAAAATTTCTAAACAACAAAACGTTTAATATTAATAATCATTTTATCTTTAGTAAGCTATTTTCTTCTTTTATATTTCCTATATTTCACTGTTTTATTGGAGTTTTTGCCTGCTTATGGAATCGTTGACATTACAACCTATCGTTCACGTCGAAGGAACTATTAATTTACCAGGTTCTAAAAGTGTTTCTAATCGTGCTTTATTACTTGCTGCATTAGCAAAAGGCAAAACACGATTAACAAACCTATTAGATAGCGATGACATTCGCCATATGCTTAATGCGCTAAAAGCGTTAGGTATTCAATATCAATTATCAGATAACAATACTGTATGTGAAATCGAAGGTGTTGGTGGCGAGTTTTCTACACATTCACCTTTAGAACTGTTTTTAGGTAATGCGGGCACAGCAATGCGCCCACTCGCAGCCGCATTAAGTTTGGGTCACCACGATATTATTTTAACGGGTGAGCCTCGTATGAAAGAGCGTCCAATTGGACATTTAGTTGATGCCTTACGCCAAGGTGGTGCAGATATTGATTATCTAGAACAACCGGATTATCCACCAGTTCGCTTAAAAGGTGGATTTAATGGTGGTAATATTGTGGTAGATGGAAGCGTTTCTAGTCAGTTTCTTACTGCATTATTAATGATGGCACCATTAGCACAACAAGATACCATCATCACCATAAAAGGTGATTTAGTATCAAAGCCTTATATTGATATTACGCTAGCGTTAATCGCTACTTTTGGTGGGACAATTGAAAATCAAAACTATCAAAGTTTTATTGTAAAAGGTAAGCAACAATATCAATCACCAGGACAATATCTTGTTGAAGGCGATGCCTCTTCTGCTTCTTATTTTTTAGCGGCGGCTGCTATTAAAGGCGGAATTGTACGCGTAACAGGAATCGGTAAAAAAAGCTTACAAGGTGATATTCATTTCGCTTCTGTTCTTGAAAAAATGGGAGCCAAAATACGCTGGGGTGATGATTATATCGAGTGTGAAAGAGGTGCATTGAAAGGGATTGATATGGATATGAATGCGATTCCTGATGCCGCAATGACAATCGCTACAACTGCATTGTTTGCGAAAGGCGATACTGTTATTCGCAATATTTATAATTGGCGTGTAAAAGAAACCGATCGTTTAACAGCGATGGCCACAGAACTGCAAAAAATAGGGGCAGTTGTCGAAGAAGGTCACGACTACTTAAAAGTTACTCCACCGAAACAATTAACCACAGCAGATATTGAAACTTATAACGATCATCGTATTGCTATGTGTTTCTCATTAGTTGCTCTTTCTAATATACCAATTACTATTCTTGATCCAGGTTGTACGGCAAAAACATTCCCCGATTATTTTGAAAAATTAGAAAGTCTTTCTCAACATTAATTAGCTAAAATGAATGACAGTATTGTGTTTTGATTAAGCATAATACTGTCTATGCTATCTCTGTAGAATTAAGTGATTGATATTGAATATATGCTAATCCTTAATAATTTATTCTGAATAATCCCATCTTACTTTTATCTGCTTATTTCTTCCTAAACATAGTATGCGTATAATACGCGCCAATATATTAATACTGTTTTTCCTATTTGAATTGATACTTAGTTAAAAACAATGAAGAATAAAAAACAGTGCCCATAGATAGAAAGGAGAAACTCATGGCAGTTATCGTCCCCGTTATTACTGTTGATGGGCCAAGCGGAGCAGGTAAAGGAACATTATGCCAAGCATTAGCCAAAGCATTTGGCTGGCATTTACTCGATTCTGGCGCAATATATCGCGTGTTAGCATTAGCCGCTTTACATCACCACGTTGATATCACTTCTGAAGATGCGCTTGTGCCACTGGCGGCTAATCTTGATGTACGATTTATTCCTAATGAAAATGGTTTAAGCGTTATTCTTGAAGGCGAAGATGTATCAAATGAAATTCGCACAGAAACAGTTGGAAATACGGCATCTCAAGCAGCAACATTTCCTCGTGTCAGAGAAGCGTTATTACGACGTCAACGTGCTTTTCGCACTGATCCTGGTTTAATCGCCGATGGACGAGATATGGGAACGATTGTTTTCCCTGATGCGCAAGCAAAAATATTTCTTGATGCTAGCGCAGAAGAGCGCGCTAGGCGTCGCATGTTACAGTTGCAGGCAAAAGGCTTTAATGTTAACTTTGAGCGCCTTTTATCCGAGATAAAAGAGCGCGATTACCGTGATAGAAATCGTGCTGTTGCGCCTTTAGTTGCGGCGAAAGATGCATTAATTCTCGATTCGACAAGTTTATCAATTGATGAAGTTATTGAAAAATCGTTGGCTTATGCTAAAAAAAACTGCAATTATCAGCGTAATTAATTTTTATTTCGTTTATACTAGTGGGTAACTATTAAATCGGGTTTACGTGTTAATGAAAACACAATACTGCCCGATGACCTTGTCACAAAGGACGTAACGAGGTATGTGAAACAACCCCATTCGGCCGGATGCTAAATGGACGTTAATAAATTTACTTGAAGATCATTAACATGACAGAATCTTTTGCTCAACTCTTTGAAGAATCCTTAAAAACAATCGAAACTCGTCCAGGTGCCATCGTTCGCGGTGTTGTCGTTTCAATCGACAAAGACGTTGTTCTGGTTGATGCAGGTCTGAAATCAGAATCTGCAATTCCTGTAGAACAATTTAAAAATGCTCAGGGCGAATTAGAAATCCAAGTGGGTGACGAAATTGACGTTGCTCTGGATGCGGTTGAAGATGGCTTCGGTGAAACCGTTCTGTCTCGTGAAAAAGCGAAACGTCACGAAGCGTGGCTGATGCTGGAAAAAGCTTACGAAGAAAACGAAACTGTTGTTGGTATCATCAACGGTAAAGTTAAAGGTGGTTTCACTGTAGAACTGAACGGCATTCGTGCGTTCTTACCAGGTTCACTGGTAGACGTTCGCCCAGTTCGTGATACAACTCATCTGGAAAACAAAGAGCTTGAGTTCAAAGTCATCAAATTAGACCAAAAACGTAACAACGTTGTTGTGTCTCGTCGTGCGGTTATCGAATCTGAAAACAGTGCTGAACGTGATCAGTTATTAGAAAACCTGCAAGAAGGCATGGAAGTTAAAGGTATCGTTAAGAACCTAACTGACTACGGTGCATTCGTTGATCTTGGCGGTGTTGACGGTTTACTGCACATCACTGACATGGCTTGGAAACGTGTTAAACACCCAAGCGAAATTGTCAATGTTGGCGACGAAATCACTGTTAAAGTCCTGAAATTCGACCGTGAGCGTACTCGCGTATCATTAGGTCTGAAACAACTAGGCGAAGATCCATGGGTAGCTATCGCTAAACGTTATCCAGAAGGTACTAAACTGACTGGTCGTGTAACTAACCTGACTGACTACGGTTGCTTCGTAGAAATCGAAGAAGGCGTTGAAGGTCTGGTACACGTTTCTGAAATGGATTGGACTAACAAAAACATTCACCCATCTAAAGTTGTAAATGTTGGTGATGTTGTTGAAGTTATGGTTCTTGACATTGATGAAGAACGTCGCCGTATTTCACTGGGTCTGAAACAGTGTAAATCTAACCCATGGCAGCAGTTTGCTGAAACTCACAACAAAAACGACCGTGTTGAAGGTAAAATCAAGTCAATCACTGACTTCGGTATCTTCATCGGCTTAGACGGTGGTATCGATGGTCTGGTTCACTTATCTGACATTTCTTGGAATGTTGCAGGTGAAGAGGCTGTTCGTGAGTACAAAAAAGGCGACGAAATTGCTGCTGTAGTTCTGCAAGTTGATGCTGAACGTGAGCGTATCTCATTAGGCGTTAAACAATTATCAGAAGATCCATTCAATAACTACCTGTCTGCTCACAAAAAAGGTGCTATTGTTTCTGGTAAAGTAACTGCTGTTGATGCAAAAGGCGCAACTGTAGAATTAGCTGACGGTGTTGAAGGTTACTTACGTGCCTCAGAAGCTTCACGTGACCGCGTTGAAGATGCAACTCTGGTTCTGAATGTTGGCGAAGCTGTTGAAGCTAAATACACTGGTGTTGACCGTAAAAACCGCGTTATCAACTTATCTGTTCGTGCTAAAGACGAAGCAGATGAGAAAGACGCTATCGCTTCTGTAAATAACAAAGAAGAAGTTGGTTTTTCAAACAATGCTATGGCTGAAGCTTTCAAAGCAGCTAAAGGCGAATAATTTAAGTTATTAACGAGGGCAACGTAAATCGTTGCCCATTTATCGGTAGTTTAGGGAGGTAATATGACCAAGTCTGAGTTAATCGAAAGACTTGCAGGCCTACAATCTCATCTTTCGGCTAAAACAGTTGAAGAAGCTGTAAAAGAAATGCTTGATCATATGGCTGATACGTTAGCTGATGGTGAGCGTATCGAAGTCCGCGGATTCGGCAGTTTTTCTCTACACTACCGTGCGCCGCGTACGGGTCGTAACCCGAAAACTGGTGACAAGGTAGACCTGGAAGGTAAATACGTTCCACACTTTAAGCCAGGTAAAGAGTTGCGTGACCGTGTAAATATTTATACGGAACAATAACTTCCTGTCATATAGGCATAAAGTTAGTTAACTTTCTCAAAAACGGTGCCTTGTGTACCGTTTTTTATTACTTTCTGTGTTTTCTTTAAATTACTTTTCTGCTTCTGCTTCTGCTTCTGCTTCTGCTTCTGCTTCTGCTTTCATGTCTCTATCACTGTTATACCATCTCTTACTCAATTTTATTACTGCTTGTTGTAATGTATACACACTGTATTACGTTCTAAGACGGATATCTTTATTTAATTGCTAATAATGGCTGTTTGAGTTTTTTTTTCGAGTTAACTCACAAATTTTTATGAATGTAATTAATCTCGCTATTTTTATTACTCACTATCTCGAAAATACACAGTAGTTTGCTATCTTTCTTTTTTCTTTAATATCATGATATTAAAAGAAAATATAAATAGAACGGATGTGAGTGATGATAGTATTTAAGAAATGGAATATTATATTTAATCAATTTAAAGTATTAACAAATTATCGTTATTTTTATTCTGATTATCTTGATGCATTACGTTTTACTTCACTGACTTTAGATCAACTGGCACTCGCTATTCTATTGGGTTGCTTTCCATTATTGCTACAGGAAGCGCTATTTAGCGGAAAAACACAATTAATTATCGTGTTATTAGCCATCATATTGCTTTTTATTCCATTTTCGCTAAGTCGTTTTCTCGCTATATTCCTATTTTGCTGGTGTTATTCTAATTTTACTGCGTTATCACTTCTCTCACAAACAACTAAAATGGCGGATTCTATTACTACAATTAAAACCCAAATTGTAGATTATCGACAATTGGCTGATGGTAATGTGATTGTAAAAGTAAATGTCCCTAAAAAAAGCCTATTTTCTACCGCGCTCTATGCCAATTTATATTGGAGAAATCCACCTAAAAATATAATAATAGGGCAATATTGGCAGTTTTCTACTCAATTTAGAGCAGTTCATAGTTATTTGAATGAGGGCGGATTTGATAGTCAAAAATATGCTGTTTCAATAAAAGAAACACTAACAGGAAAAATTCTATCAGCAACATTAATTCGCTCTCATGTTTCTTATCTAACGAAATTTCGGCAACATATCTCTTATTATTGGCAAATAGCAAAAAATAAAGGTGAAATTTATGCCCTCGTTTTAGGAGACAAACGTTATATTTCTGCTGAAAATAAAAATCTATATATGAAAACAGGTGTTGCACACCTTATTGTAATTTCCGGTTTACATATTGGTTTGGCTGCATTTTTAGGTTGGAATATAGCCAGAGTGATTCAATTTGTTTTCCCATTGCATTGGATAAATCCACAATTTCCACTAATGATAAGTTGGCTGTTTGGTCTTTTTTACGCAGGGCTTTCTGGCTGGGGAATTCCAGCAACAAGAGCGGTTATAGGCTTAACAGTATGGATTTTTTTGCATTGGCATAGTCGATTATTTTTACCTTGGCAATGGGCACTATGGAGTGCGGCACTTATCTTAATTATTGAACCACTTTCTATATTATCAGGAAGTTTTTGGCTCTCTTTTTCTGCGGTGTTTGCTATTATTTTTTGGTATTGGTTTTATCCCTTAAATGAAAAATATCGTTATCTTAAACGTTGGTTTATTGTCAGATTAGTTCATTTACAGCTTGGTTTATTAATTATTTTATTACCACTTCAATATTATTTGTTTAATGGAGGGAATCCTTTCAGTTTTATTGCTAATTTATGGGCAGTGCCTATTATTTCTTTTATTACCGTTCCTTTAATTATGATTAGCTTATTGCTGTCTTTTTTTCCTTTTATTCCTTTTTTTCAAGTAACGCTTTGGCATTGGGTTGATCTCTCTATTAGTTTCGCATTCTGGTGTGCTCCTACTTTTTTACCTTATTGGCGATATAGTGGCGAATTACCTTTAATTATCGCTATCTCAGGTTTTGCTATTATTGCCATAATTAAAATGAGCTGGTGGCGCTCTCATTTTATTTTTCTTATTGTAGTGGGTGCATATTTATATTGTGAATTTAATCGCTCTTCGCGTTATCAATGGCGCATGTCAATGTTAGATGTTGGACATGGATTAGCGATTATTCTTGAAAAAGAAGGAGAGGCTATTATTTATGACACAGGAATACGCTGGAAAAGTGGGGGCTCTATTGCAAAAAGTGTCATTATTCCTTATTTAGAAAATCATAGACTCAAGCCTGTAGCATTAATCATCAGCCATGATCATTTAGATCACACTGGTGGAATAGATGATTTATTGATTAATTATCCACAATTAACTATTCGCAGTAGTTTTGATGATCCTCGTCATTTGCCTTGTATTCAAGGAGAATCTTGGCAATGGAAAAATATAACATTTGAAGCATTATGGCCAATAAAGACGTCACATTCTCCTAAAAATAACAGCTCCTGTGTGATAAAAGTGACTGATGGAAAAAGGCATATATTATTAACAGGAGATCTTGAGAAAGAAGGTGAGGCTCAATTATTAAGATTAAAAAAACACCAACTTAACGCTGATATTTTGCAAGTACCTCATCACGGTAGCCAAACTTCATCTACATTAGCATTTATTCATGCAGTATCACCCAAATTTGCACTGGTTTCTGTTGCTCGTTATAGCCCTTGGCGGTTACCATCTGATACAGTACACCGTCGTTATAAGAAAGAAGCCATAAAATGGCTAACTACATCAATAAGTGGACAGATTTCAATCGAGTTTAGTCAAAGAAATATTGATGTTTTTACCTATAGAGGCGATATTTTTCCTCGTTGGTATCATCAGTGGTTTGGTATTTTGGCATTTCCCGAGTAGAATGACCCGCTATTTATTAAGAGTTTGGTAAGATATATGAATGATATAGACCTATCAACGTGGCAAACATTCCGACGTTTGTGGCCGATGATCCGGATTTTCAAAGCAGGCTTGATTGCAGCTGCAATCGCATTAATTATAAATGCGGGTGTTGATGCATTTATGATTTCTTTATTAAAACCTTTGCTTGATGAGGGCTTTGGTAAAGCAAGCAACGATGTACTTAAATGGATGCCTTTTGCGGTTATTGGCTTGATAGTTCTGCGTGGTATATCTAACTTTATTTCAAGTTATTGCCTTTCTTGGGTATCGGGTAAAGTGGTGATGAATATGCGTCGCCGTTTATTCTCTCATATTATGGGCATGCCAGTGAGCTTTTTTGACCAGCAATCTACAGGTACTTTACTCTCACGTATAACATATGACTCAGAGCAAGTTGCTTCATCCTCTTCTGGGGCTTTGATAACGGTTGTGCGTGAAGGAGCATATATTATTGGCCTATTTGGGCTAATGTTTTATTATAGCTGGCAACTATCACTAGTATTAATTGTTATTGCGCCTATTGTTGCTTTTGTTATTCGCATTGTCTCTAGCCGATTTAGAGTTATCAGTAAGCGTATTCAAAATAGCATGGGATTAGTGACAACAAGTGCTGAGCAAATGCTTAAAGGTCATAAAGAAGTATTAATTTTTAATGGTCAAGAAGTTGAAAATAAACGCTTTAAGCATGTAAGTAACCATATTCGCCGTCAAGGTATGAGAATGGTGGTTGCATCGTCAATTTCTGATCCTATCATTCAGCTTATCGCTTCTTTTGCATTAGCTTTTGTTCTTTATGCCGCAAGCTTTCCAGATATTATGGATACGCTAACAGCAGGTACAATAACGGTTGTATTCTCATCAATGGTTGCATTAATGCGCCCATTAAAATCACTCACTAATGTTAATGCTCAGTTCCAAAGAGGGATGGCCGCTTGTCAGACGCTATTTGCTATTCTCGATTTAGAGCAAGAAAAAGACACAGGGACTTTAGAGCTGAAAAAACCGACAGGTGATATTGAATTCCGTAATGTAACTTTCCAATATATTACGAAAGATGTACCGGCATTGAAAAATCTGTCATTTACTATACCTGAAGGTAAGACGGTGGCTTTAGTTGGGCGATCTGGCTCAGGTAAATCGACCATTGCTAATCTTATTACACGCTTTTATGACATTAACGAAGGGCAACTCCTTATTAATGGGCATGATGTGCGTGAATACACCTTAAGATCACTAAGAAACCAAGTTGCGTTAGTGTCGCAAAATGTTCATTTATTTAACGGTACAGTGGCAAACAACATTGTTTATGCTTGCGAAGACCAATATAGCCGTGAAGATATTGAAAAAGCCGCGACAATGGCACATGCCATGGACTTTATCCAAAAACTAGATAACGGACTTGATACTGAAATTGGTGAGAATGGTGTCCTTTTATCAGGTGGTCAGCGCCAACGTATTGCTATTGCAAGAGCCTTACTACGTGATTCACCCATTCTTATTCTTGATGAAGCAACATCAGCATTAGATACAGAATCAGAACGTGCAATTCAATCTGCATTAGATGAGCTACAAAGAAATAGAACCTCTTTAGTGATTGCTCACCGCTTATCTACTATTGAAAAGGCTGATCAAATTCTAGTGATTGAAGATGGTGAAATTGTAGAACGAGGCTCACATCTTGACTTACTTGAAAGAAAAGGCGCTTATGCACAGCTTCACAGGATGCAATTTGGCAAATGATTGAACGGATTTGGTCTGGTAAATCTTGGCTTTATATTCCACTATTACCTTTCTCATGGTTATATGGTGCGATTAGTATAATTCGACGCTTTGCCTATCAAAAAGGGTGGTTATCATCATGGAAATCACCCGTTCCTGTTGTTGTTGTTGGTAATCTAACAGCAGGTGGCAATGGTAAAACACCTGTTGTTATTTGGCTTGTAGAGCAACTAAAACAACAAGGTTTTCATGTCGGAGTTGTATCACGTGGCTACGGCGGAAAATCAGACCAATATCCTTTAGTTTTATCCTCAGATACAACACCAGCAATGGCTGGTGATGAACCTGTTTTAATCTATCATCGTACAGGTGCACCTGTTGCTGTTGCACCTAATCGACGTGATGCGGTTAGTGCATTACTTGCTCAGTATCCCCTTGATATTATTATTACTGATGACGGTTTACAGCATTATGCTTTACAGCGAGATTATGAAATCGTTGTTATTGATGGTCAGCGTAGGTTTGGGAATGGCTGGTGGCTACCAGCAGGTCCAATGAGAGAGCGAGAAGGTAGGTTAAACTCAGTTGATGCAGTGATTGTCAATGGTGGACAAAATCAACACAATGAAATTGCAATGAGCTTAGAAGGTGATATTGCGGTTAATCTAAAAACGGGTGAAAAAAAACCTATTTCGGCATTTCAGCATGCTGTAGCAATAGCCGGTATTGGTCATCCACCGCGGTTTTTTAATTCATTGAGGGAAAAGGGGCTTGATTTAAGTAATACTAAAGCATTTAGTGATCACAGTGCATATCTTTTAGAAGAATTAAAACAACTTACACCCAATCATGAAATATTGATGATGACAGAAAAAGATGCGGTGAAATGTCAGCAATTTGCACAAGATAACTGGTGGTATTTACCTGTAAGTGCCACATTAAACAACCAATTTGTGCTAAACCCAATCACTGATTTAATTTATAGCTCTAAAAAAACTTGTATCTAACCTGAAATAATGATATTTATACTGTAAATCAGGATAGTGTTACATAAAGTTTACCTACCTACTAATTGCATATCGCTTTTGTCGTAGTTCATTAACTCGCTAAAACTTTATCTACTCAAAAGCTTTCAATAGCTCGATTTTTAATGGCTATTTTCAAGCTTTCGAGAGTTGAGTAAATACTTTGTTTTTGAATTTATTGACTTTGATGCTGTGTTAATCATGATTATATCGTTTTGATATAGGTAATTAACCACTTATTTAAGGTGACTTTATTAGTGATTATCTGAAACAGTATTTTCCATGTCATCTTATTGTCATGTGAGTACTGTAAATATTTATTAAGCCTATGGCTTTTTGATAACGCTTAGCTATCACGATGTTGAACATTTATATTAAATAATAAAATGCACTACTTAGATTAATGTATTCAGGATTTAAATGGGGTTTTATATAAGAAGACATAATAAAAAGTAGGATGCATTGGTATAGAAAAAGAAAACTATACTAAGAACAAAAGGAGTTTATCTATCATGACACTACAATTAAGAATGGGTCGCGTTAAATGGTTTGACAATAATAAAGGTTATGGCCTTATTGTTTCAAAAGATATTGAACAAGACATCTATGTCGCAAAAAAAGCGATTGCTAATACTAAAAATAAAGCCTTAAAAGAAGGTCAAGACGTAGAATTTTCAATGATAAGAACGGCGGCTGGTTTAGAAGCTGCTGACGTTATCGGCTTTTAATTTTGTATTACTGCGATTAAAAAGAAAACTACAGTTTAACCTATTGTTTAAATTGTAGTTTATAATATTAGTTTCAACCAAAAATTAATA
>NZ_LXEN01000141.1 GCF_001654855.1 Proteus myxofaciens ATCC 19692
CTTATAATTTATAAGTTATATAAAAAGTCACGACGTTAATGAGAATACAATAAAGATAATAAAAAGATTAATTTATTATCAATAAAAGCAGAATGTAATTCTTTATTAATAATGTTACAGACTCAATGATAAAAGGCCACTTAATGTGGCTTTTTTGTTTCTTATGGTAAAAATAAAATAGCTAATTTATGTCTAATTAAATTAGTTAGCGAATAATTACAAAACGAGTGATATTGAGTATTAACCCTGATCCTTCCTTATGATATCCTTTCTGGCATATACATGATTAATCCTTGAGAGGGATACAATGGATCACCGCTTACTTGAAATTATTGCTTGTCCTGTTTGCCATGGCAAACTTGTCTTTGATAAAGAAAACTCAGAACTTATCTGTAAAAGTGATCATTTAGCTTATCCTGTTCGTGACAATATTCCCGTTCTTTTAGAAACAGAAGCAAGAGAATTATCATTAGAAGAGGAAAAATAACCTATGTTTACGGTCATTATTCCTGGTCGCTATGCATCGACTCGTTTGCCGGGTAAGCCTCTTGCTGATATCCATGGTAAACCCATGATTGTACGTGTAATGGAACAAGCGAAACGTTCAGGAGCACAACGTATCATTGTCGCAACCGATCATCCTGACGTTATTACCGCTGTAGAGGATGCAGGGGGTGAAGCATGCATGACTCGTGAAGATCACCACTCGGGTACAGAAAGATTGGCTGAGGTTATTGATAAATTTCAATTTGCAGATGATGAAATTATTGTCAATGTACAAGGCGATGAGCCTCTAATCTCACCTGCTATTATTCGCCAAGTTGCTGAAAATTTGGCAAGTTGTAGTGCTGGAATGGCAACGCTGGCAGTTCCTATTGTTGATTCTAAAGAAGCTTTTAACCCTAATGCGGTAAAAGTAGTGATGGATGCACAAGGTTTCGCGCTGTATTTTTCTCGAGCAACAATACCTTGGGAGCGTGATCGCTTTAATTTGTCACATGATCAAATAGGTGAACACTATTTACGTCATATTGGTATTTACGCCTATCGTGCAGGTTTTATCCGTCGTTATATTAACTGGGCACCAAGCCCATTAGAATCGATTGAAATGCTAGAGCAACTTCGCGTGCTATGGTATGGCGAAAAAATTCATGTTGCGAAAGCGTTAGAAGTCCCTGGTGTAGGTGTTGATACTCAAGATGATCTGATTGCTGCAAGGGCTGCTTTTATGGCTCTAAATCAAGAATTCTAATTAACAAAATACAGATTAATAAAAAAGGCATTCAAGAAATTGAATGCCTTTTTTAATCACTTTATTGACCCTTTCTCGTTAGATTTATCATCTATAGCCTCTGTATTATCCGGTTTTAGCGATTGCCAAATAGAGCCTAAAAATTCATACCAAGCACGCTCACTATGCTGAAAATAAGTTGCTGATGGATAGTATTTTTCCCAGGGATGTAATGGTGATGTAATGGCTAGTTGATTAGCCGGCGCAGCAATAGGTTGCATATTACGTGCTAAGAAAAAGCGCTCAGCACGCGCTAAATGATTGGCTGATGTCACTAATAAAAAAGGCTGTTTTCCAATTAATTTGTCGACCTCATAAGCCTCTTCTTGTGTGTCCTTTGGCGTTGATAATGCGATTGTTTTTTCAGCAGGTACACCTAAAGATTGTGCAACTTGCGCTGCCACTTCAGCACTACTAATTTGATTAACACCAGCACCACCTGTAAATATGAGTGTTGAATTAGGGTGTTGATAATAAAGGCGAACACCCTCTGTCACACGAAACAAACTATTATTTAATAAATTAGCGCTAGGTGCCCATTGTGGATTGTAGGTAAATCCACCACCAAGTACGACAATATAGTTCACCTCTTTGAGGGCGCTACTGCGTAATTCATAACGGGTTTGATAGTCTTTTTCACTCGGCATTAAAAGAGTGTCAGCAATAGGCTGAATCCCTAGTAGCGTTAGCAAAATAAGGGTGACAGTAAGAATGCTTTTTCCTGTTTTTTGCCAACGGGTAAACCACAGTAACGCTAATGCAAAAAAAGCGATAATTAATAGTAAAGGGAGTGGCATGAGTAGGCTGCCAATATATTTTTTGAGCAAAAATAGCATAATTTATCCTACGTTGGCTGAAATACATTCGATTGATAGCAAAAGTGCAGTGAAAACTAGGGAAATTAAGAAACGCTGTGTCAAAATAAGCCTTAAAACATCGTTTCAATGAATTATAATCGTTAAAATAGTTAGCCAATCATTAAGCTATAATTTTAAGGTATAATCTTAAGTGATAAACTTAAGATGTAAAACGATAAGCATTTGAACATTAAATTTTTTATTAATAAGCATTATATTTATACGGTGCTTTGCGAATAATCTGATTCATGGCTTATTTCTTTACAGAAAACAGTCAGTCGCATAGAACACTGGTAAAATTAGCTAACTATTATATCCAGTGTCTCATATTTTTAAATTATCAGAACACAGAGCATAAGTAGTTTGTCGTAATCATGAGGCGTTCGAATGTCAGATCGTAATTTTGACGATATTGCTGATAAATTTTCCCGCAATATCTATGGCACAACAAAAGGAAAAATCCGTCAAGCAGTGATTTGGGAAGATTTACAACAGCTTTTAGCGTTGTTACCTAATCGGCCTTTACGCATTTTAGATGCAGGTGGCGGTGAAGGATATTTTTCTCGTCAATTAGCTAAATTAGGGCATCAAATAATTCTATGTGATTTATCACAAGAGATGCTTAATCGTGCCAAAGACGCCTCGATTGAAGAAAATGTTACTGATAACATGACATTTATTTGTTGTGCAGCACAAGAAATTAAAAAACATGTTGAAGAACCTGTTGATTTAATTTTATTTCATGCAGTACTAGAGTGGATAACGGATCAGAAACAGGCTGTAAATGTTCTTACTGACATGTTGCTGCCTAATGGTATCTTGTCACTGATGTTTTATAATGCGAATGGGATTGTGATGAGAAATGCGATTTTAGGTAATTTTCATTTAGCAAATCCAGAGATCCCACGTAGAAGAAAGCGTTCTTTGTCACCACAAAATCCATTACAACCTGAAGATGTCTATCAATGGCTGACAGATTTTTCTCTCACTATTTTAGGGAAAACAGGTATTCGTGTTTTTCATGATTACTTACAGAGTCGTCAGTTACAAAATAAAGATTTTCCGGCGTTGCTTGCATTAGAGCAACGTTATTGTAGGCAAGAGCCCTATATCAGTCTGGGGCGTTACATTCATGTCATGGCACAAAAAAATGTGTAAATTAAGGATTGTACTATGAGTGATTTTACCCAGACCGTTCCTGAGTTAGTGTCTTGGGCAAGAAAAAATGATTTTTCCATCTCACTACCACCAGAAAGACTCGCATTTTTAATGGCAGTCGCTGTTTTAAATAGTGAGCGTCAAGATGGTGAGATGAGTGAAGGTGAATTGGTTGATGCCTTTAGAGAAGTTTGTAAAGGTTTTGATCAATCCATAGAATCGATACATGTTCGTGCAAATAATGCCATCAATGATATGGTTAAACAGCGATTATTTAACCGTTTTACCAGCGAATTAGTTGAAGGCAATGCGATTTATCGCTTAACTCCATTGGGTATTGGCATTAGTGATTATTATATTCGTCAGCGAGAATTTTCGTCATTAAGATTATCAATGCAATTATCTGTTGTTGCAAATGAGCTTGATTCTGCTGCAAGCTCAGCAGAAGAAGGTGGCAATGAATATCATTGGCATCGTAATGTTTTTGCGCCATTAAAATATTCTGTTGCTGAAATTTTTGATAGCATCGATTTATCACAACGAATTATGGATGAGCAGCAAAATACCGTAAAAGAGGATATTGCTGCGCTATTAAATCAAGATTGGCAAGCTGCAATTTCAAGTTGTGAGCAACTGCTTTCAGAAACATCAGGCACGTTAAGAGAGTTACAAGATACTCTGGAAGCGGCGGGTGATAAGTTACAAGCCAACCTTTTACGGATTCAAGATGCTAATATGAGCTCAGGTCATGTTGAGCATATTGATACATTGGTTTTTGAACTACAAAGTAAATTAGACCGAATTGTTAGCTGGGGTCAGCAATCAATTGATTTATGGATTGGTTATGATAGACATGTTCATAAATTTATTCGTACTGCGATAGATATGGATAAAAATCGCATTTTCTCTCGTCGATTACGCCAATCGGTACAAAATTATTTTGAAAACCCATGGGCACTGACTCATGCTAATGCTGATAGACTTTTCGACATGCGTGATGAAGAGCTGATATTACGCGATGAAGAAGTGACTGGTGAATTACCAGAAGAGTTAGAGTATCAAATGTTTAGTGAAGTAAATGAGCAGATTGCACAATGGGTAGAACAAGAGCTAGCTTCATATAAATTAGAACAACGTGCATTAGATCTTAGCTCAGTATTAATAGAATATCTAACCCACTACCCACAACAAAAGCATTTTGATGTCGCACGCATTGTGATTGATCAGGCTGTACGATTAGGTGTAGCACGAGATGAACTTGCAGGATTACCAGCAAGATGGTCTGAAATTAACGAATATGGAGCTAAGGTACAAGCGCATGTCATCGATACATACTGAACAATTTATGCCAGCAAAATTGGCACAAGCACTCGCGAACTCACTTTTTCCTGAACTCGATAGCCAGTTACGTGCAGGTAGACATATCGGTATAGATTCACTTGATAACCATGCGTTTTTAATGGATTTTCAAGATGAATTATCAGATTTTTATGCGCGTTATAATGTTGAGTTAATCAGAGCTCCAGAAGGCTTTTTTTATTTACGACCTCGCTCTACAACACTTATTCCTCGTTCAGTACTTTCTGAAATGGATATGTTAGTCGGTAAAATCCTTTGTTATTTATACCTTAGCCCAGAACGTCTAGCGAATCAGGGCATTTTTACTGCCCAGGAACTATTTGATGAATTAAGAACTTTAGCGGATGAAACAAAATTATTACGCTTAGTAAATCAACGCTCAACAGGTTCTGATTTGGATTTACAAAAACTACAAGAAAAAATGAGAACCTCGCTAAACCGCTTACGCCGTTTAGGTATGATCTCTTTTTTAGTTAATGATTTACAACGCTTCTCAATTACAGAATCTGTATTTCGCTTTGGTGCTGATGTACGTAGTGGTGATTCGCCACTTGATGCACAGCTGAGAATGATCCGAGATGGAGAAGCAGTAGCACTTGATAATGAATCAATATCACTAAATGATGATGAAGAAAGTGACGATGAGCAATTACCTTTCGGCGAAGATGATGTGGAGGAAGAAAATAAATGATTGAACGAGGAAAGTTTCGCTCATTAACACTTATCAACTGGAATGGTTTCTTTGCTCGTACTTTTGATTTAGATGAGTTAGTCACTACATTATCTGGTGGTAACGGGGCAGGTAAATCAACCACCATGGCTGCATTTATCACCGCGATGATCCCCGATTTAACGTTACTTCATTTCCGTAATACAACAGAAGCCGGTTCTACCAGTGGTTCGCGTGATAAAGGTTTATATGGAAAACTGCGTCCTGGTGTTTGCTACGCAGTATTAGACGTTATTAACTCTCGCCATTTACGTGCTGTTGTTGGTGTAAGATTACAACAAATTGCCGGTAGAGATAAAAAAGTCGACATCAAACCCTTTATGATCCAAGGGTTACCTATGGCTGAAAATCCAACGGAAGTGTTAACACAAGCTGTTGATGGACGCCAAGCTCGCGTTTTACCGCTAACTGAACTAAAAG
>NZ_LXEN01000142.1 GCF_001654855.1 Proteus myxofaciens ATCC 19692
AAAAAGTTGAAGCGATAGACGGTGTTGTATTTAAACAATTTAATTCGATTACTGATTTCCACTCAGTCATGTTTGATTTAGGGGTTATTCCTAAACGCCTGCGTTCAGCAAGTGATCGTGCTAAATTCTATCGTTTAATTGAAGCCTCTCTTTACGGTGGTATCTCAAGCGCTATTACCCGTTCTTTACGCGATTACTTACTGCCTGAAAATAGTGGCGTAAGAAAAGCATTCCAAGATATGGAAGGAGCATTGCGTGAAAATAGAATGACGCTAGAAGCAATTCGCGTCACGCAATCAGATAGAGATTTATTTAAGCATTTAATAACAGAAGCAACTTCTTATGTTGCTGCTGACTATATGCGTCATGCTAACGAACGACGCACGCATCTTGATGAAGCATTAGATGTTCGGCGTGAGCTATGGAGCCAGAGAAAATCGAGCAATAGTGAAGCTTATCGCTTTATTGAAATGGGTAAAGAGTTAGAAGAGCAACAAGCGCTATCGTCTGATCTTGAAGCTGATTACCAAGCTGCAAGTGATAGATTAAATCTGGTACAAAATGCAGTACGTCAGCAAGAAAAAATTGATCGTTATGTGGCTGATGTAGAAGAAATTACGTTCCGCTTAGAAGAACAAAGCGAAGTTGTAGAAGAAGCTGAATCTAAAAAAGAAGAATATGAAGCACGTGTTGGTGCTGCTGAAGATGAAGTTGATGAGCTGAAAAGCCAGCTTGCTGATTATCAACAAGCTTTAGATGTGCAACAAACGCGCGCAATACAATATCGCCAAGCGGTGCAAGCTTTAGAGCGTGCAAAAGCACAATGCAATATTGATGATTTAACGCAAAGTAACGCTGAGCAATGGGCTGAGCGCATTCAAAATAGAATTCAAACAATTACGCAATCATTGCTATCAATGGAGCAGAAACTTAATGTTTCTGATGCGGCGAAAACGCAATTTGATCATGCTTATAAACTGATAACCTCCATTGTGGGTGAAGTTGATCGTCAAAATGCGTGGAGTGCGGCTAAAAATGCATTGAAAGAGTGGTCTTCTCATCGATATCACGCGGATAGAGTACATCCGATCCGCATGCAATTGTCAGAGTTAGAGCAACGCTTACAACAAAAAACAAATGCTGAGCGTCAATTAGCTGAATTTAATAAACATCATGGCAAGCCTGTTGATGCTGATGATCTCTTTATCTTACAAGAAGAGCTAGAAGCGACAATTGAAGAATTAAGTGATTATGTCAATGAATCTGGTGAACAACGCATGCAAATGCGTCAAGAACTAGAGCAACTTAAACAGCAAATTGAAAAACTAAAGAAACGTGCACCGGCATGGCTTGCAGCACAAGATGCATTAACACAGTTATGTGAACAAACTCAGCAATCTTTTGAAACGGGTAATCAAGTAACTGAATATATGCAGCAGTTACTTGAAAAAGAGCGACAAGCTACCGTATTACGTGATGAAACGGCATCTCGTAAACAAGCAATTGAAATGCAAATTGAGCGATTAAGTCAACCTAGTGGTGCTGAAGATAGTCGTTTAATTACATTAGCTGAGCGTTTCAATGGTGTTTTATTATCAGAAATTTATGATGATATTACGCTAGATGATGCGCCTTATTTCTCAGCGTTATATGGACCAGCACGCCACGCGATTGTGGTACAAGATTTAGCGCAAGTACAAGAAAAACTTGAAACGTTAGAAGACTGCCCTGAAGATCTCTATTTTATTGAGGGTGATCCACAATCATTTGATGATAGTGTCTTTAATGCACAAGAAATGAATAAAGCTGTACTTATCAAAAGTTCAGATAGACAATGGCGTTATTCTCGTTATCCTGAAATACCCCTTTTTGGTCGCGCTGCGCGTGAAAACCAATTAGAAAGCTTGTCTCGTCAACGTGATGAACTTTCTGAACTTTATGCAACGCAAGCCTTTGATGTACAAAAAGTACAACGCTCTCATCATGCATTCAGTCAATTTATTGGTCAGCATATTTCAGTCGCATTTGAATCTGATCCTGAAGAAGATATTCGTCAATGCAATCAGCGTCGTAATGAATTAGAAAGAGCGTTAGCACAGTTTGAAGAAAGTACTCAACAGCAACGCCAGCACTATTCACAAGCGAAAGAATCATTAAATCTACTCAATAAAATTATTCCTCAAGCTAATTTATTGATGGATGAAACTTTAGTTGATCGCGTTGAAGAGTTGAGAGAAGAATTATACGTAGCTGAAGAATCACTGCGTTATATACAGCGACATGAAAAAGCATTAACAGCATTAGAGCCAATCGCATCTATTTTACAAAGTGATCCACAAGAACATAATCAGCTTAGCCAAGATTATGAAGAGGCAAAAGCTGAGCAACAACGTTATCAACAACAGGCGTTTTTGCTGGTGGAAGTGGTGCAACGTCGCGCTCACTTTAGTTATAGTGATGCGGTGGAAATTGTCAGTGAAAATAGTGATTTAAATGAAAAGTTACGTCACCGTTTAGAAATGGCAGAAACAGAGCGTAGCACAGCAAGAGAAGCATATCGCCAGCAACAAGCGCAATGTGAACAGTTTAATCAAGTATTTGCATCATTAAAAAGCTCGTTTGATACCAAATCTGAACTACTAAGAGAACTTGAGCAAGAAATGAAAGAAACGGGCATTCATATGGATGCAGGTGCTGAAATTCGTGCAAAAGAGTTACGCGATCAACGTTATGCAGAAGTGAGTACAAATCGAGCTCGTATTAGTCAGCTTGAAAGAGAAATCGCACTCAGTGAAGCTGAACGCGATAATATGACTAAAAAAATTCGCAAACTCGAACGTGACTATGGCCAACTTCGTGAGCATGTAGTGAGTGCAAAAGCGGGCTGGTGTGCTGTTATGCGACTAGTGAAAGAGAATGGCATGGAACGTCGCTTACATCGTCGAGACTTTGCTTATCTTTCTGCTGATGAATTGCGTTCAATGTCAGATAAAGCATTAGGTGCTTTACGCCAAGCGGTTGCTGATAATGAATACTTACGAGATGCGCTACGTCGTTCTGAAGATGCGAAATACCCAGATAGAAAAGTCCAATTCTTTATTGCCGTATATCAACACTTAAGAGAGCGTATTCGCCAAGATATTATTAAAACGGATGATCCTGTCGATGCAATTGAACAAATGGAAATTGAGCTTGCTCGATTAACAGAAGAGCTTACCTCTCGTGAGCAGAAACTCGCAATCAGTTCACGCAGTGTTGCTAATATCATTCGTAAAACGATTCAACGTGAACAAAATCGTATTCGTATGCTAAACCAAGGGTTACAAGCCGTATCATTTGGTCAAGTACGTGGTGTTCGATTAAATGTGAATATTCGAGAAAGTCATCAAGTATTACTTGATGTACTGTCAGAAGAAAATGAACAGTATCAAGATCTGTTTAAAAACCAGAATCTAACATTCTCTGAGGCTATGGCTAAACTTTACCAACGCTTAAACCCACAGGTTGATATTGGTCAGCGTATGCCACAAACTGTCGGTGAAGAATTACTTGATTACCGTAACTATCTTGAATTAGATGTTGAGGTTAATCGAGGACCAGAAGGATGGTTAAAAGCAGAAAGTGGAGCGCTATCAACAGGTGAAGCGATTGGTACTGGGATGTCTATTCTGGTCATGGTTGTTCAAAGTTGGGAAGAAGAATCACGTCGTTTAAGAGGTAAAGATATTTCACCTTGTCGTCTCCTTTTCTTAGATGAAGCCGCGCGTTTAGATGCAAAATCAATCGCAACCTTGTTTGAATTATGTGAACGCTTAGATATGCAGTTGATTATTGCAGCACCAGAAAATATTAGCCCAGAAAAAGGGACAACCTATAAATTAGTGCGTAAAGTTTTTAATGGTACTGAACACGTCCACGTTGTTGGTTTAAAAGGTTTTGGGCAAAAAGATGAAGAAGTAAGCGAAACGAGTGAGGCTGAAATAGCACAATAAATTGTTTTTTATTATCATCTTCTTTTTTGAATATAAAAACGCCATCTGTTTAAACAGGTGGCGTTTTTTTAAAAATGATAGCGAGATCAAATATTGAAATTAAATAATAACAAACTGAAATTTTAAAGTTTGTAACGTGCGCTATATCTCATTTAAATGTAATAGTGATGTTTATTATTATTAATCTCTGTGATTAATATAAAAATTAAAGGAAAGATAATGCGTAAAATTACGTTAGCTTTTAGTGCAATTGCATTAGCACTAAGTTTAAATGGGTCAGCAATCGCAAAAGTACATATGCCAGAAGTAGTGAACCCTGGTGTTACTGTTGCACAATTAGCACAACAACAACCGATTAAATGGGTTTCTGTTGCAGAAATTGAAAAAAGCCTAGAAGGCCAAGCACCAATGGCTGTTGGTTTCGATATTGATGATACTGTTCTTTTCTCAAGCCCAGGTTTCTATCGTGGAAAATTAGAATATTCTCCTAACGATTATAGCTATTTGAAAAATCCAGAATTCTGGGAAAAAATGAATAATGAATGGGATAAATTTAGTATGCCGAAACAAGTCGGTATAGATCTTGTTCAAATGCACTTAAAACGTGGTGATACCGTTTATTTTATTACAGGGCGCACTCAAACTAAAACTGAGACAGTAACAAAATATGTTCAAGAAGGATTAAAGATTCCTGCTGATAAAATGCAACCCGTTATTTTTGCCGGTGACCAACCTGGTGCAAATAACAAGGTGAGCTGGATGCGTGATCATAAACTAAAAATTTACTACGGTGATGCAGATGCTGATATCGCTGCTGCTGATGAATTAAATATCCGTGGTATTCGTATTCTACGCGCTGCCAACTCTTCTTACCAACCATTACCAAAAGCGGGCCAATTTGGTGAAGAAGTTGTGATTAATTCTGAATACTAAGCATTTTTGAACACTGGTTGCTCATCTAGGGCGTAGAATATTAACTCTACGCCTTTTTTATTTCTCTTTTACTAAATCTGCATGCTATAAACAAATTAATATCATTAAATTATACTTACTTATAATATTTATTCTTACCAATGTTGAAACATACCTATTTTTTCTTCTATTTTTATGATTTTTCTCGATAAAGTAATCAAAGTATTCTATAAAACATTATAAATATTAGTTTATTCCTATAAAAACTTTAGTCTGATTAATCTACAATTTTATAAGCAAAATAATAACAAGGAATTAGGGAATAGGATTTATGGCGCAACAACGATTTATGCAATTGAAAAGAGCAATTTGCTACTCAGTCACGATAGGTGCCTTTTTTACAGCAAGCCACGCTATTGCAACTGAAGGTGAAGCTGTGACTTTGTTAACACCAGAAACACCTACAGCAGTAATTACCCCTCAAATATCAGATGTGGGGAGTGCCACACCATTGTTGGCAGAGCAAGATGTTAAAGCAAAATTACAATCATGGTTACCTGTAGGCTATAAACCGCTTTATTTAAACCAGCTGGTAAAACTTTATCAAAATAATAATTTAGAGTTGCTCTGGCAAGATCAAAAAATAATTGAACAATTACAGCAACAGATTGCTGAGGTTGCGTTATCTGGTGTTCAGCCTCAATTTGGGCAGTGGTTAGAACAACTTGATACCACAGAGTTAACGCCAGAAGCGAGAGACGTTATCTTATCTGAAGCCTTTTTGGGATATTTGAGCTTTGTTGATCAAGTTAAAATATCAGGCACATCACTTCTTTATCATAGTGCAGTAAAAACGTTATCACCCCCTAGCGATAACTCATTGAATGATTTGCTGCAAAATCTTCAAAATAAAACACTAGGTAGTTTTGTTATCTCTTTTGTACCATCTCATCCTTATTATGTATTAATGAAAGATGAAATACATAAACAGCTAAGTGAAGAAGGCCAATGGCCTGAAATGAAAGGGACGACTTCATTAAAACCAAACCAGTCTTCTGATGAAGTGACTGCATTAAGAGAAATCTTGCGAAAATTAAAATTATTACCTGAACTTGCAGATAATGAGCAAGATATATCCTCAATAGTTTATGATGTATCGCTTGTAGATGCAGTTAAATCATTTCAAACAGCCCATGGATTAGATCCTGATGGTATTATTGGACGACAAACACGTAATTGGCTAAATAAAACACCAGCTCAACGTGCCAGTATTATGGCTTTAAATATTCAGCGATTACGCTTAACTCCCCCAATGGGAAATACAGGAATTTGGGTTAATATTCCAGATTACTCACTTTATTTTTACGCTAATAATGAGCTTATTCTTGATTCTAAAGTTATCGTGGGAAGACCAGACAGAAAAACACCCATTATGAGCAATGCGTTAAATAACGTTGTGGTTAATCCACCTTGGAATGTACCCACTAGTATGACAAGAAAAGATATTGTGCCTAAAGCTAAAGTTGATCCCAGTTACTTTAGTCGTAAAGGCTATACAATATATTCAGGATGGGGAAATGATGCGCAAGCAATTAATCCTTATGATATTGATTGGGAAAATATCAGTGCAGCTAATTTTCCATATCGAATTTGGCAGGCACCTGGACCAACTAACTCATTAGGGCGTTATAAGTTTAATATGCCAAATTCAGAAGCTATTTATTTACATGACACCCCAAATCATAATTTATTTTCGAAAAATATGAGAGCAATCAGTTCTGGGTGTATTCGTGTCAATAAAGCATCTCAGCTTGCTTCAATATTATTAGGTGATGCAGGTTGGAAACAAGATAGAATAGATGCAACATTACAACGCGGTACGACACAATATGCATCAATTCCTGAACGTATCCCAGTATATTTATATTATCAAACAGCCTGGGTTGCTCAAGAAGATGAGCCTCAATATCGTGCAGATATTTATAATTATGACCAAAGTATCGTTAATGCTGAAAATTATTTAAGTCATATAAAGAAATATCTGTAATAAAATAATAGTAGAATTAAAGAAAGGAGCCATAAATTTATGGCTCCTTTCTTTTTTTAAAATCAACAAGATAAAATATATTTTTAAAGTAATTATGGCTATTATATCAAATACTTCAAATGGTCAAAAAACATAAATTAATAAAAGTTAGCGCTTAATTTTCTATCCGTAATATTTTTATTAAAATATTAAAAAATGATAAATTAATATTAATAGGAATTTACAATTCTATACAAACAATAATAAACAATTAGAGAAAAATATTGTCATAATATTGGTTCCTTTTTCTGAAAATATTTTATTGAGTGTACATATCATGGATATAATTGATTCACACCGCCGCAAGTGGCTTGGCTTTGGTATGGTGGCAGTTGGTTTAGGTTTACTTCCTTCTCATGCATTTGCTTCATTAGCAACAGCGCGCCCTAAAATTCTCCGCTTTAATAATTTAAACACTGGTGAAACTATTAAATCTGAGTTTTTTGATGGAAAAAGCTATAATAAACAAGAACTCTCTCGCTTAAATCATCTTTTTAGAGATTTCCGTCAAAATAAAATAAAGAACATTGATCCTGCTTTATTTGATCAAATTTACTTATTACAAGTTATGCTTAATAACAATAAACCGGTTGAACTTATTTCAGGTTATCGCTCATTAGTGACAAATAATCATTTACGCCAACATAGTAGCGGTGTTGCTAAAAAGAGCTATCATACCCGTGGGCAAGCAATGGATTTTCGCCTAGCAGGTACTGATCTTTCTAAAGTTCGTCAAGTTGCGTTAAGAATGAAAGCCGGTGGTGTGGGGTATTATCCAAGAAGTAATTTTATCCATATTGATACAGGGCCTGTGCGCTCGTGGTAATCTATTAAGAAGTTTTATAATAGAGAAGGGAAGTGATTCATGAAGTACCACATTGTACCAGTGACAAATTATATGCAAAATTGCACCATTATTTGGTGTGATGAAACGAAGGAAGCCGCTATTGTTGATCCCGGTGGCGATGTTGAGCGTCTTATTGCAGAAATTGAACAACGCCAGCTGATACTGACTAAAGTCCTATTAACTCATGGTCATTTTGATCATGCCGCAGGTACCACTCAGATTGTTGATTATTTTCATGTGCCTGTTTATGGCCCTCATAAAGACGACAGCTTCTTATTAGAAGAATTAGAACAACAGTGTCGTATGTTTAATTTCCCTGAGGGTAAAAGCTTTACGCCAGATGTGTGGTTAAACGAAGGTGATACCGTGAATATAGGCGAAACTATTCAGTTTTCTATATTACATTGCCCAGGTCATACACCTGGACATATTATTTTTGTAAATCACCAAGATAAATTTATCTCAATGGGCGATGTATTATTTAAAGAAAGTATTGGTCGCACGGATTTTCCTCGTGGTAACCATGCTGATCTTATCGCATCAATTAAAAATAAAGTATTACCGTTAGGTGATGATTATATCTTTATTCCTGGCCATGGTCCTATGTCGAATATTGGTCATGAGCGTCGATATAATCCTTTCTTGCAAGATGAAATGCCAATTTGGTGATTTTATTTCTTAGTTAATATAGATAGTTCAAAGTTTATAGAAAGCCTTTTTAAAGGCTTTTTTTTTGAAATAAAATTCATTAAATTTTTTATAAATTATTGACGCTTTAATACTATATTAACTAAGGAAAAAAATATGAAAACGGATCTAACGTCACAAGATATAAAAGATATGTTTGGTAATTTCAGTAAGCTACCTTTTTTTAAAGACCCTTTAGGGATTCTAGCTATCGTTAATTATGATGAATTTTTGGGAACTAAAAGCAAAATAAAACAACCGGAATATGAAAGTCACATAATACAACCAGAAGCTGAAAATGAAATAATCCAACCGGAATATGAAAGTCAAATAATACAACCGGAAGCTGAAAATGAAATAACACAACCGGAATATGAAAGTCAAATAATACAACT
>NZ_LXEN01000143.1 GCF_001654855.1 Proteus myxofaciens ATCC 19692
AAACCTTTTTCTAAAATAATCATTGATAGTAAATATTATAAGGCCGGTGAGGCATTATTATTTGATAATCAATTTACCTTTAATCATAGGAAAGATGAAAAATGGGGAAATCTAGGCGAAATAAAAGAGGAAAAATCTAAGGTAACTTATAAAAAAGGTGATATGTTTTGTATAGAGGTAAATAATAATCAATCGACGCCTTTAAATGCGACTTATGATGATTATCGGAACCCATACTTAGATTCTACAACGCATGATTTATTTTAAATTATAATCATCTAATTTTTGAATAAAAAATCCCGTATCAAATTATCTGATACGGGATTTTCTATTTTACTAATAAATAGCTAAGCTCAATTAGCTATTTATTTTAAAGCACAGCAACAATGGCTTCGCAAAGTGGGACCATATTTTCAAGTGTTAAGCCGGCAACGTTAATACGGCCTGACCCCACGATATAAATACCATATTCAGCACGTAGGCGTTCAACTTGTTCTTTATTTAGGCCACTAAAGGAGAACATACCATTTTGATTAATAATAAAGCTGAAATCTTGTTTCGCACCTTTTTCTTGTAATGTCGATACAAGTAATTGGCGCATACGCTGAATGCGCTCACGCATTGTGGTTAATTCTGCAATCCACTCTTCTTTTAATTCGGGGTTAGAAAGAATAGTGGTAACAACACTAGCACCATGTGCTGGTGGGTTAGAGTAGTTAGCGCGAATGATTGCTTTAGCTTGGCTAAATGCTTTTTCTGCCGTCTCGCTATCTTTAGCAACAATAGTACAAGCACCAACACGTTCGTTGTATAGGCCAAAGTTTTTAGAATATGAACTTGCTACGATAAGTTCAAGATTATGTTCTGTGAATATGCGTAAGCCTTGCGCATCTTCTTCAAGACCATTTGCAAAACCTTGATAAGCAAAGTCAAAAACCGGTAACCATCCTTTTTCAGCACTCAGTGCTGCAAGTTTACGCCATTGCTCTACAGTAGGATCGATACCACTAGGGTTGTGACAACAGCCGTGGAATAGTACAACATCACCTGCTGTTGCATTTGCTAAGCTACTTAGCATGCCTTCAAAGTCTAAACCGTGGTTTTCTGCATCATAATAATCATATTTACAGATCTCAAGGCCCGCTGTTTGGAAAATATTATTGTGGTTTGGCCAAGTAGGGTTGCTTATCCATACACGTTTTGCCGTTGTTTGCTTAGCAAGGAAATCAGCTGCAATACGTAAAGCACCAGTACCACCGGGTGCTTGTGCTGTACGTGCGCGTTTATGGGTAATAATAGGGTGTTGTTCACCAAACAGTAGTGCTTGGGTTACATTGCCAAATTCAGGAATACCACTAATAGGAAGATAGTTTTTGGTGGTTTCGTTTTCTAATAGATATTTTTCTGCTTTTTTTACGGTAGTTAAAACAGGTGTTTTGCCTGTTTCATCTTTATAGACACCAATTCCTAAATTAATTTTGTTTTCACGAGGATCTGAACGGAAACTATCAGCTAAACCTAGAATTGGATCAGCAGGTGCGGCAGTGATTTTCTCAAACATAGTGTAATTAGTCCCTAAGCTCAAACGTAGCTGAAATATGAGTATCAAGAGTAACGCTATGAACGCTTTTTGCCAACCATTTGTAGAGAAATTAACAAGAAGTTGTGAACTAAGTGAGAATAAATAGCAAATAAGCGTGTAATTACGTAAAGATAGTGTAATTGTACTAATGCCTAAAAAAGGCAATTAAAAAACAAGAAGTTATTAGAATGGAAATACTATTTATAGAAAGAATAATCTAAAAAAGAGACAACAAAAAAGCAACGCCTAGGCGTTGCTTTTAAAATTAGTATACTTTAACCAATAATTACCTAAAGGGTAATTAGAATTGGTAAGTCAGACCTAAACCAACAACGTTGTCAGTTGCGATACCCGCAGCTTTAGTCATATCGTTGTCATCGATCAGGTTGATTTTGTAATCAACAACCGCAGTCATGTTTTTGTTAAATTTGTAGAAAGAACCTACAGAAACATATTTAACTAAATCTTGATCGTTGCCATTGTAAGTAGTATCACGAGTCAGGTCTTTACCTTTAGATTGAACGTAAGCTAAAGATGGTTTGATACCTAAATCAGCGAAATCATACTGTGCTACTAATTCAATGTTTTGAGTTTTGTTAGCAATTAAGTTGTATTTGCTAGAACCAAAAGTAGTCATGTTACGGGTTTCACCGTACATAGCTGCTAAGTAAACATTGTTAGCATCAAATTTTGCACCCACGTTCCAAGCTTCAGCACGTTTACCATGAGCTGTGCTATAGTCTTGTTGGCCTGAAGTACGAGCTGAGTTAGAGTAACCACCACCCAGTGTTACGCCCCAACCTAATGCATAATCAGTTGAGAAACCGTAACCGTCGCCATTTGCTTCTGGATCAACACCGTAACCAACTACATTACCGTTGTTATCAACAAGTTTTGTACCGCGTTTGTTGTTAGTGTTTTCGTTGTTTTTACCTTGGTATTGCAGAGCAAAGTTCAGGCCATCAACGTAACCGAACATATCAGTGTTACGGTAAGTCAGAACGCCAGTCGTACGACCAGTCATGTAAACGTCAGTTTGTGACATTGAGTCACCGCCCCATAAAGGCAGAACGTCTGTCCATGCGTTAGTGTCGTAAACAACACCGTAGTTACGGCCGTAATCTAAAGAACCGTAATCAGCAAATTTCAGACCAGCGAAAGCTAAACGAGTTTTAGATTTGTTTTCGCCTTCAGTTGTATTTGTTTTAACTTCGTATTCGAAGCGACCGAAACCAGTCAGATCTTTATTAATTTGGGTTTCGCCTTTGAAACCGATGCGAGCACGTGATGCATCACCGTCTTCACCAGAATCTTTGTCAGCGAAGTAATGACGAACGTCAACTTTACCGTAGATATCTACTTTATTGCCGTCTTTGTTGTACATTTCAGCTGCGTTTGCTGCACCAGCAAACATTAAAGCTGGGATTACCACTGCAAGAATATTGCGCTTCATTATTATTACCCTCATTGGTGTTATTCAGACACCTTTGCCACTGCCAGAAATAGTTTCTAATTTTTATGGAACTATTTATGAGAGTTAAGTGTCGTCTGTGTCGGGTGACAGTGTTCCATTGCTGAAAAATTTTATCTACCCCCAATTTGCTACAAAAACGAAAAAAGTGTAACAAATTGTAACTATGTATTTCAATTTATGTATTTAGGGGAACTTTTGAAGCAAATAATAGCCGTGTATAAAAAAAGCCAACTTTGGGTTGGCTTCTTACCTTAAGTAAAACTTGTTTAAAAATCCATCAAAATAAGTTTTATTTTTGGCTAATTATGACATAGAAAATTAGAAATCAGCATTTCTTGGTGTACGAGGGAAAGGAATAACCTCACGCACATTTGTGACGCCAGTCACATAAGCAACTAAGCGCTCAAATCCTAACCCGAAGCCTGAATGAGGTACTGTGCCATAACGACGTAAGTCACGATACCACCAGTAGTCTTCTTTATTCATGCCCATCTCTTCTAAACGTTTATCAAACATATCTAAACGTTCTTCACGTTGAGAACCACCGATGATTTCACCAATACCCGGCGCTAAAACATCCATTGCAGCAACTGTTTTGCCATCTTCATTCATGCGCATATAAAATGCTTTGATATCTTTAGGATAGTTTTTAACGACAACAGGTGCTTTAAAATGTTTCTCAGCAAGATAACGTTCATGCTCTGAAGAAAGATCAACGCCCCAATAAACGGGGTTTTCAAATTTCTGTCCACAGTTTTCTAATACAGTAACAGCATCGGTATAGTCAATTTGAGCAAAATCAGAAGAGATAAAATTTTCTAAACGAGATATCGCTTCTTTATCAACGCGTTGAGCAAAGAATTCCATATCATCTCTGCGCTCAGCTAATACAGCTGCAAAGGTATACTTAAGCATTTTCTCAGCAAGTGCTGCGACATCATCAAGGTCAGCAAAAGCAACTTCAGGCTCAACCATCCAAAATTCAGCTAAATGACGACTTGTATTTGAGTTTTCAGCGCGGAATGTTGGACCAAACGTATACACTTTACTTAAAGCTGATGCATAAGTTTCACCATTTAACTGACCTGATACGGTTAAAAAGGCTTCACGACCAAAAAAGTCTTCACTGAAATCAACATCACCTTTATCAGTACGTGGCAGATTATTCATGTCGAGGGTGGAAACACGGAACATTTCACCAGCACCTTCAGTATCTGCCGCAGTAATCAATGGAGTAGAAACCCAGAAAAAGCCTTGCTCATCAAAAAATCGGTGTAGCGCTTGCGCCAATGTATGGCGAACACGTGCGACAGCACCAATTAAGTTAGTACGTGGGCGAAGGTGAGCAACTTCACGCAGGTATTCAATACTATGACGTTTGGCGGCCATCGGATAAGTTTCCGGATCATCGACCATTCCCACTACAACAACTTTTGTAGCATGAATTTCAAAGTTCTGTCCTTGGCCCGGAGATTCAACAATTTTACCGGTGACTTCTACAGAGCAACCTGTGGTTAGGTGCAGCACTTCATCTTGATAATTCGGTAAATTATTATTAATGATGGCCTGTATTGGATTAAAGCAGGAACCGTCATAGACGGCGAGAAATGAGATACCAGCTTTTGAATCTCTTCTTGTACGTACCCAACCGCGAACGGTGACGTCTTCGCCAACCGCGATACGGCCTTGCAGTACATCGACTACAGGCGCAACGATCATAAATAAATCTCTCTTCGTTTAATTAAAATAATTGTTTAGTTAATTCCAACTGCCCTAAATGAACAGCGTTTCTATGTTACTTGCAATAGCGCAGGAAACAAGTAGGAAGTTTTAGTTTAAAGAGTGAATAAAGAAGTGAAAAGCTTTTGTCTAAAATAAATTGATAAAAATAACCAAAAAAACGCTAGTTATGGTCGATAAATAAAAAAGAAAGGGCATATTGCCCTTTCTTTGAATGATATCAGTAAGCTTTGCTAATTTAGCAGGCTTGCTTTACCAAGGGGACATCAAAAGCTTTACGCAGTTGATCGACAAAATCATCGTCTTCGCAAATAGTTTTGCCTGGACTGTCTGAAAGTTTAGCAACGGGTTTACCGTTACACTCCACCAGCTTGATGACGATATTTAACGGAGTGATACCAGGGATATTGCAAGTCAGCCGTGTACCAATTCCAAAAATTAAACGAATACGTTTATGAAAATGTTTATAAAGTACAAGCGCTTTTTCAAAATCTAGGCTATCAGAAAATACGAGTACTTTACTCATAGGATCAATACCTAATTTCTGGTAATGCGCAATCGCCTTTTCACCCCATTCGATAGGATCACCAGAATCGTGACGTAAACCTTGATAACGACTTGCAAAGGGTTTATCAAAGTCACGTAAAAATGCATCCATGGTGATACAGTCTGTTAAGGCAATGCCCAATTGCTCTGGGTATTCATCTAACCAAGATTGCAAGGCTTCGCGTTGACTATTTGCAAGCTCAGGACTGATTTGTTGATGAGCTTGAAACCATTCATGAGCTTGTGTACCAACTGGCGCCAGTTGCATACGTTCTGCAAAATGATAATTACTGGTACCAATAAGGTATGGAAAATGTTTTTTCAATTCGTCAACAATGGCATGTTGCACATCGTAAGAAAAACGGCGACGAGTTCCAAAATCCATTAATTTGAAATCAGCAAGATCAATCTGTTGTCTTCTCGCATCTTGATAAAACGTATTAATCAATTTACGTAATTGATTAACCGCATCATCAGGCGTGATTTGAGGTGAGCGATCACGGTGGACAATTTCACTGACTAGAGCTAACAAAGGAACTTCCCAAAGAATAACTTCACACCAAGGGCCAGTTATTCTAATAGCGAGTTGGTTTTCCGATGTTGTTGAGATTTCAACTTGCTCAGGTTTAAAGCGAAACTGTCTAAACCATTGCAGATAGTCATTTTTGAAGAAGGGGAGACCCTGAAGATAGTCAAATTCTTCATTAGTTAATGACAAATCTGCCATCATATCAACTTGATGGCGCAAGGTTTTTGCATATTCACCTAGACGTTCATCACTCCGACAGCGGAACTCAGCAACGACAGGGATATCACTGTAATGATGGTAAACAGCCTGCTGCATATGGAGTTTGTATGCATCAGTATCTAACAGTGATGTAATAATCGGTGTAGCGTCTAAAATCATAGCGCGTCAAGCATCCTCACGGAGCGTTTTTATGTCAGCTAAATCGTTAAAGTAGAAGAGTATACCCGAATATGACAATAAAGCGTCACTAATCGATAATATTTCTCTGAAACATAAAAACAAGCCATAAACTGAGTTGAGTTTACCACGTTAAACGTAATTTGGGAGTATGTTATCATCATTTATCAAATAAATTGGTTACATTAATTAATAAAACAATAACAACCTGTTGACTTTTAATGTTCTATATTGAATTTTCGACTGGCTAAACTGATGTTGGACGAGTAAGCTCTGGTTATATAATCGTTAGATAGTCATGTTAACTAAAAGGTTTTTTCTATGACACAACAAAGAATTGCTAAATATCGTAAAGATTACCAAGCCCCTGATTACACAATCACCGATTTACATCTTGATTTTGTTTTAGATAAAGAAAAAACACAAGTTACGGCAATCAGCCAATGTAAGCGCTTAGTATCATCAGCAACACCTTTAGTGTTAGATGGTGAAGATTTAATATTAAAATCAATCTCAATTAATGATGTTGCTTGGACACACTATAAAGAAGAAAACAACAAACTCATCATTGAACAATTACCAGAACAATTTACATTAAAAATAGTTAATGAAATTAATCCATCGGCTAATACTGCTTTAGAAGGTCTCTATCTTTCTGGCGATGCGTTATGTACCCAGTGTGAAGCTGAAGGTTTTCGTCATATAACCTATTATTTAGATAGACCCGATGTGTTAGCGCGTTACACAACAACAATCACAGCGGATAAAACACTATATCCTTATTTACTTTCTAATGGTAACCGTGTTGCTCAAGGTGAAACTGAAGATGGTCGTCATTGGGTAACATGGGAAGATCCACATCCAAAACCGAGTTACCTTTTTGCGTTAGTTGCCGGTGATTTTGATGTATTGCGTGATACTTTTGTGACTAAATCAAAACGTTCTGTTGCATTAGAACTTTTTGTTGATAAAGGTAATTTAGACCGTGCGCAATGGGCGATGACCTCACTAAAAAATGCAATGGCATGGGATGAGTCTCGTTTCAATTTAGAATACGACCTAGATATCTACATGATTGTTGCAGTTGATTTCTTCAATATGGGTGCAATGGAAAATAAAGGCCTAAATGTCTTTAATTCCAAATATGTTTTAGCGAAAAATGAAACGGCAACCGATAAAGACTATTTAGGCATTGAAGCTGTCATTGGCCATGAATACTTCCATAACTGGACGGGTAACCGCATTACTTGTCGTGATTGGTTCCAATTAAGCTTAAAAGAAGGTTTAACAGTATTTCGTGATCAAGAATTTAGCTCAGATTTAGGCTCACGCTCTGTTAATCGTATTAATAATGTTCGTGTAATGCGTACAGCACAATTTGCTGAAGACGCAAGCCCAATGGCGCATCCAATCCGTCCTGATAGCGTGATTGAAATGAATAATTTCTATACCTTAACCGTTTATGAAAAAGGGGCAGAAGTCATTCGTATGATCCATACGTTATTAGGAGAAGAAAAATTCCAAAAAGGTATTCAATTATATGTTGAGCGCCATGATGGAAGTGCTGCAACCTGTGATGATTTTGTGCAAGCAATGGAAGATGCATCGGGTGTTGATCTCACCTTATTCCGTCGTTGGTATAGCCAATCAGGTACTCCACAACTTACAGTGCGAGACAGCTATGATGCAGATAAAAAACAATATACATTAACGGTTAGCCAATTTACGCCAGCAACGGCAGATCAAACTGAAAAACAAGCGCTTCATATTCCCCTTGATATTGAGTTATATGATACAAAAGGCAAAATCATTCCTTTGCGTTCAAAGGGTAAACCTGTTTCTAATGTTTTAAATCTTCAAGAAAAAGAGCAGAAATTTATCTTTGATGATGTGCCTGAACAGCCAATTCCTTCTTTATTACGTGAATTCTCAGCGCCTGTAAAATTAGATTATCCATTTACTGATGAGCAATTGTCATTCCTTATGAAAAATGCCAGTAATGCATTTTCTCGTTGGGATGCTGCGCAATCTTTATTAGGCCGCTATATAAAAGAAAACGTTAATCGAGTGCAAAAAGGAGAAGAGCTGACTCTTCCTGAAATGGTTGTTGATGCGTTCCGTGCTGTGCTATTAGATAAAGAAATTGATCCTGCATTAGCTGCACTAATTCTGACATTACCAACTGATGTTGAAGCGAGTGAAGCGTTTGATATTATCGACCCTGAAGCTATTCATAAAGCATTGCGTTTTATTCGTAAAACACTTGCAACCGAAATGGCAGATGAATTCTCAGCGGTATATCACTCAATGCATATTGGCGCGTATCGTGTAAATCATGACGATATTGCAAAACGTGATTTACGTAATGTTTGCTTGGGTTATTTAGCATTTGAAAATGAACAAAATGCTAACCAACTTGTAGAAGCGCAATATCATAATAGCGATAATATGACGGATGCACTTGCTGCTCTTAATGCTGCGGTCATGGCTCAATTACCTTGTAAAGATGTACTCCTGCAAGAGTTTGATGATAAATGGCATCAAGATGGCCTTGTTATGGATAAATGGTTTAACTTACAAGCAATGAGCCCAGCAACAGATGTACTGCAAAAAGTTCGTAGCTTGTTATCACATCGTTCATTTACGCTGGCGAACCCAAACCGTACACGTGCATTAATTGGTGCTTTTGTAAATAACAATCCTAAAGCTTTCCATGCTGAAGATGGCTCAGGATATTTATTACTAACAGAAATTCTGACTGACTTAAATACACGTAATCCTCAAGTTGCATCACGTTTGATTGAGCCGTTTATTCGTTTAAAACGTTATGATAAAGCGCGCCAAGACAAAATGCGTACAGAGTTATTAAAACTAAAAGAGCTTGATAACTTATCAGGTGATTTATATGAAAAAATAACCAAAGCATTGGCTGATTAAATAGAGTAAGTGCGAAATAATTAGATAATGGAATCCTCAGAAATCTTCTGGGGATTTTTTATGGCGAATAATTAGACTAAAGACATTTACTTTTTGTGCTTTTCTCTATAACATGCACGACGCTAAAATTATCGCAAACGAATCATTTCTAATACCCGATATTCTCAATGGAGATCGTATGTATTATTCCTTAGTGAGGAAGGCATTGTTTCGGCTAGATCCTGAACGTGCTCATGAATTTACTTTCCGCCAATTAAAACGCTTATCTCATTCCCCATTTCAATTTCTTATTCAACAACATCTTCCTTCAAAACCTGTTTCTTGTATGGGACTTTCATTTAAAAATCCACTAGGTCTTGCCGCCGGTCTTGATAAAAACGGCGAATGCATTGATGCATTGGGTGCGATGGGATTTGGATTTATTGAAGTTGGAACGGTAACGCCAAGAGCGCAAAATGGTAATGATAAACCCCGTTTATTTCGCTTAGTTGAAGCTGAAGGCTTAATTAATCGAATGGGCTTTAATAATTTAGGTGTAGATAACTTAATTGAAAATGTAAAACAATCTCAATATGGTGGCGTATTAGGAATTAATATAGGCAAAAATAAAGATACCCCCGTTGAACAAGGAAAAGATGATTATTTAATTTGTATGGAAAAAGTTTATCCATATGCAGGTTATATTGCGATTAATATCTCATCACCCAATACGCCGGGTTTACGTACATTACAATACGGCGAAGCATTAGATGATTTGCTATCGGCTATTAAAAATAAGCAACTTGAACTACAAGGTAAATATCAAAAATATGTGCCTGTTGCTGTTAAAATTGCACCAGATTTAACTCATGAAGAATTAATTCAAGTTGCAGATAGCTTAGTACGCCACAATATTGATGGTGTAATTGCAACAAATACTACTTTAGATAAAACATTGGTAAGAGGATTAAATTATTGTAATGAAGCAGGTGGATTAAGTGGTCGTCCTGTTCAATCTAAAAGCACACAAATAATTCGCCAATTAAATGAAGAAATAAAAGGTGCACTTCCTATCATTGGTGTTGGTGGTATTGATTCATTAACAGCCGCTAGAGAAAAAATGGATGCAGGTGCAACACTTATTCAAATATATTCTGGATTCATTTATCAAGGCCCTTCTCTTATCAAATCTATAATTAATCATATCTAAATATATTGAATAACGGGTTAGGGGCTTTTCTTCTGCTTCTAACTCGTTTATATTGCCTCTAGTTGGTTATTTTTTATTAAATTGTAATGATTGTGCTTAATTAATAGTAAAATTGATCTTGATTTAGTTATATGGCGCTAAATATTTTATTTATGTTATTTAAATTTTATTATTTTTTAAGCGATAAAATAGATAATGAATCTAAGGGGGACTAATTAGTGATAATAAAACCCGACGATCGCTGGCGGTGGTTTTTTGATGAAGAGCAGCAAAAATTAATGTTAGATTTGGCAAACGGAATGATTTTTCGTTCTCGTTTCCCAAATAAAATGTTTAATGAAACTGCTCGTCATTGCGCATCTTTTACGGTTGATGATGCTGCACTGTATTATGAATATGATGAACAAATTCGCCAAATTGAGATGCCATCAGAATCCCGTGCTGAATTAGCTTTGAATGCATTAATCGCACATCGTTTTTTAAAGCCATTGATGCCTAAAAGCTGGTATTTTGAAGTTAAATATAAACCGATAACGCCTTATTTATCTCAAATAGTCGAAGTAACGTTAAAAGGTTGTGATGAGAAAGCGTTATTTTTAGTTGCAGAAATAGGGCCTCAAGCCTGTTTATGTTTATTAGCTCAGCCACAGTTAACGTTATTTGATAGAACACTAAATTTTTGTGATCCTATAAAAATAATGAATGACAGAATAAGCGAATATCACAAAGAAGCAAAATCATTGTTGTACGGAAAAGTTATTTAATAAAAAGAGTAAAATGGATTTACTCTTTTTTACCTTTCTAGAAAGTAAATCAATATCATCACATCGTTAAACTCAAAAACAACTGCAATTTTCTTTATCTTATATGATGAGAATATTCTTATTAACCCTATTTTAAGAAATAAAAAAGAAGGCTGATAAACAGCCCTCTTAATATTGATAATATTTGTGATAAAAAGAAAGATTACATTTTATTAAATGAAAGTTTCACATTACCTTTAGGGACACAACTACAGGCAAGAATTTTCCCTGCACGTTTAATTGCTCCTGCCTTTAATGGATTTACTTCACCTTCATCTAATTGAATTGCACAAGAACCACAAAGCCCAGCACGACAACTATAAGGAATAGAATGACCGTTATTTTCAAGCTGTTCTAATAAAACTTCCTGATTATTTCCTTCAAAAGAGACTCCATTAAACTCAATATTGATAGTTTGTGTTTCACCTATTTCAGTTTTTATTTCTTCTTGTGCTTTAATCGGCGCTAAAGTCAGATATGTTTTTGCTTGTCTATAAGCTAAAACTTCAATTTCATCACCAACACGAATAATTCCACTTTTACGAATGATGACATTTTGACCAAAGTCCACATCACCTTTCTCATCAGAACGGAAAGTTTGCAGTGTTGCTAAGGGTTCTGTGTTAGGATGCTTCATTCCTTTATCGATACTAATTGTCGTCATAATACATCGACTACACGGTTTCATCAGATCCATAACAACAGAGCCAACACGAAGGGTTTGCCATGTATCTTCTTCAAATGGCTTGGCCCCGGTGATAAGGATATTACCTCGAAATTGCTCGATATTAATCGATGCAGGGCAACGTTGTTGCAGATACTGAAATGAAGCCTCATTGATAAGTAAGTAAGGATAGCCATCTGCGAAAGAAACAGCGGTATCTGGGCTTTTCTTCACTCGACGCGTTGATTTTTCACCCGTCCAGCGAAGTTGAACATCTCTATCGAAATAACGGCTAAACCACTGGTTTATTTCATCGGGTGCCACATAAGCGGTAAAATGGTTGCCCCAAACTTCAGTAGGTTGCAATGACGATTGAAAATCCTGATAAGTAATCGCAATCCCTTCACCATCAGGTGCTTGGATATAAACGCCATTCGCCATGACAGAAGGTATAAAACGCAACATAAAAGGGTATTTTCGTGCTGTGAGAAAAGTCCCTTCAGGGGTCGTAATCATAAAATCTCGGTCGAAAGTGAACCCACTTTCACGAGCGAAAGCATGGGAAAGACGAATCCCTTTCATTGATTTAACAGGATGTATATAAAGACGTGAAACGTTAATCATCATTGCTCCCAAAAAGCTTTATTATTTTTTATAGCCAGTAACTTTATGACAACGTAATACAATTAGCTATAATGCCCAACAATTTTTATTTTAGGTGGTAACAATATTATGCGTTTTCTGTTTGCCAGCACAGGCCGAGGTCTGGAAGAACTATTAAAATCTGAACTTGAAAACCTTGGTGCTCAATCTTGTCAGATAACACAAGGCGGTGTTTATTTCCGTGCTGATGACAAAACCATGTATCAGTCTTTACTTTGGAGTCGCTTAGCATCGCGTATCATGCTTCCGCTAAACGAATTCAATGTTTATAGTGATTTAGACTTATATCTTGGCGTGCAAGCGATTGACTGGACAGACATATTTACTGTTAAAGAAACTTTTGCTATTCATTTTAATGGCACTAATGATGTTATTCGTAATAGCCAATATGGTGCGCTAAAAGCTAAAGATGCCATTGTGGATGCTTTCCAGCGAAAAATAGGCCAACGTCCAGATGTAGCAAAACAATCACCTGATATTAGATTAACAATCCACCTACATAAAGAAAAAGCGTCTTTATCTCTTGATTTAAGTGGCGATGGTTTACATCAACGTGGTTATCGTGATTTAACTGGACAAGCTCCTTTAAAAGAAAATTTAGCTGCGGCTATTATTATGCGTTCTGGTTGGAAAAACGATACACCGCTCATTGACCCTATGTGTGGTTCAGGCACGTTATTGATTGAAGCTGCCATGATGGCGGCTGATTGTGCTCCAGCATTAAACCGTGTTCATTGGGGCTTTCGCCATTGGCTAGGCCATGATGAGGTATTATGGAAAGAGGTGACGCAGGAAGCTTTTGCTCGTTTTCGTGAAGGCAAGAAAAATACAAAATCTCTCTTTTACGGATTTGATATTGATAAACGCGTGCTTGATATGGCAAGAGCCAATGCTCGCAGAGCCGATGTCGCTGATTTAATCACTTTTGAATATGGTGATGCGGCAAAACTGACAAATCCTACTTCAACGCAAGTGAAAGGAACCATAATCAGCAATCCGCCATATGGTGAGCGTTTAGAAAGTGAGCCTGCCCTGATAGCCTTACATAGCCAATTAGGCCGTGCTGTAAAAGCGAATTTTCCAGGTTGGAGATTATCACTCTTTAGCGCATCTCCTGAGTTATTAAGTTGTATTCAATTACGCGCAGAGCGCGAATTTAAAGCGAAAAACGGACCTCTTGATTGTGTTCAGAAGAACTATCTACTTTCTGAAACTCCATCAACCATCAACATGGGATTGGCTGAAGATTTTGCAAACCGTTTACGTAAAAATGAGAAAAAATTCGCAAAATGGGCAAAACAACAGCAGATTGAATGTTATAGATTATATGACGCTGATTTACCTGAGTATAATGTTGCTGTTGACCGATATGGTGAAAAAGTTGTTATTCAAGAGTATGCGCCACCTAAAACAGTTAATGAGCACAAAGCACGTCAGCGTTTGTTTGATGTCATCAGTGCTACAATGGAAGTATTAGCTCTACGTTCTGATCAACTCATTTTAAAAACCCGTCAACGCCAAAAAGGGAAACAGCAATACGAAAAAATGGCAGAAAAGGGTGATTTTTTCTTAGTTGACGAGTTTGGGGCTAAATTCTGGGTTAACTTAACGGATTATCTTGATACAGGTTTATTCTTAGATCACCGTATTGCACGAAAAATGCTCGGTGAAATGAGCAAAGGAAAAGATTTCTTAAATCTTTTTGCTTATACAGGTACGGCCTCTGTTCATGCAGGATTAGGTGGGGCAAAAAGTACAACAACGGTTGATATGTCAAGAACATACCTTGAATGGGCTGAGAAAAACTTTCAAGCTAATGGCCTATCAGGTAGACAACACCGTTTAATGCAAGCTGACTGTTTACAGTGGCTTGCACAAAGTAATGAACAATTTGATGTGATTTTTATTGATCCACCAACGTTTTCTAATTCAAAACGTATGGATAACACGTTTGATGTACAACGTGATCACATTGAATTGATGAAACATCTGAGACGCTTGTTAAGAAAAGGGGGCACGATTATGTTCTCTAATAACAAACGCGGATTCAAAATGGATCATGATGAGTTGGCAAAAATGGGGTTATCAGCAACAGAGATTACTCAAAAAACAGTATCGCAAGATTTTGCACGTAATCGTCAAATCCATAATTGCTGGCTATTAAATCATGTTGGTGAGGAATAATTTACAATGCCATTAATTAGTTTAACTGGGGCTTACTTAGCATTTAGTGATGCGCCTTTATTAGATAACACTGATCTTTTTATTAATGAGAATGAACGTGTTTGTTTAGTTGGACGCAATGGTGCAGGTAAATCTACATTATTAAGAGTGTTATCAAAAGAACAGCCTCTTGATGATGGTCAAGTGGTTTATGAGCAAGATTTAGTCACAGCACGCTTACAACAAGATCCCCCAAGAGATATAGAAGGCTCTATTTTTGATTTTGTTGCTCAAGGTGTAGAAGAAGATGCTCAGTATTTAACAGAATATCACCATATCTCAAAACTGATAGAAACGGACCCTAGCGATAGAAATCTTAATCGCATGGCTGAATTACAAGAAGTTTTAGATAATCGTAACCTTTGGTTACTTGATAGTCGCATTGCTGAAGTCCTTGAGAAATTAGGTTTAAATGGTGAAGCAGAACTTTCTTCTTTATCTGGTGGTTGGTTAAGAAAAGCAGCATTAGGCCGTGCATTAGTAAGTGCACCTAAAGTACTCTTTCTAGATGAACCGACAAACCACTTAGATATTGAAACTATTCTATGGTTAGAGAAATTTTTAAAAGATTTCCAAGGGAGCATTGTCTTTATCTCCCATGACCGTTCATTTATTCGAAATATGGCAACACGTATTATCGACCTTGATCGTGGTAAGTTATCTTCATGGCCTGGTAATTATGATAATTATCTTGAAAGCAAAGAAGAAGCATTACGCGTAGAAGAACAGCAAAATGCAGAATTTGACCGTAAATTAGCCCAAGAAGAAGCATGGATACGTCAAGGTATCAAAGCACGTCGTACTCGTAATGAAGGACGTGTAAGAGCATTAAAAGAGCTACGAGTTGAGCGTAGTGAACGTCGCGAAGTGTTAGGCAGCGCGCGTATGCAAGTAGAAGAAGCAACACGCTCAGGTAAAATTGTTTTTGAGCTTGAGAATGTAAATTATAGCATTGGCTCACGTATGTTAGTCCGTGATTTCTCCGCTAAAGTACAGCGCGGAGATAAAATCGCCTTAGTTGGTCCTAATGGTTGTGGTAAAACTACACTGCTTAAATTAATGTTAGGTGATTTAAAAGCAGATAGTGGGCGCGTTCATTGTGGCACAAAACTTGAAGTTGCTTATTTTGACCAACATCGCGTTGCACTTGATCCTGATAAAACGGTAATGGATAACCTTGCTGAAGGTAAGCAAGAAGTTATGGTAAATGGTAAGCCTCGACATGTATTAGGCTATTTACAAGACTTCTTATTTCCACCAAAACGAGCAATGACCCCAGTGCGTGCGTTGTCTGGTGGTGAAAGAAATCGCTTATTATTAGCCCGTTTATTTTTAAAACCTAGTAATTTGCTTATTCTTGATGAGCCAACAAATGATCTTGATGTTGAAACATTAGAATTATTAGAAGAGCTGGTGGATGCTTATCAAGGAACAGTACTGCTTGTTAGCCATGATAGGGAGTTCGTTGATAACAGCATGACAGAATGCTGGATCTTTGAAGGCGATGGCAAAATCAACAGTTATGTGGGGGGGTACTATGATGCGCAACAACAAAGAGCGCAACATGTATCTTTACGTAGTGAATCTAATAAATCCCGAAATACACCAGAAAAAACTGAAAAAGAAGCTAAACCTAAAGAAACAGCCAAAAAGGTCACTCGCAGTGGTAATAAGTTAAGTTATCATTTGACTCGAGAGCTTGAACAACTTCCTGCTAAGCTTGAAAATTTAGAAAATGAGCTTACTGTCTTGCAGGAAAAGGTTGGTGCTGCCGACTTTTTTTCAAAACCTCACGAAGAGACTGAAAAGATACTAAAATCTCTCTCTGATAAAGAGAAAGAACTCGAAACTGCTTTTGATAGGTGGCAAGAGTTAGAAATGATGCAAAACGGTGAATAACCGACTGAAAGCGGGGCAAATTGCCCCGTTATATTTATGGCATTTCTATTAATTAGTGACTATTGTTTATTAAAAGATAAGAGGTATTGCCGTGTGCACTGATAGACAACATCGACATGAACATATACATGAGCAAATACTATGTCCTCAGTGCGATCTGGTTGTCAGTGTTCCTGAATTAGTACAAGGAACAAAAGCAACGTGTCCTCGTTGCCATACTGTATTAATCTCGCGCTGGAGACAACCGTTTTACCAGCCTGTTGCTTTAGCTATTAGCTCGCTTTTTATGTTATTGATGGCATGTCTTTTTGAATTTGTCAGCATGGAAGTTGCTGGTATTTCGAATACGATTACCTTAATACAAATTCCTACGGTAATGTTTAGTGAAAATTACACTGAACTAGGCGCATTCTTCTTACTTTTTGTGCAAATTGTGCCTACATTTTGCATGATTGCGATTATCTTACTCTGCACACCTATCCGATTACCTAGAAAATTACAAATTTGGCTATCACGTATTCTTTTTCAACTAAAATCGTGGTGTATGGCTGAGATTTTTTTAGCCGGTATTCTTGTCAGCTTTGTTAAATTAATGGCGTATGGTGATATTGGTTTAGGGTTGAGCTTTCTGCCTTATGTCCTTTACTGCTTATTACAAGTAAGAGCCTTTCAATGCTTAGATCGCCATACCTTATGGGAAAAATTGGAGGCACGCCCTCAATATCCTAAAATAGAATCAGGTAAATCAGGCTTAAAACAAGGTGTTAGGCTTTGTCGTTCATGTACAGCAATATTGCCTGTAACCCAACATGAATGTAGTCGTTGTGAAGTAAAAGGCTATGCTAGAAAAACAAAAAGCTTGCAATGGACAATCGCTTTACTTATCACCTCACTCATTCTTTATATTCCAGCAAACTTACTGCCAATAATGATCACTCAATCATTAGGGAATGATTATTATTCGACCATTATGGCGGGGGTTATTTTGTTATGGGAAGATGGTTCTTATCCTGTTGCTATGGTTATTTTTATTGCCAGTATTATGGTGCCAAGCCTTAAAATGATTGCAATAGGGTGGTTGTGTTGGGATGCGCATAAACCAAAAGGAAGACGAGATCCTGCTAGGATGCACTTTATCTATGAAATAGTCGAATTTGTAGGACGTTGGTCAATGATCGATGTCTTCGTTATCGCTGTTTTAGCTTCATTAGTCAGAATGGGACGTCTGATGAGTATTTACCCTGATTATGGGGTAGTGCTATTTGCATTGGTTGTAGTGTTAACTATGTTCTCTGCAATGATGTTTGACCCTCGGTTAACATGGGATAAATGTACTGCCGATGATGGTAAACCAATGATTAAGGAGCCTAAGGGTGACTGAACAGAATGAAAATGCTTTAGCTGAAGCAAAAATAAATAAGCTGAAAAGCTGGTCTCCAGTTTGGATTATACCCGTTGTAACCCTACTGATTGGGGCATGGATACTTTATTATCATTTCAGCCACCAAGGCCCAGAAGTTACATTAATTACCTACAATGCAGATGGCATTGAAGCAGGTAAAACAAAGATTAAAAGTCGTAGTGTTGATATCGGTCTTGTTGAAACCGTGACATTAGATAGCAATTTTAGCCGAGTCATTATCAAAGCACGTCTTGATACTGACATGAAAGAGTTGTTACGCTCTGATACCGCTTTTTGGGTAGTTAAACCACAAATAGGCAAAGATGGTGTAACTGGATTAGGCACATTACTTTCAGGTGCATATATTGAACTACAGCCTGGATTAACAGGCAAAGAGAAAGATGAATTTAATCTATTAGATTCACCACCACTAGCTTCTCCTGATGCTAAAGGTATTCGTATTGACTTAGTTAGCGAAAGAGCCGGACAACTAAATGCAGGTGATCCTGTTTTATTTAGAGGTTATCAAGTGGGCTCTGTTGAAACGAGTGAATTCAATATTAATAGTCGTGATATGCATTATCAGCTTTTCATCAAAGCACCTTATGACAAAATGTTAACCTCGAATGTACGTTTTTGGAAAGATTCAGGTATTGCATTTGATATGTCATCATCTGGTGTACGTGTTGAAATGGCATCACTATCAACTCTCTTTAGTGGTGGTGTAAGCTTTGATGTGCCACAAGGCTGGCTGCCAGGTGAACGTGTAGAGCCTAAAACAGAGTTTAAACTCTATGATAACGAAAAGAGCATTCAAAATTCGTTATATACCGATTATCGTAGCTATATTATGTTCTTCTCTGACTCTGTTCGTGGGTTGCAACCCGGCGCACCAGTTGAGTTTCGTGGTATAAGGCTGGGGACTGTTGTTCAAGTACCTTATTACACCCAAGGCATGCAACAATCGTTAGATAAAGATTTCCGTATACCTGTTCTTATTCATGTAGAACCTGAACGTTTTGCTGATGATGTTGGTAAAAGTTTTGATTATATTAAAGAAATTACTTCTGCCACTAAAGACGGCTTAAGGGCTTCATTAAAATCAGGCAATTTACTGACAGGCGCACTGTATATCGACCTTGATTTCTATCAGGACGTTGGTGAATGGAAAGGCCCTAAAAAGGTTGCAGGATTCCAGCAAATTCCAACTGTAACTTCTGGTTTATCACAAATTCAGCAAAAAGTGATAACTTCTTTAGATAAGCTAAATAATCTCCCTGTTGAGCCTATGCTGAAAGAAATGACAGCAACATTATCAGAAAGTCAAAAAACTATTGCTGAAGCGAAAGACACTTTAAAATCATTAAATACAATGATTGGTAATGATAAATTTAAAAATCTACCTAATGACATTCAGCAGTCATTAAAAGAAATTAATCGTAGCATGCAAGGTTTCCAAACGGGCTCTCCAGCTTACGGTAAAATGCTTGATAACATGCAACGCCTAGATCAAGTACTAAGAGAGATGCAACCTCTATTGAAAACCTTGAATAATAAGAGCAATGCATTAATTTTTGAGGCACAACAAGGAAAAGATCCAGAACCGAAGAGGGCTGAGAAATGATAAAATATATCATAAGCATGATGATATTGATGTTAACGGCGTGCTCAAGTGTGCCTGATAAAGCGTACTATCAATTACCTGATGTTTATCAAAATGATACGGCTAACATTTCTACAACTATCCAATCTGAGAAAAAACCTCAGATATGGCTACAACCTGTACGCTTATCAGATATGTTAGTCAGTTCAGGAATTGTGTATCAAACAAGTGATATTAACTATACCGTGGCTAACCAACACTTATGGATAAATCCACTCGATCAGCAATTACAGCAAAATCTAGTTTCTGGTTTATCAAAAGCTTTTCCTAATCGTGTTGTTTCAATTCAACCAATTGAAGATCACTTGGCAAAATTAACCGTCAATGTTAATTCATTCCAAGGTCGGTATGATGGACAAGTTATTATTAGCGGTGATTGGATTTATACAGAGGATGGCAAAATAATCAGCCAACCTTTCTCTGTAATGCTAAAACAAACGCAAGATGGCTATCCTGCATTAGTGCGTACATTAGGAGAAGGTTGGAAACAGGTTGTTTCTCAGATTGCTAATACAATACAAGCACAATATTAATATTCTCTTGTTGTTTTAATTCATCCAACACTGATTTTGTATAACAAAGTCAGTGTTGGCTTTTTTATTTATAGCCCAAAAAATATAAAGTCAATTAAAGGTAATATAGAAGCTAATAATGAGATGGTAGCTAAAAGAAAAACCTTTCTTTTAACGTATTTTAATGAATATGATTTTTTAATCAGGATAAATAAAGACGTTATC
>NZ_LXEN01000144.1 GCF_001654855.1 Proteus myxofaciens ATCC 19692
TAAACAAATCAAAATATATATTAATTATAATTAATTGTATTCTAGGGTTATTTAAATGAAAGATAGAGTAATATCACAAATATGACATTTATATTAACTTCTTTACTTGCTTAAATCCTCAAGAAAGCGTATCAATTTAAAGGGTTGTTGAAAAAACAATCGTTATCTTTCCGCTTAAACTTAGAACGTGAGGGTTGTCTAAATATGAAAAGACAGAAACGAGACCGTTTAGCTAGAGCATTATCGAAAGGTTATCAAGCTGGTATTCAAGGTCGATCAAAAGAGCAGTGTCCTTATTTCGCGATTGATGCACGCTCCCAATGGCTTGGAGGTTGGCGACAAGCGATGGAAGATAGGCCGAGCCTAGTAAAATAAATAATCCATCATCGTTATACAGATACAGAGTCTTTTTAACATGAACTGTATTGCTAGTATGTATTGCTAGTATGTATCACGAGTATCTATACGATAATCAAAAAGAGGATTATTGAATTTATTCCTATGAAAAATTTATCCATAGGACAATTTGAAAATAGATATAGATAGATAAACAACAACATTGAATTTAAACTGTTTCCCCAATACGGTATCGTTATTGGGGAGCAGTTTTAACTTCTTGTTTTTTTTATTAATTTTAAAATTCACCCTATGTTGAAGAAAGCCTGCATATCTTGTTCAACTTTTACCATTGACAGTTTTAGCTGATTATCGGGTAGATTTTTTATATCTGGATAATGAGGCGGACTTGTTCTCGCCCCCTGTAATCGAAGAGAAATAAGTAATAAATTATTTTTGTATTTATTAATCATATCAATAACATTCTTTTTATCTTCACTTGCCAAATTATTTTTAATATTATCAAACTGTAGCAATAACTTATCATAGCTATAAATAATATTTTTTAATGAAAAGAATATTTCCTGTGCATGCTGATTAAATTTATCATGCGAACTTTCGTTATCCATCCACGTGGGTTCTATAGTTACGAGGGAAATAAGATCATTACATTCAAATAACTTTATTGCGATATCTTCTCGTGTGATAGAAGGTGGCTTAGTGGCTGTAGGATTCCATTCTTTTCTTATTAGATCAATTATTGAAGCAAGTTTGCTCATAATAATTGAGCCTTCTCTTTCTGGTGCAATAAAGCTTTGGATAATACTTCCCAAAATAATACCTAAAATAATACCAATTATCCGATCACGTACATCAACGAGTTCATATACTGGGCCTGAGGTTTCTAATAAGGCTAAAGAGAAAGTATAAGCTATTTGTATTCCTGCATAACTGATATTTTCCTGTCCTGTAGCTACCCAAGCTGCAAGGAAAAAGACTGGAATAATTAATATCAATAAACCAAAAATAGAATCTAATTGGTTAGTAATAAACATAATAGAAAAGAGTGCTAAAGCACCACCAATTAAGGCACCAGATAAACGCAATATTATTTTACGCTGAACATTCCCTAAGCCAGGTTGCGCAATAATAAGGCAGCTCAACATAAAAGTGCTTATCCCATTCCAATCAGTTAAGGTATAAATAAAATAACTGAGCAAAACAGAGAGTAATGTTTTTAGAGCAAATACAATATATTTACTATTGGTAAATGCATCATCGACTAAGAAACTCTCTTTAGGTGGATTTACTTTTTGCAGAATTGATTCAATTTCATCTTCACTATGATAATTATTGGCATCTTCGATGTAGTTTTTTAATGTAAAATAAATTTTATTTAAAATTGCATTATCAGTTAGTTCTAGATTGATAATATGCTGTTCTAATGGTGTTTTATCATCTAACGACGTTTCTAAAACATCTAATATATCTGAGAGCGCCATGGCAAAATTTTTATCTTTTGCATTATCAAACTCACTAGGTAAATTAGCTGATAATGATCTCAACTCTGATATTATCGTGATTTTATTGACATAATACTGCTTATCAAAATCATCACCTTTATGTCGCATGATGCTAAATTTTAAATATTTATACATAGCTTGTAAATCCATGCCCGCTTTAATCATATTATGATCGTCAGGTGTTGAATTTACAGAAGGATTAAGACAGCGATTAACAATATTAAGCTGATAAAGTAAAAAATCTCGTAATTGTTTTTCTGGCTCAACTGGGAGCAATAACGTATTTACAATTAGTGTAACAACAATTGTATAAATAACGGCAACCCACACCCATAATATCTCTCGTGTCAGTAATTCTGCATTTGGTGCTACATCGACTAAAGATTGCGCATATATAACAACGATAGAAATAATAAAAAATAAAATCCCCACTTTTGTTGTTCTCATCAGAAATAAACTGACAAGAAAAACCAGTGAAGAAAATAATATTCGAAGAAAGGGGGAATGCCATGTGACCATGATGATTAATAAGCTTATTAGTATTGCAGCCGTTCCTGCGATAACAAATAAAATACCGATAATCTTTGTAATGACCACGTTAGTCTGTGTTAAAAAGAAAACAACGATAATGCATAATGGAATATAAGGAACCTGTAATGTTAGAGAAATCAAAACAACCAGCACGCAAGATACAACAGTACGTGCTGTTTGATTTCCTCTACCAGGATAAGGTAGCAGGCTATTATGAATCCTATTAAACAATGTTTCCTTCATTATTTATCTATACTCCCATTTATTTATCGCGATAAATAATAGCAATAGAGGATGCACCAATACGGAATAAATTAGGATCAGGATTGATAACCCGGATTTTCACAGGGAATCGCTGAGAAACGTGAACCCAGTTAATGGTACGACTAACAGAAGGTAATCCATCTACAGTTCTTGCATCTTGTGTTGGTGCAACACCATAGCTCACAGAATCAACAATACCTTCAAATGATTTTCCTGTATCACTCATGATAAATAAACGAGCTTTAGAACCTTCGTGTATCCCTTTCAATTCGGTTTCACGAAAGTTAGCGACAACAAACCATTGGCTAGTATCAATAAGCGTCATTATGGCTTGAGAAGGCGATACATATTGGCCGACAGTTGTTTTTAATGAAGTCACTCGGCCATCAAATGAAGCACGGACTTCAGTATATTTAATATTGAGTTTTGCTTTCTCGATAAGTGCAGATACTTCTTGGCGTTGAGCTTCTAATGCCTCAATACCATCAATGGCTAAAATAGCTTGCTGAGCTTGTAATTGCATCGATTTATACGTTGCTTCATCACTATTTTTCTTTGTAAGGGCAAGGTTTAATTCATCTTTGGAAACATAACCTTTTTTCGATAAAGGCAATTTTCTATTATAAGAATCAGCAGACTGCAAATATTGAACTCTTGCGCTTTCTACTTGTGCAGCAATAGCATTTGCATTCATCTCTTGAGCACTAATAGAGCGTTTAGCCAGCTTTATTTGCTCATCTAAAGTAGATAATTTAGCAAGATTATAATTTAAATCATTCTCATACATTTGAGCATCAATTCGATAAAGTAAATCACCTTTTTTAACGAGCTGATTATTTTCAACAGGCAATTCAATAATTCTGCCTGTAATTTCAGGAACAACACTAACTGTATCTGCATAAACATATGCATCATCAGTACGAGGCGCATTATTCACGTTCCATAATACAATCCATAACACAAGGAGTGTAATTAAAAGGAGTAAAACGCTATAAAGTTTACGTAGCAATGGCATATTTTCACCCTTTTATTTTGGAAAGAACGCTAACCAAGTTAACATTGCAATCAATGCCGTAATACATGGATAAACAATCAGAACAGGATGCAACAAAAATCTTAACTTTGTTTTAGATAAGATAATGTGCACTAATACCATACCGATAATCCCGATGCCTGAGCACAGTAACCAATCAGGGAATGAGGCTCCAAACATGACAATAGAAGGTGCTGGAGTGCACCCTGTTAGAAGACCTATTATTAATACGGTTTGTATTATTTTTTTTATATTATTCATAGGATCCTATTTTCTTTCTAGTATGAGTTTATTTTAAGTTTTTTTATTAAAAATAAATCGTTAGGCCTATTATTACATAAAAGATCACCTGTTATATATATGTAAATTAAATAAAAAACAATTTATTGCAATTGAGATATTTCTTAGGGTGTTTTTATTAATAAAGATTAGCACTTTGTAACATTAAGAGACAATGTGATTACTATTATTATTTATTCACTGACAATTATTTAATAATAATAGAAGTTTAAGTAAATATAACTAATTTTTGATTTGGATATTTATCAGTGAAATAACATTTTATATATCAACATCGTTGTTATTTCTTCTAATAACATACTGGAAATAATATAGAAAAAATTGAGAGATAGAAATAAAGAAAAGTTAGAGCTAGAAATAAAAAAGCCTGATTTATCAATCAGGCTCTATAATGTAAAAGTAGATTAAAATGCACTTGTATCTTTAAATAAACCCACTTTTAAATCTTTGGCAACGTAAATGAGTTTACCATCAACATATACTTCACCATCAGCAATACCCATAATTAGTTTACGATTGATAACACGCTTGAAATCAATTTTATAGGTGACTTTTTTCGCTGTTGGTAATATTTGTCCGCTAAATTTTACTTCGCCTACACCTAGTGCACGGCCTTTACCTTCACCACCAAGCCAGCCAAGATAGAAGCCAACAAGCTGCCACATCGCATCAAGACCTAAGCAGCCAGGCATAACAGGATCGTTAACAAAATGACAATCAAAGAACCATAATTCAGGTTTGATATCAAATTCTGCTTCGATAAAGCCTTTATTGTGAGAGCCACCATCTTCAGTCATTTTAACGATGCGATCCATCATTAGCATATTACCAGAAGGCAGTGGTGGGCCATCTTGGCCAAATAATTCACCACGGCCTGAAGTAATGAGATCTTCTTTTGAATAAGATTCGCGTTTATCAACCATTGTCTATATAGCCTTTATAAATTGTAAGTTAACAGAATAGCTTACACTTGTACGCTGAACAACTCCGATCACTTAAAATTTTATTATCGGAATAAACGCAAAAACCAAGGTAACTTAGGTCTGTCTTGATTGTTTGCGAGCGTTATTCTATCATGAATAACAGCTAACAAGTGTTCACTTGTTTGTCCTTCCTCACTTTGTTCTTCATAGTAAGGCTGTCTAGTAAGCAATGTTATCGCTTCTGCTACGTGAGTGACAGGCCAAATATGAAACTTATTTTCTTTTACGGCTTGCTGCACATTTTCATTGAGCACGAGATGACGAACATTTGCAAAAGGGATAATCACACCTTGCAATCCCGTTAATCCTCTTTGCTGGCAAATATCAAAGAAACCTTCGATTTTTTGATTCACCCCACCAATAGGTTGTACCTGACCAAACTGATCAACTGCACCTGTTATGGCAATTTGTTGGTCTATAGGCTGTTGAGCCAGAGTGCTTATTAACGCACATAGTTCAGCCAATGACGCACTATCGCCATCAACTTCACCATAAGATTGCTCAAAAACAACAGAAGCACTAAATGGCTGAGGTTGCTCTAAGCGTAACTCTGCATTTAAATACGCTTGCATGATCATCATACCTTTTGCATGAATATTGCCACCAAGCTCTGCTTTACGCTCTACATCAATAAATTCGCCATCACCAATATGTGCAACACATGTAATTCTTGTAGGTTCACCAATGAGATCAGGATAACCAGGATAATCTAAAACAGAAAGACCGTTAATTTGTCCAATGATTTCACCTTCAGTTTGGATCATCACTTGACCTTGTAAAATTTCATCACGGCTACGCTCTAATAGATAACTATGGCGCCATAAACGATTTTCTTGCGCTTTTTTAAGTGAATCTGCACTGAGATAAGAATCACGATTAAAACGCAGTCCATCGCGAAGTTGGCGTAAAATCCACTCGATTTCTAATGATAAAATAAGTTGATCTTCATGCTCTCTTGCTGCCTGAGTAAGCAAAACTTGCCAAGCATCATCAGATAAGAAAGGAAGGCGATATTTTTGACAGAGCGCATTAATGAAACCACACCATTGTGCCAGAGTGTCTTCATCTTCGAGATACATGTCGTATTCATATTCGCCATATAAAGCTGAACAGGTGAGTTCAGGCTCCATAAATTCAAGTTCTTCTAAACTTAAGCGATCACCAACTAAAATAATACGTAAGTGAAGTGGCATACCGTCAATAGGTAAAGGTAGGGCTTGATTATCATTCCATACTAGCCACTCAAATCGTTGTTTCTCTACCATTTGTTTAAGTCTAAACCACATTAATGGTTGAGCTAACAATGTCTTAATTGATAAAAGTAAAATACCACCATTTACCTGATGTAATAAACCAGGGCTGACAGTAACTTTATCTTTATGAGTATAAAATGAGCCAAAAAGTTGTTCTGGTTCTATCCATTGGCAATATGCAATCTGCTTTGAGGAAGAGAAAGTGCCTTGCACATTCTCTTGCCAATAGATTTTGTTTGATTCGACTTGATAGGTACCAACAACAGGATAAGTTTTAACTTCTGATTGTTGTAGCGTATCGAGAAGAACATCAAAATAGGCAGCAGAATCATCGGCTTTTAACAGCATAAATTGGCCAGCATCTGCATTGTTTAACCATTGTAAGCTTTCATACAGACGTGGTTGAACCTCTCTTAAGAGAGATATAGGCAGTTGAGATGCTGTTTGAAATAAAGTCTGATAGGCAGCGTAATCAGGGCGTAACACCTGCCATTCTAATTCGTTATTTTTCAAGGTTACCGTTTTTATTATTGGTTAGTGAAAAGGGGATTATCATGATATCTAATCACTAGATATCCATCCTGCATTGACGGTTATATAACGTCATTAAATATATTGGCAGGGAGCTTTATCGCTAATCGCTTAAAAAAACCTATAAAATTACGTATTAGCTTCATCTAAGCGACGTTCGATTCTATCACAACATGCTGAGAAAACTATCCTTAATCGGGACATGTTGTTTACCAAGAAAAAGTGAGTTTAAAATGAGTGGTTGCAAAATAATCAATTATTTCAGATCAAATAGAGTATTTTTGTGAATTTATTGATATGCTAGCAAATAGTTACGTTGTCACGGGGTTTTGTATGAAATATCAACAATTAGAGAATCTAGAATGTGGCTGGAAATGGGCATATTTAGTCAAAAAGCACCATGAAGGGGAATTAATTACCCGCTATATTGAAAAAAGTGCCGCAGATGAAATTGTTGAACAATTATTGCTCATCGAATCGCAGCCAACGAAAGTATTGGAATGGATTGACTTACATATGAACCCTGATTTGTCCAATAGAATGAAGCAGACCATAAGGGCAAGACGCAAACGCTATTTTAATGCAGAACACCAGCACACAAGAAAAAAATCCATCGATCTTACGTTCAAAGTTTGGCAACGTTTATCCGCCTTATCACAAAGGCGAGGTATCACATTATCTGAAACAATAGTACAACTTATCGAAGATGCTGAGCGTAAAGAGCAATATGCATTAAAAGTAAATAACTTAAAAGATGAACTTATTGGGTTATTAGGAAAAGATAAACAAAAATAAAAGTTGTTTCTGACTGTGTAATCTCTAGTTAAGTGAAGAAATAAGTTATTTTAAATTTTATATTGGATAGCTTTTGTAAAAAAAGCTCGCAATTAATAAGGTAAGAATATAGGCCTAGAAGCTAGATAAACAATAATCCAAATAATAAAGAAAAAAACCTGCCAATAGGCAGGTTTTTTAGAATTCATTAACAGTAGAGTAAACTACTATTTGAATTATTGTGCAGCTTGTTGGCCAGGTTGAACAACAACTTCTGTTGTACCTTGGATTTCAATTTCTACACGACGGTCTGGCGCTAAACATTCGATTAGAGCTTTACGAGCTTTAATGTTGTCACAAGTATTGCCAGTAACTGGGTTTTCTTTACCACGACCTTCTGCAGCGATGCTGTTTGCAGGGATACCTTGGCTTACCAGGTAATCAACTACAGATTGAGCACGTTTTTCTGACAGTGGCAGGTTATAGTTTTGAGAACCGATACGGTCTGTGTAACCAACAACTAAAACACGACCTTGAGTTGGGTCGATGTTAGCTAATTCTTGATACAGTTCGTTCAGAGCTTGCTGACCTTCTGTTTTCAGAGAAGCTTTGTTGAAGTTGAACAGAACATCAGAACGCAGAGTAAAGGTTTTGTTCTTAACAACTGGAGCTGGAGTAACAACTGGAGCTGGTTCTACAACTGGAGCTGGAGTTTCTTGACCGAAACGGTAAGCAACACCAACACTCAGCATGCCGTTGTCTGGACGAGCATTCAGAGTACCTTTATCACCGATGTTGTTGATCCATTGGTATTCAACACGAGTAGCGATGTTTGGAGTGATCGCGTATTCAGTACCTAATGCGAATACTGGAGAAACACCAGTGTCGTTTTCAGAGAAACGTCTTTGGTTTTCAGATGAAGTTGCGTTAACAGTTGCAGATGAATCTGCACGCCATACCATAGCACCTAAACGAGTATAAGCGTCTAAGTCTTCCATTACTGGATAGCTTAATTTGGTGGTCAGTTGAACGCCTTGAGCTTTGTATGCACCGTTGTTGTATGAACCTTTATAAGTCATACGACCTAACCAGTCATAACCCAGTTCAAAACCTAAGTATTGGTTGTACTGATAACCAGCGAATGCACCAGCACCTAATTGGTCACGGTGAGTATTGCCGTTACCGATAGAAACTTCTTTATTGAAGCCTTCTGGTTGCCATTGGTTACTTGTACCTTGGTATTGAGACCAACCTAATTTACCACCGGCATACCAAGTATTGTCTTTTGGAGCTGCTTGCGCCACTGTTGCGAAAGCTGCAACTGCCACTGCTAATGCGATAGCTGTCTTTTTCATTTTACGCCTCGTTATCATCCAAGTTAGGCATTTGGCTTTAAGCCTTATTATTTGCCCTTGGTTAAATTATTGTTAGGAATCCGATGCTTTCATCAAATGATGATCTCAATTTTTGAGATTTAAAGCATAACCATAACGTCATAAAGTCTACAATGAACTTAAAAAGTTACAAGTATCCCTTTAAAATTCCACTTATATTTTTAAAAAGATCTGACTAAATTCACAATGGAAAAGATATTCTCTTTTATTTTGTTTTAATGTAACTTAATGATTTTTATCAAAAAACTTTATAACTTATCTTAAATGATAATAGACCTTTATGAGTATTAGGAAAACTCTTAAATTTAACTAATGGTAGTGATTTGAGTGAATTTTCACGGAATTTAAATGTCGGTTAGATGTATTGCTGTTTTCTATATGTGAATTGTTACTATTTTGTTGGCGCATAATAAAACCCAATGTTTTACCTTTATGAGCAGCATATTCTAACGTTTTCATCTCTTCTGCTGATATTTCTGGTAACCAACCTAGCACTACACTGTAGTTTCCACTCAGCAATGCTTTTTCCATAAGATCGACGGTTGTTATTTTATGCTCTTGATTTAATTGTATAATCTTATCAAGTGGCAATCCTGCTTCTTTTAGCCAAGAGCGGTTTAATTTTTGTTGTGGATTAAGCCACAATAACCAACGTGATTCATTGCTATACTGCTTTAATAAAGGAAGCAATATATGGTTAATGATAAGAGGGTCTTGATAGAGAAGTTCACTAATCATGCCTGCCTTATTATTTACCGCTGATGATATTTTGGTAGACGTCATAGAGAGAGGTAATACCTCATTTGAAATCTCTTGGAGAATACTATTTTGTCTTATCGGAGATGTTGTTGAGATTGCCATAAATTACCTCGCTCTAAATGTACTGTATACATATACAGTATATCTAAATTTTGCTTAAATCAAGCTCAATTTTTGAAACCCGATCTCAAAATTTATGAAAACTACGCTTTTTAGGCGGTTAGTCATTGGCTATTTTAGCTAAGTTATTTATTGTTTTCCTCGTCATGTTTTATACATGTTTTTGAATTCAAAGATAAAAAGTTAATATTAATTCTAGGCTTGGAGTTTTAATGTCAATTTTATCTGAGCAAAGGAAAGCTCATTTATTATCGCATATAGCGAAATATGGAGAGTTAACAACAAAGTCTCAATTTGGTGGTGTTAGCTTAATGATTGATGAAATTATGCTCGCCATAACATCTGATAATCAATTTTATTTAAAAGGGAGTGGTTTTTTAGAAACACTTTATAAAGCGACAAAAATGAAAGCCTATATCTATTCAAAGAAAGGCTCTCCTATCACCTTACGTTATTATTTAATTACAGAGAGTTTATGGAATGATTCAAAAAAATTGAACCATTTTATTGACTTATCATTCCACTACAGTATGCAGGAGTTTTTAAAACAACGTAAACAACCTAGTCGCATAAAGGATTTACCTAATCTAGGTATTTTATTAGAAAAGAAATTAAACCAAATTGGGATTAACAAAGTAGAAGAATTACGTGTAGTAGGTGCTAAAGCATGTTATTTAAAATTAAGGCAACGTTATGACTTAAAAAGTAGTGAGCTACTTCTCTCTCTTGCGGGTGCAATAGTCGGATGTCATCGCTCAGTTCTTCCTAACCAATTAAAAACGGAGTTATTAGATTGGCATAACGAAGTTTCTGTTTAATTAATCAACAATGTTTTTTTGCATTATTTTAATAAAAGTATCGGTGTTTTCTCTAATGTCGATTAAGCATTAAAGAAAACACCATTTATATATTGGTAATTTAGACTAGTGTTTATCAGAATGAGAGTGAGAACGATGTACTAATTCATTCTGTTCAATTAATTGAATGAAACTCACTATTTGAGGGAGTATATCAAGCAATAATCTAATTTGTGTTAACACTAGTTGAACATGTCCATCTTGTGTATTGTCTTCATTTGATAAAGCATTCACTCTATCAACTAATTTATCATGAGAAATTATAAATGTTTTATCTGCTGTTTTTTTACGGCATAAGGCCGCATCGATATAGCAAACGGTATCATTAAGTAGAGTTAGCACTGCGTGATTTTCAATTTTATTACGATGTACACCAAGAGCAGAAATATAACTTAATAAAGTATGATTTAAGCATAATAACTGGAAAGCTTCTTCTTGCGAAGTTTGATAGCTTTTAGGCTCTGATGCCATATTGGATATAAGCGATGCTAGTTCTCCATCACTACTATGAGCATTACGACGAGCTATTCGATAGCTTAGGCTATTATCTTTTCCTTGATAATACTGAATTAAAATAGCGTCAAGGTAATAACAGTTATTTGTCATTGTCTTTTTTATTACCACAGGTAATTGACGGAATTTCCAATCAGGCCAAATAAAACTAACGGCAAACCATGCAATGGCACAGCCAATTAGCGTGTCGAGAATACGCGGTAAAGCAACATCATAGCCTTCACCTAATAAATTAAAGCTGAGTAAAACAAGCAACGTAATAAAAAGAGTGGCGTGTGCATATTGAATAGTTCTAAAGGCAAAAAATAGCGTTCCTGTGATAACAATCAAGACTAATTGGCCTTCAATTGAAGGAACAAAATAGAGGATTGGAAAGCCGATTAAAATTCCTATAATTGTACCACTAACACGTAACGTTAATCGTCGCCGTGTTGCATTGTAGTTAGGCTGACAAACAAAAAGGCTAGTCAGTAATATCCAATACCCTCTCTCTAAATTAAAGCATTGAATAATGATATAACCAATACATAAGACAAGAGACATTCTCACAGCATGCCTAAAGAGTGGTGATTTTGGCGTCAAATGTTCTTTTATTCTTAATGCAATATCTCGCCACCCTGTTAAACCATCATCAGAAAGTTGTGTTTCCTCTTTTTGGTCATGAGATATTTGATTTTGTTCTGTACTGATGCTGCTTAATAATGCATCAATACCTTGCAGATTTTGCAGTAAATTATATAAAGGCGTAATAATCTGAGGTTCGTTTGTGGTTTTTTTTAAATAATTTAGTGCATTTTCTAAATAGTTAATCGCACGCTCGAAAGCAGGGTTATGAATATATTTTTTATGCCAGAGAATGGACTGTGCAACTTGCTCACAAGCTCTTGCTTGCATTGAAAGTAAACGCTGAAAACGAAAGAGTACATCACTATGACGTAGTTCATTGCTGAGTAATTGATATTGTACATGAGAAGAACTAGCTCTTTCATGAATATCTTGAGCAACAAAGTAATAGTGCAATGTAAATCGACTACTACGCTGACCTCGATCCCCTTTTAGACGACTTAATAATGCCACTTTAGTTTGGTTCATTACCTCAATAAGCTGGCTGTTAGCCATTACCAAACTATATAGAGATTGCTGATGGTCTTCTTGTATGTCAGGATCAAAAAGAGTTGCCTTGGCTTCAAGGTAAGAAGAAAGCTGTTGATAACAACGGGTTAAATTATCTTGAACAGGGCGAATAGGGAATAAAAGATGACCAATTAATGTCAATAAATTATACCAAACAGCCCCAAATAATAATAAAACAGGTTGCTCATACCATACAGGAAAAATAGACATACCTAGCATGGTATAAATAGCAATCAATAATGCGCCAAATGCAATAGTGGCATAACGTTGCCCTAATGCGCCTAATAAAATAAATCCCCAAGTTGAAAAGGCTAATCCAAAAAAGAATAAGATAGGGTAGGGATAAAGTAATCCTATTGATGCTGATGCGATAAAAAAACAACAAAGAGTAATAACAAGATTTCTTAATCTACCAACAAGCCTATCATCTAAGTCAGTTAGCGCAGCTGCTACTACACCTAATGTAAGTGGTATTGTATATTTAGGATCTTGCCCTAATATCCATGGGAATAAAGTCGTTCCCGTAAGTGCGATTATTATGCGAATATAATATAGAAAGTGGCTATTATAGATAAATCGGCGGGCGCCATTTAACAAAGTGAACACAAATTGCCCTTAAAAAAACAAGATAGAGATATTTGGCTATAGAATATAGCGTTTGTCACCGATTAAAAAGAGCTTAACAACAGACAATTTGTTATTTATTGCAGGAATCATGTAATGGAACTGAAATCGACCCCAATGGGAGAACGTTTAGCACAACATCCCTATAATAGAGTCAAATTGTTAAATGCGGGTATTGAAGTCAGTGGTGAAAAACATCACTACTTAATACCCTTTAATGAATTAATTGATATCCATTGTAAAAAAGGGATAGTTTGGGGCGAATTAGAGTTTTTGCTACCTGAGAATAAAGTCGTCAGGTTGCATGGAACTGATTGGGAAGAGACTCAAAAATTTTATCGTTATCTGTACCATTCTTGGCAAAGTTGGAGTCAAGAAATGAGCGAAATTAGCGCCCAAGTATTAGAGAAACAGATACGAACCATTAACGATATCATCAGAGCTGACCATTGGATAAAAAAATCCAACCTCAAGCATATTCAGCAATCTATTAACGATAGCTTTTCAGCTATTCCTTTGCCTATAGAAAGGCTATCTCAATTTGAAAATTGTAAAACAGATTATCAATATTGTCTGCAATGGTTGAATCAAGGGGATAAATTAATTTCGCAAGAAAATTCCCAATGGGTAGATAAAATCATTGAAGAAAATGCTGACTTTTTTAATACCATTGAATCCTCACCTTTAAATATGTCTCAAAGTAGGGCGGTGGTTAATGGTGAAGACAATATTCTTGTTTTAGCAGGTGCAGGTAGTGGTAAAACATCAGTATTAGTTGCTAGAGTTGGCTGGTTACTTCGTCGTGAATTAGCACAACCTGAACAAATATTATTATTAGCGTTTGGACGAAAAGCTGCACAAGAAATGAATGAGCGACTTTCAGAACGTTTGCATCTTGATATTACGGCAAAAACATTTCATGCACTTGCTCTGTCGATCATTCAACAATCAACCAAAAAACAGCCTAAAATAAGTGAGCTGGAAATAAATAGTGAAAAAAGGCGCTCACTTTTATTAAACGAATGGCGAAATCAATGTCAGCAAAAAAAAGCGCAAGCTAAGGGTTGGAGAGAGTGGTTATCTCAAGAACTTGAAACTGAAATTCCAGAAGGTGAATTTTGGCATGATAAAAAACTAGAGAATAAAATAGCCATAAAACTAGAACGCTGGATAAATTTATTAAGAATGCAAGGCGGAAGTCAAAAAACAATTATTGAAAGCATTAATGATGAATATGTTGAATCCTTTAAAAAATCACTAAGACTGTTAGCACCATTATTAAAAGTATGGAAAGTAGCGTTAAAAGAAGAAGGCGCTATTGATTTTTCAGGTTTATTACATGAGGCGATTAATCTTATTAAAAAAGGGAAGTTTATCAGCCCTTGGAAGCATATCCTTATTGATGAATTTCAAGATATCTCACCTCTTAGAGCTTCATTAATCACCGCGCTAAAACAGCAAAATAAACAAACTTCTTTATTTGTAGTTGGTGATGATTGGCAGGCCATATATCAATTTAGTGGTGC
>NZ_LXEN01000145.1 GCF_001654855.1 Proteus myxofaciens ATCC 19692
AGAATTATTATTAACAACTTCTTTTCATCAGTGTTTTGGTGAAGGCGCTGAATGTGCTTTAGATACGACATACCGCTTTAATCATGTTATAGGAAATGTAGCAAATACATTTATTCAACAAAATCCTATACAGCTTTCTAAACCATTAAACAGTTTAGTTAAGGGGAATAAAAAATCAGTTGTATTACTCTCTGATGAGCAATTAGAAAATTTACTCAATAAAATGAGCGGCTATGTAAATGAAGATGAAACAATATTACTTTTAGCTCGCTATCACTATTTAAAACCGGATTTATTAAAAAAAGCAAAAACACGTTGGCCTAAATTAAAATTAGAATTTATGACATTTCATGCATCAAAAGGGCAACAGGCTGATTATGTGATTATTTTAGGTCTGCAATCAGGTAAAGAAGGTTTTCCTGCACCAGAAAGAGCTTCTATTATTGAAACGGCACTTTTACCTGAAGTTGAAGAATATCCTTATGCAGAAGAGCGCCGCCTAATGTATGTGGCATTAACGAGAGCAAAAAAACAAGTATGGCTATTATTTAATAAACAACAGCCATCAAGTTTTGTTTCTGAGTTACATTCTCAAGGTGTTCCTATACAGAAAAAACCTTAATCTTGTTGAACTCTTTCTTTTAAATAGCCTTCATAGTCAGGAATTTTTATCTTTGTTTCTTGTGAAAATAAAGGTGATGAAATTAGGAAATTTGCTGTTGCTCGGTTTGTTGCTACTGGAATATTCCAAACCGTCGCTAAACGTAGTAGTGCTTTAACATCAGGATCATGGGGTACTGCATTTAATGGATCCCAAAAGAAAATAAGAATATCAATTTTCTTTTCTGCAATCATTGCACCTATTTGTTGATCACCACCCATAGGACCACTGAGCATTTGTGTAACACTTAATCCTGTATGGTAATTAACAAGGCTACCAGTAGTTCCTGTTGCAAATAATTTATGTTGAGAAAGCTGTTCACTGTTATTTTGTGCCCAATCAAGTAATGAGCTTTTGCAATGATCATGGGCAACAAGTGCAATATTTTTTTCTTTAAATAGTGTGCGGTCAATCTGTTCCATTTGCTACCTTTAAAATAAGTACTGTTATTATTCCGATTATTAAAATACCTGTTTTTTAAACTACAAGCTATGAACTCTTCAAGATACTATGATGTATCATAATATTTTTACTTTTCAGATGAAGAATGGAGCATATGAATGGTGGATTCAGAGATTTATGACATTTTGAGAAGTGTCAAAACAATTGCATTAGTCGGTGCAAGTGATAAAGAAGATCGCCCTAGCTATAAAGTCATGAAATTCTTATTAGAACAAGGCTATGAAGTGATTCCCGTAAATCCTGTTATGGCAGGTCAATCGTTATTAGATCAAAAATGTTATGCATCTTTACAAGAAATACCTGTTTCTATTGATATGGTTGATGTATTCCGTCAATCTTCATTCGCTTTAGAAATAGCGAAAGAAGCAATTAAGATTAATGCTAAAGTTTTATGGTTACAGATTGGGGTCATAAATGAAGAGGCTAAAGCGTTAGCTGAAAATGCAGGATTACGTGTTGTAATGGATAGTTGCCCTAAAAAAGAAATTGAAGCACATGGCTTACCTTGGTAAGCGCTAATATTAAAATCGCCGAAACAGGTTCGGCGATTATCATTTACAAGGTTTATTGATTATTAGGTTCAGTTTCTTAATCTTGGTGCCTGTAATTGGCTTCTGATTGATTGGGATAATTCATCTAAGGAGTCATTATCTAAGTGTTCATCTAATATTTCATATGTTATCTGAGCTTCAGCTAGATAGGTATGAACAGGCTGACCTTCATCATCTTCCATCACAACATGATACCAAGGAGCTGTTCGCAAGGTCACATTTGATGCAATATCATCCTCATTAGGTTGATCTAGGGAATATTCAGCATCTACATCGACAATTACTCCCAAATATCCTAGTAATTTATGTCTAACCTGCTGGCCTATTCCAAATTTGCTGGCGATCATCATATTATCACCTCCATAGGGCCTTGCTTCATATATATAGATATGAGGGTAGAAAACAATAATTCAAGGATTAAAATAAAATATCCGTTGAATATCACATGAATTAAAACCTTCATATAATTAGATTATCTATTGTATAAACAAAAGACAATCATCATATTGGAATTTTTATTATAACTGTGGAGATAAAAGATGATGAAAATTGGAAGAGAGTATATTATTCAAGGCCATGTTCAAGGTGTTGGATTCCGTTTTTATACTTATCAATGGATGAAAAAACGGCCGATTACAGGCTATGTGTGGAATCGCGAAGACGGCAGTGTGGGAATAAAAGCATTTGCACAAGAGCACGTTTTGGCAAAATTAGATGATTGGCTAGAAGCAGGCGGGCCTATTGGGTGTAAAATAATATTTTGGTCAGCGACATCTTGTGATTATGAAGAAATGGCGGACTTTTCAATCCGCCACTATTAGCAAATTAAATTTATTATTTTTTATTATCGACTTTACTAAAGATAATAGCTTAAATACATTTGACTGGTTTTGGCAAGCCTGCAAGTTTCGTTGCTTGTTTCGCGGGGCCTTTAGGAAATAAGCGGTATAAATAGCGACTATTTCCTTTTTCATCACCATATTTCTGCGCGAGTGCTTTAACAAGCATACGAATAGCTGGTGAAGTATTAAATTCTAAATAAAATTGACGAACAAAGCGGATTATCTCCCAATGTTGTTCAGTTAATTCAATTTCTTCAATTTCAGCTAATGTTGGAACCATGTCTTCACTCCACTCGTTGCTATTTTTCAAATAACCGTGAGTATCAGTTTCTATTTCTTTGTTATTAAATATAAACATACGTCTTTAACCAATAAAAATAATAAGGTAATTTATCAAATATAGAGAAAATACCCAAGGACTACTCACAGGTGCTGATAAATTAATCTGTTAAACAACGAAATGTTTAATTTTACCGCAAACAGTACAATAAGGACTTTACAATATTAGGCTAGATGTTTATATTGCTCCCCATTGCGGAGGGGTGGCCGAGTGGCTGAAGGCAGCGGTCTTGAAAACCGCCGATGGGAAACCATCCGAGAGTTCGAATCTCTCCTCCTCCGCCATCTTCACTTCTAGCAACGTCTTCTAAAGTCTTCCAATCCCAAGTAAATCAAGCATTCCAACTAAATCCCATTATTCCAACGTCTACTATCGTCTATTGAAAACTACCCCCTTTAGGTGGTACATATGGGGGTACATTTATACCCCATGATTTGAGTACCCCCAAATGAAGCTAACCGTTAAGCAAATTGATTCCAGCAAGCCTAAAGAAAAAGACTACAAACTATCTGATGGTGGTGGACTGTATCTATTGGTTAAAACTAATGGCGGAAAGTATTGGCGGTTAAAATACCGAATCGATGGCAAAGAGAAACTTTTAGCTATTGGAATTTATCCAACCGTTACACTAGCTGATGCCAGAAGAAAGCGTGATGATGCAAAGAGATTACTGGCGGATGGAATTGACCCAAACCAACAACGCAAAGAACAAAAGCAATCTTCAAAGATTGATAGTGTAAACACCTTTAAAAATATTGCCCTTGAATGGTATGAGGGTAGAAAGGATCGCTGGTCTGTTGGTTATCGTGATGACATGATGGACGCATTCGAAAAAGACGTCTTTCCTTATATAGGTAATCGCCCGATTGCTGAAATCAAACCAATGGAATTACTCGAAGTGCTTTCTATTATGGAAAAGCGCGGAGCAACCGAGAAGCTAAAGAAAGTGCGTCAACGTTGTGGCGAGGTATGGAAGTACGCCATTATTACTGGTAGGGCAGAGTATAACCCCGCGCCAGATTTAGCCAGTGCCTTTGTTCCACATAAGCGTGAGCATTACGCCCACCTTTCAGTAAGTGAATTACCAGAGTTTCTTTCTTCTATTGATAAGTACATGGGAAGCCAGATTGTAAGAGTGGCATTAAGGGTGCTTATTTTAACGGGAGTTCGACCAGGCGAATTGAGAAAGGCTGAATGGTCAGAAATTAACTTTGATACTGGAGTATGGGAAATACCGGCTGAAAAAATGAAGATGCGCCGACCTCATATTGTACCGCTATCAGAGCAGGTTATTGATTTGCTGAAACAGATACACCCAATCAGTGGAAGTTATCAATATGTATTCCCTAGCCGTACTGATTATAAAAAGCATATATCAGATATGGCATTGAATACGATGATTAGACGTATGAGCTACAGTGGCAGAGCCACAGGCCACGGATTCAGACACACAATGAGCACCATCCTACACGAGCAAGGCTATAACACTGCATGGATTGAGACACAGCTAGCACACGTTGATAAAAACTCAATTCGTGGAACCTATAACCATGCTCAGTATATTGATGGTCGTAGAGAAATGCTTCAATGGTACGCTGATTATATGGGGGCATTAGAGAACGGGGATAATGTTGTTCACGGCAACTTTAAACGTGCTTAATCCACCAGCGACCACATACAGAACCAGACAATAAAAGGTCTGGTTTTTTTGTACCGAGAAAGGCCATCAATAATATTTAATCATTAAATGTATGATGTGGCTAGATTCTAGCTAAGATGAGAAAAATCTTAATATATGCTTAAGAGTACACTTTAGTAGACGATAATAGACTATGCGAAGATGTGATAAATAAAATTGTTCGTTTCTTAAGCTTGACTGTTCATTATTACAGTATACTATACCTAGTAGTACCGCAGTAGATCATTGTGGACTTTGTTCTTTAACATCTTTGCGCTGAAAAAGTGCGCTATGTTCTTTAACAACGATGATAGCGAGTTGTGTATTCGCTATCAGAATGGAGTCGCTGATAAAGCGTCCAATGCTCTTTGACAAATTCAGGTATTCCCAGAGTAAATTCTCAGGGACAATCTGTCACGGTGGCGCTCTTGAAGCGCTGATATATGAAGTTTTATCTGATTAGTGGTAGAACGAATTTGTAATAAATACAGGACGCTCAGAGGAACTTCTCCGAGCAAACTTAGTACTAATCTCTCAACTAGAGATACTGTTCTTTCAAAATGGATTTCCCTAAAACTATATAAAAGGGAGCTGGTGATATACTCATTGGTGCGTCGATGACTTCTCTTCGCAATATAGATTAAATATTTGGTATTGTATTTTTTACGGTAATTAGTTTCTTTCAAAATTAAAACTCCGCCTTTGTGGAGAACTATTGTAGTTCCATTCTTCTAAAACTCCATCACGCATATATTGCGTATTGCGTGCAGAAACATAATTTCTTTTTTTAGAATGTTTTGTTTTTAAACGATATAAATTTCTAATCTTAAAATACTCTTACATGATAATGCGTTATTAGCCTTATACATTTATGTATAGGGCTTTTTCGCATATCTTTTCATATCATATTAAGGAAAATACTATGAATAATCTGATTAGGCTTTCAGAGGTTTTGCGACGTACAGGTTACAGCAAAGCATGGATTTATAGATTAATTAAAGAAAATGATTTTCCACAGCAAATAAAAATAGGAACTCGTTCTATTGCTTTCATTGAATCAGAAGTAGATGAATGGATTGCTAATAAGATTGCTGAATCACGTACTGGTGAGGTGGCATAATGGAAAAGAAAAACCACCCGTCACAGGTGGCTTCTCAGAATAACGTAGCATCGTCTATTCTACCAAAGAGCCCACCTAAAAAACACCGTGCCCGTTTATATATGTTAGGTACTGGCATTAATGGATTTACTGAGAATGAAATATTAATTCATTGCCGTTTATCGTCAGGTCGCAATTATCCAAATGAATTAGAGCGTTTATTAAATATCGAATTAGAACGCATTGATGAGCCCAATACTGATGGTATTGGATCACATTATCGTTACCGTTTTAAAACGGCTCAAGATGTGCAGAAGGTTATTAATTTAATAAATAAACGTGCTGAACAAGGTAATTACCAGCCAATAGATAACGCACTCGTAAATAATATTTTAAGCCTGTACCCAACAAAATAACGGAATAAAAAAATGAAATTAAAAAATAACAGCTTAAATGCTGGTGGATTCGCTCACCCTAAATTCAAGACTAGTGATATTAAGGAATTATCTTTTGCTGAAATGCTGCCAGTAATTCAGGGAAATATTAACGGGCAGATTATTAATGCGGTAAGTGCCAAAGCATTACACGAAGCATTAGGTGTGGGTCGTGATTTTTCTACTTGGATTATTGGCCGTGTTAATGAATACGCTTTTGTGGAAGGAACGGATTATCAATCAGATAATGACTTAAACATTCGTTGCTTACTTAATGAACAATATTCCCCCATTTTGGGGAATAATACAAAACGGGGTCGCCCTGAAAAGGATTACTTATTAACGCTAGGTATGGCTAAAGAATTGGCAATGGTTGAGCGTACCGAACAAGGTCGCTTAATTCGTCAATACTTTATCAAGTGTGAGGAAGCTCTACACAAAGTAGCGCCAACAATCACTAAGCAGTTACGTCATCAACTTAAATCACGTCTCAAAGTAGCTAGTTACTTTAAGCCGATGTGTTCAGCTTTAGACCTCGCTCGTATGGAGCAAGGTAAGAACACACTCCCACACCATTACACGACTGAGTCAAACATGCTGAACCGTATTGTATTAGGCGGGCTTACAGCTAAGGCATGGGCGAAGCAGAACGGCATTATTGGCAATCCTCGTGATGCTATGAGTGAAACCCAATTAGAGCATCTTTCATACCTTGAGCAGACCAATACAACGTTAATTGAGCTGGGTATGGATTATCACGCACGCAAAGACAAGTTAATCGGTTTGTCTCAGAAGTGGTTAGCACAACGTGTAGAGGTGGCGCAATGATTACCCTATGTTCAATAAAGGGTATTGCCTGCCAAGTGAATGACTCCCTACTGGTAGGTGGGGAGTCGGTTAAAGTGGACACCCTTTTATCCATCTTGAATCTAACTTCAAGTTATAGTCAATCAGACAAACTTTCGTCCGATCACTCGGTCAATATTTTGGCTCAGAAATCAGCTAAAATTTTAGCCGATGTATCAGCGAAAATTTACGCTAATCAAGCAATCCTAACCACCAATGGAGGATGGGATAGCAGCGAGAACCTAAAACGTGGAGAATTTACACCATTTGCTAAAGGTGATTTTTCTCATCTTTCTAAAGAGGCGAATTATTCTCAATCGCAAGGTTTAATCGGGGTCACTACACGAGACAGAATTGAGTTTTTGGAGTCCATAAAAAAGGATAGCTTTGTAAAATGTGCAATACATCACTTGCGCTTATGGGTAATTGTTGGCTATAGTAAAAACGCACTAGCAAAATCTAGTGTCAGGATTGAGACCCTGTATATACTAAAGGTGACACATGACGCGCCTTGCGTCTTTTTTTGTGTCTGTGCCTACGCACACCTACAATTTGCGGTATTATATCGCTCAAATTCAATGGTGATGCTGGCAGGGCAACCGAAAGGTTGGCTGGTTTCCTTTAGTACCAGTAGTCTCAACCCTGTCAGTGTCACCACCCCTATAGAGATTGAGACCTCTGGTGGTGACTCCTTAGATAAACTAAAGGAGATCATCGTTATGATGGCAACCCCTACCCAGACTCAATTCAAATTTCTGTTTTTGAGCATTAAACGCTCAGATACTACCGCTAAACCTTGCCGTATCACTGTTACAGCACCCAATGAACACGATGCAAGACTGATGCTTGTACGTGATTATATTCTGTCATTCGCTGGTCGCTTACCTGCTAAGGCGGTGGCTAATGCGTAACCCTCAACCTAACGACTTCTACACGCACAAAAATAATGGTGAAACCGTCAAAGTTCTATCGGTTCAATTTAACCGTGTGACCTTTCAACGAGACGGCTTTGATAGTCCTGTCATTATTTCATTAAGCCAGTTCAGCAACGAATACACCTATGCAGGGAGGGCTTAATAATGAGTCATTACCCAGACAGCTATAAGCGTATTCAAGCCGAAATTTCGAACATGTTAGGCAATGACATCCCTTTATCTTCAGAAGAACGTAGCCGTGACCGATTACTTAGGGTTCGAAAAGGCATGGTTCATATTCTTAGTGAAGTATTTCCTCTAATTGATGATCCAAAAAAACAAGAACTCTATTACTGGTTGGAAGCCATTAGCCGTATCAGTGGTGCAGAAACCGTAGACGCTAAATTGGAGGACGAGAAATATGAGTAAGCCAATTTCGTTAGTTATTGCCGTACATAAGGCACAGCAAAATAATGCTTTATTTGCCGTTATTTTGGAACAAGCGAGTAAAGATTGTTCGCGTGAGCTAATTGAT
>NZ_LXEN01000146.1 GCF_001654855.1 Proteus myxofaciens ATCC 19692
CTCATTTCTATTGCATATGACTTTAATGCGGAAATATGTAAATCCCTCGAGGAGGCGACCAAATGAAAACAATCAAATTAAATGTTGGTCACTTATCTACCTTGGAAGAAGTTGAACATATTAACGAAGAACTCCAAACGTTGTTAATCCCACTATTGACGGCTGTAGAGAACGAAGCTGATACCGATACGCATTTTCTACTGAGAGCAGTTAATCGCCTTATATGTGCACAAGAAAAAGAAATCACTCGATTGGCGGAGGTGATGAAATGAGACAGGTCACTATTAATGCCACCAGCCTAAGCCCATTCATGTATCAAGGTAAGCGGGTTGTCACCTTTGCCATGATTGACGAGGTACACCAACGCCCGAAAGGCACAGCAAGGCGCACATTCACAAAGCATAAACGCCATTTCATTGATGGAGTTGATTACTTTTTGTTAGGTCAGGACGTATTACGTCCACACCTTGATGAAAATATCACCAAGTACACACCTGAAATAATGGTATTGGCTGAATCTGGTTATCTCATGTTGGTTAAGCCATTTACCGATGATTTATCGTGGCAGGTTCAACGCTCAATGGTTAACAGTTATTTCCGATTGTCCGAGTTTCCCGAAATTAAACACATTCAGATCCCCACACTGGCGGAACTTGAGTCCATGCCAATTGGTGAGGCTCAAAACTTGATTGTCGGTTTAGAAGCAGATTCTTATCAAGGTCATGGTAGACGTGGTAGCTATGCCATGAATCTACGTAAAAAAGAAAAGAAAGCGCTTAAGCCGATAGTGATAGCCATTGAACAAGCTTCACAGATACACATTCAGGATATGGGAGATTACCGCTCATGAGAACGTTTCTAATCGCAGGGTATGGCACAACGCAAAAAGGGTTAACGCTAGGCATTTGTAAGCAAGTGATATCCGTTACCCAGAAAGAAGCTCAATCACAAGTAATACAAGAAGCGTTGCGAGACGGTTTAACCAATATCCGAATCAACTATGTGCGTGAGGTGAAGTAATGACACAAGAACAAAAGCGCCTGATAGATATGCTTATTGAAACACCTCAAAATCACACATCAGAATTACTAACTTTGTTATCTACATGGTGCGCAGCTGAAGAAGATGACGAAACTCGAAACATGATAAGCATTGCCTTGACGGTTGCCTGTCAGATTAAAGAATCACTGGATAAAGCGGTAGAAGGTAAATGATGAATATTTCTCACATTAACGCATTTGAGCACAGCGAACACGGTGTCATTCTCATTACTCACGCCGCTAATCAGGAGGCGATCAGTTATATCGAAGCATTAGACGCCTTAGATAATGGCAGCTTTGACGGTGATTTATTATTAGGTTTTGAGTTGGTTTTAGCCATTAGCAAGGGAGAGGCTGAGGGCTTCTTTAAATCCACCATTGAACAGACGGTCATTCTCTGGCGTTGGATTGTGGCTGCCTCTTTCGTTATGGAGCAAGCCGACAATAACGGGTTCCACTATGACAATGACGGACAGGAAAAAATCGTCATAGCGGCTATTTATCGCAATGAACATTCAGCACTCACCGTCTACGCAGCAAGTGAACGTATGTTACTCGCCAATCATGTTGAGGGCGTAGCGTATGAGCATTACGAACCTGAATACGCCCCATCAATGGCAATAAGAATGTATCGAAACTTTATCACTCTTGAGCCTAAACAAGGTTGTCGATTATCAGAGCAAGGGCGTGAAGGTTTAGCCGTACTTCATGATGAATTAATCAAAGAAATTGAGTTAGGCAGCTTTAACGATACTGTCACCCTTCATTAAAAGGATGTAATGACATGATAACGAAGAATTTTAAAGTTAATTCATTGGCGAATAGCTATGCAACGGCTATCTATCACGATGTGACTACTCGCAATGGTGGTGATTGGTTTTCGATGAAAGTCGGCAATAAAGCTATTGAAGTTGCTGTTACTGACGGTGTGAAAGGTATTCGAATGCTTGTTGATAGTTATTTGCTGGAAGCACTCAAACAAACCTATCCCCTGTGGGAGGCGGTCGCTATTAGCTTGATAGAACAATGTGTCATTAATGGTTATATCACAGGGTACGGGCGTGAAGTTTGGCAAGGCATGATTAATGACATGGGTAACACCTTAGCCGATAAGGGGGCGTTTCAATGAAGCCGATTGATGTTATTCGTGAGGTGAAGCTGAAAGCTAACGGCCAATGGCAGAACATATTATCTCACCTTGGGGCAGAAGTGCCCCTAAACACGCACACGGCTTGCCCTGCTTGTGGTGGTAAAGACCGTTTTAGATTCGATAACAAAGACGACAACGGCACGTTTATTTGTAATCAATGTGGTTCTGGTGATGGATTGGATTTAGTTCAGCGTGTTCTAGGCGGTAGCGTGACTGAGGCAGCATATGAGGTTGCTAACATAATTGGTATTGATACCTGTTCAGACATTCCACCAGCCTATCGTAGCCATGAGGTAAAAGCGCAACAGGACGCACTGAAAGCGCAGCAAGCCCAGAATCAAGCTAACGAGCAGATAGAGAAGCATAAACGTTTTATTGAACGGTATAATCGTGCTATTAGCAATGTTCAGCATGGTGAGTCTGACTATCTCAAGGCTAAGGGGTTACATGGTTTTGAAATGGATTTATTACAGGATGGCTCTCTTATCATTCCATTATTGGATGCTGGTGGCGTTATTACGGGCGCACAAACTATTAAGCCTAATGGTGATAAGCGTTTACTGTCAGATAGCTCAAAGTCAGGCAGTTATTACCCTATCAATGAGCCTGTAAACGTTTCTACGGTAATTATCGCTGAAGGATTGGCAACTGCCCTAACGTGTCACTTAATACAGCCAGAAGCCTATGCCGTCGCAGCGATTGACGCAGGTAACTTAATTCACGTTGCTAAAGTCATGCGTACTAAATACCCCGATAGCAAGATTATCATTGCGGGGGATAACGATATTAAACCCGACCAATCAAACACAGGAAAGTTAGCAGCAGAAAAGGCTGCTCAGGCGGTTAATGGTGTCGCTGCTTTACCTCCTACCGATGATAAAGCCGATTGGGATGATTACCGCCTATCACACGGCATTGAGGCAGCAAGGCAGGCATTTAATGCCGAGGTGGATAAACAAGGAAGTAAGGTAATGATTGAGATTGATGTAACTCACGAAGCCATTAAACCCGATCCCATGAAAACACGTATTGAATCACGCGAAGATGGCGTATTCCTGGTGACACCGAAAGCCGATAAGGAAACAGGGGAAATCATCAATCATGAGCAGTGGTTATCGAACGCCATAAAACGTATTACGAAAGGGGCTAATGACCTCAATCAAGAGTATTTAATTATCGAATGGGGTAATAACAACGTTCAGGCGATACCAACGGGTGATATTGGAGAGCGTGAGGGGTGGCGCACATTAAAAAACGCAGGGTTATTTGTCACGACAAAATCAGGGTTAAGGCAGTCATTCTCTGATTGGCTGTTACGTCAACCATTCAAAGAGGACTGGAGTATTACGAATAAATCAGGCTGGCATAAAGGCGCATACATCATGCCAGATGGTTCAATCATTGGAACGCCTAAACAACCGATATTTTTTAACGGACAAAGCGCAGCCGCTACCGCCTATCAGACAAGCGGAACAGTAGAAAGCTGGCGGAATGATGTCGCTCGATTAGCTAACGGTAACAACTTTATGATGATAGCTATCGGAGCAGCACTCGCCGCCCCTATGACAAGTATTATCGGAACTGACAGTTTTGGGCTTCACTTATACGCACAATCCACCGCAGGAAAAACAACAGCAGCAGATATGGCGGTGAGTTTATACGGTGAACCCGATTTACAACGCTTGACGTGGTACGGTACTGAATACGGCATGACTAACGAAGCGGTAGCGCACAATGACGGGCTTTTATATCTTGATGAAGTCGGACAAGGAGCCGACCCGAAACATGTCTATAAATCCGCTTACACGCTATTTAATGGCAAAGGCAAGATACAAGGTGCGAAAGAAGGCGGTAATCGGCAGGTTCAAAATTGGAAGACAGTCGCTGTGAGTACAGGCGAAAAAGATATTGAGACGTTTTTGTCTATGGCTGGCATTAAGGTCAACGCAGGGCAATTAGTGCGATTGCTTAATATTCCAATGGAACGCGCCACCGAATTACACGGATGTGAATCAGGTAAAGCTCATGCCGACTTAATCAAGGTGAATTGTCGAGATAACTACGGAACGGCAGGACGTTACTGGATTGAGTACCTCGCTGACCACAAAGACAATGCCAAAGAAGCCTATCGAACCGCACAGCAACGCTGGAATAAATTAATTCCGAGCAGTTATGGGGAGCAAGTACACCGTGCGAGTGACCGATTTGCCACACTGGAAGCCGCTTTGTTGATGGGGAGTGTTATCACAGGGTGGAATGAACAAGATTGTCGGGATGCGGTTCAGGCTATCTTTAATGTGTGGGTGGCCGAGTTTGGTACGGGCAATAAAGAATATGAGCAAATCAAAGCGCAAGCCGAAGCCTTTTTAAATGCGCATGGATTGAGTCGTTTCGCACCACTACCTTATGACGTTCGGGATATGCCAATCAGAGATCTGGCAGGGTATAGGAAGAAAGGTAGTGACGAGGATGACCCGATCATCTTTTACACATTCCCCTCTACCTTTGAGAAAGAAATCGCCATTGGGTTTAACTACAAGCAATTTGCAGAAGTATTAAAAACAGCAGGTATGTTAACACCGCCTACCAGTGGTAGAGGTTATCAACGGAAAAGCCCACGCATAGACGGACGGCAATTTAATGTTTACGTCTTGCAATTTGCCCCTGAAACAAACGACGAGGATGATAACATTTAATTAAAACTATGAAATTAATAGATAAAAGCCATTTATTTTTTCATGTGTGTAATTTTATTGTTTTAGTGTTGGTTCAGTTGGTTCAGTAGATAGCCTTTATTGATTTATAAGGAAAAAATAACACTTTTTGAACCAACACTGAACCAACAAAAGGATGTTTTGAACCAACAAATTAGTATTTTGAACCGACACCCAAGATTAGAGCCTTTCTTCACTGGTTGGCATGTTTAGGTTTGATGTTGGTTCATTCATTAAAAATGTTGGTTCAAATAGGGTTAATGTTAGTTCAGTATTTTTAAATAAAGTCTTTAAAAACAAACATCTTTACAAATTGAACCAACTGAACCGACTGAACCAACACCTGATCGCGTATTTAATAAAAAGTTTTTTGAGGAAAAAGAAAAAATGAGTAGACCGATATTACCATCAAATAAAAATAACAATAACGTAACAAGTAAAGCTGTAATAGAAGCACCAGAAAATACACAAGCTAAAACGCCACAGGAAGCTATACAACAACCCAAGAAGAAAAATAAGGCGGATATTCACGCGAAGAAGAAACAGCATCGTATCGACCGTATAGCGCAGCACTGGACGCTATTTAGTGAGCCAGAAGCCAAGCCGCTAATGATTGGCATTAAGGAAGCTATGATTGCTGAGGTTAAAGATAAAGGACTGGATATTCCTGAGAGCCACATTAAACAAGGATTGCGTTCATATATCAGCCGTAAAGCTTATTTGAAAGCTCTTACTCTGGGCGGTAATCGGTTTGATATGTACGGGCTACCTAGCGGAGAAATCACTCCAGAACAACAAGCTATAGCAGAGAAAAAGCTGGTGGAATGGGCTAAAAAATAGCAAGGTAACAACCGCTAAAGCATAAGCTGAGGCGGTTATGTATAATTAGCCTTATCAACTAAAGGGATCACTAAATGAAAAAAATCATGATAACGGCTCTATTGGCTTTGTTTCTATCGGGATGTGATAACAACCCACCAGCACCCTACGGATTTAAGTGGGGGCAGACTAAAGAAAGTGTGAAAGTGTTAAATTTAAAGGATACAGACTGTAATGCTGGACACTCTTGTACTTTCAAAGAAACACCTGACGGACACAACGCAGCTATTTTATTTGCAACATTTCACGATAAGTTAGGGCTATTTTATATAATTTATGCTGAAAACTTCGATCAGAAAGCAACAACCAGAGAGCAAGCATTTGAACTATATGAACAAGCGGGAAATAAATTACAAAAAGTATATGGCCCCCCTGTAAATAAAACACATACTATCAAAGATGAAAGTGATTTTTTTAATTGCTTAGGAAGCCAAGATTGTGGTGATGTTAATATGAATTTTGATAAAGATGGATACAAAGTAAATTTAAGAATGAATGTATCAAATCAAGGGAAAACCTATCTAACTTATACTTTTAAAAGCCCTGTATATAGCGCATCTTTAAAATAGTAAACAGTTCAAAAAACAAAGCCGACTTTGAGTCGGTTTTTTTTGTTTTCATTACTTCAATAGTATTAATTTTTATAGAAAATATTCCTATTTTGTATCTATTTGCATCAATAAACTATTGTTTATTTTTTAATCTAATTTATAATTGTATTGTATAAAATTACAAGGTGGATAAATAAACATGGATAAGCAAAAAAGAACCTTCAGACCAGTATCAATTGATAGTGAAATAATAGAGCGCGTCAAAAAGTTTAAAGAAAAACAGGGTGAAAAAGATTTTTTTATCCAGCGAGCACCTATTAGTCAATTAATTCAAGGGTTACTAATTAATGCCTTACATAACGAGGGGTTCTAATGGAAAAATTACAACGGTTAGCAAGCACTATAGCTCAGATTTATGTTGATAATTTAAAAACTGAAACAGGGGAAACGTTAGTCACTTATAACAACATCACAGGCAAAGTTGTTCCTGAATTACTGGCGGCTGGACTATTTGATAATGCGGTATTTGTCGTTAAAGCGGATGGCGAAGACATTGACGTTGAAGGTAAGGCGTATGATTTACTCTCTCCATTAATTAACTTATCTACGAAGCCTTACTCCTTAACGGAACAGGCATATAAAGTAATTAACTTTCTAAATAGGCAAGCACTAAAAGCTGGAAGCACCTTATCAACCTTATCAGTTGTACATTAACCACAAGGAACAGACTATGTATCATGGTGAAGGTTACACAGTATATGTAGATGCCGATACAGCTAGCCTTCTTGAGGCTAACCGTGAAATGGAAAAAACAAGAAGAAAAATAGATGATTTAGGCAATGAGGCAAATACTACAAGTAAATCATTTACTCAATTCAATAAATCTGCAATAGCGGTTTCCAGTGCGTTAAAAATGCCTGAAATAAACCGTCTATCACGTCAAATGAGTGAATTAGCGGGGCAAATGGGCGCTGCCTCAATGGCGACAGATAAGGCAACGAGTGTGAACGCGCGCTTTACTGGCGTGATTAGTAATGTATCTGGACTACTGGGTGCGGGATATATTTCCAATATCGGCAGTGCTACGACTTCACTACTACAGCACACTAAAGGGGCAATTAACGCCACACAAGCCGAAATTTCACATACTCGCGCTATTCAAATGAAGGCTCAGGCATTGCAAGCTGCTGCCTCCCAAGAAGTCATTAACGCAAAAAATCTTAAGGCATCAACACAAGCAGAGTTAAAAGCAGCTCAGGCAGCGTTAGAGCACGTTTATACATTAGAAGGCTCTAATGATATCAAGCAGCGTGACTTAGAGTCACTTAGAGTGCGACAGGCTGCAATGCTCAAGGATGCTGAGATAACTTATCAAATGACTGCGAGTGAGGAAAATCTACAGCTAGTGACCAAGGCTAGCAATGCCTTACATGCGACAGAAACTAAAATCAAAACACATTTAGCGACCGCAGGTAAAGAACTGGCTAGAGCTGAGGCACAAGTTGCTAAAGCAAAAGAAGTTGAAGCTAATGCGACCCATAAATTAAATGCGGCCTTAGCATTAGAGCAAAAAGCGAAAACTACACTAGTCGCCACAACGGACGCAGTGACCGCCGCCAATGGTCGCGCAGCCCAAGCCGCTAAAACTCAATCTATTGCGATGCAAGGATTGCGAGGCGCAGTAGGATTATTAGGTGGCCCTACAGGTGTCTTCTTTTTGGCTGCCGCAGGTGTCTATGCGCTATATAACGCAATGAACGATGATACCGCAACGAAAGAGTTTAATGACAGGGTAGATCAGTGGATTGATAAAATCGATGAGCTGTCAGAAAAACAGGCGCGAGTGGTGGCTAACCGATTAGGCGAGAAGATAGCAGAAACAGCCACAGAGCTAGACGGGCAAAAAGAAAGTCTTAAAAATGTTACTCAAGAATTAGGAGTTTATGAGCAACAATTAGCTGAAATAAATAAAGAAATAAAATCACAAAAAGAACAAGATATTGAGGTGGGTACTCCTTATATACGTGATGATCTAGTTAAAGTTATAAGTGAACTTACCAAGAAACAACAGCAATATGAGCTACTTATTTCCGAGGGTGAGCAAAATATTCGTCGCTGGACGGTATCACAAGGTAAAGCGGCTGATATTGCAAAAGATAGAGCAAAACAAACAGATGAGCTGACCAGAGCAGAATTAATTTATCAACGCCAAGCTAAAGGGATAGTGGATGCCAACCAACAAGTAGCCCGCTCACTGGAATTAGGCAGTGAAGCAGCTGTTAAGAAAGAACAAGCCATCAAAGAGTTAGAAAAGGCGTTAATTGCTGATGGTTTTGTTAAAGACTCTGAAATATTTAAACAAAAAATACAAGAGTTAACGGATGAGTTTGATAAGACGGCAAGTTTGAATCTTGCTAACTCCCTTGCTGATATTGAGCAACGAACACAAGCTCTCACTATTGGCATGAAAGACGGTAAGCCCGCACTGGATGAATACAATGCCTCGTTACTGCTTATGCAAATGGGGATAAAAAAAGGTTCAGATGCCTACAATACTGAACTCCCGAAAGCGATAGAGGCAATCCGTAACTTACGTGAAGCCCAAGAAGCCGCATTAAATAGCAAATCGAATGCTAATAATTCATTGAAAGCAAATAATAAAGTAAATGACGCTATCAAAAAGCAACAGCAACAGACTGAGGCGTTAAGAAAAGAATTTGAGCTGTTAAGTTCTGGCGCAGCTAACGTAAATAAAGAGATGGCTATTTTTAACGCCGTTCAGGGGCTAGGTGCTGATGCCACTGATAAACAAAAGAAAGCTATTGCCGAAGAAGCCGCTGAGGTTTTCGACCTTAAGCAGAAAGTCGATGACTTTATGAAATCACAAGAAATTATCCCTGAGCTAAAACTTGCAAGAGCATTCAGACAAGAGGCTGAGGAGCTTAAGCGCATGTTTGATAATGATTTCATTGATGAAGAAACCTTTAAAGAGCTAGGCAGTAAAGCAATGAAGGCTTTTGATATCGGCATGGCTGAAATAAAAATCAATGCTACTGTCGACCCTATTGATGAAGTCAAAGGCCAATATGACCCGATTCAATCACTGGCTAACGAACACGCTAAGAAACTTGAAATGATCCGCCAATTCGAGACTGAAAAAGGCGCTATCACAGAGCAGGGTTTGGCGTTAATGAATGCGGCTAATACACAATACGAGCAAGACCGCATGAATGCTCAATGGGATATATGGCGCAACCAAAGCCAAGCTAATCAATTCTTAGCTGATGGATTAGACGCATTAGGACAACGTTCCGCTAACGTGATTACGGGGCTATTAACAGGTGCTCAAAACTTAAATGATGCGTTTAAGAATGTAGCCTCAACAATTGTCGATCAAGCGGTTAGTGCTCTGGTTGAAATGGGTATGCAACAGATTAAGAATATGGTTACTGAAAGTGCTATGCGCAAGGCTTCAAATGTTCAAGCTGTAGCAGAAGCAACAACAACAGGGGCGGCAATCACAAACGCTATGGCTCCAGCGGCAGCAACAACGAGTATTGCCACTATGGGATCTGCGGCTACGTGGGGTATGGCGGCAATGGCAACAGCAATACCCGCGATGATTGCGCTTGCAGGTGCTCGTAAAAATGGTGGTCCCGTAAATGCTGGCTCTATGTATCGAGTGGGTGAAGGTGGCAAGCCAGAGATATTCAAAGCATCGAACGGTAGTCAATACATGATACCGGGTGATAATGGTCGAGTTATTAGTAATCGACAAATGGGTAAAGGTGGTAATGGTGTCAGCATGGGTGATATGAACTTTACATTCCAAGTTCAGGCACCGAATGGCATTACACAAAAGGAAGCACAGCAGATACAGCAGATGGTAAGAGGTGCGGTTTATGACGTACTTGGTAACGAGATGCGTAGTGGCGGCGCGTTAGAAAAAGTAAGAAAATGGTAATTAAAAGTATTGATAAAAAAGCATAATAGGGCAGATTCCTGCCCTTTATAATATTGAAGGTACATAATGATAAAGGTAAAAGTATCTAAAAAGAAAGGTCGCAACCAATCATTTCTACAATATTGCCAGCATGTAGACCAACGAGTATCACGGGCTATGCAACGGTTCCTTTTCGATGCTGGAGCACAAGCCGCAATTTATACACCTATTGATACATCAACATTGATTAATAGTCAGTTTAGGGATGTCACGGTTAATGGTACAAAAATAACGGGACGTATTGGTTATTCCGCCAGCTATGCCGTTTATGTACATGACCCGAAAGTTAAACAGAAATTTAAACGCCCAACCGCTAAAAAAGAGTTCTTGAAAAAAGCGGTTGAGGAAACGCTACCTAATTTAACTAAGTATATTCATGAAGAATTGAAGAGTTAGTTTTCATGCTTTCGTGAACAGTACGCGCGTAAGTGAAATGACTTTTCGGGCACGTTAAGAACACGGTTTATACATCCCATAGAAAATAGTTTTTGGACATAGTAGAGAGAATTTTCGGACACGTTAGAAAGACTGTAAATATAGGGTGATAGCGACAAAAATAAATATTAAATCCTAACAAATCTTAACGTTTTTCTAATGTCTCAATCCTAAGTTTTCCTAAGGTTTATTAGCGCTGAATCTTTGGATATCTTGGGTAAATGCTAATATTCCAGATGATAAGGATTGGTAAGGCAGGAGCATAAGCAGTGAGATATTATCATTGAAAGAGTGAAAAATAGTTATGCGGTATCTTTCACTCCTTTATAATTAGTATCACATTGAGGTGTTAGGTACTCGTGTATAAAAAACATACTATGTTACACAGCATTAGACGTTATTCTAACCAGACTTGATTTCATAACTTAAAAAGCAAATAGTCCAAGGTACATACAGAAAACCAAGGGGAACTAAATGAGTAATCATGAAAAATCAAATGAATTAACAGTTACATTGCCTGACGATATGTTTTACATGCTCAAGACATGGATCGCTTTAAAACAGTACGATTCAGAAAGTGAAGCTGTTCTCGAAGGACTTAAAGCTTTAGCTCAACAAAAATCAGATGAAAATAGGGCAATAAAACAATATTTCCGCGAAGAAGTTTATCCTGAAGAAATTCAGAACATTAAAAATGAAATTAGTAAACAAAAAGGTAAATAACAACATAGGAAATGAGTTCCTATAATCCTTTTATGCTAAACGGGCGAGTTAGTTAGCGAAAACCGCCCGTTGATATATTATTTAATTCAGCTTTCCTGTAATATCCTTATGGCGCTTCCACGCTGAATAGATATCTTTATCCCACGCTTTGCCTGCCTTAGTTTGATAGCCTGCCTCATTAATTCGTTCCGCGATAATGCGCCCGTTATCTATGCCCTCTGATAGCACTAAATTAACCACAGAAACGACAGCAGACTCATTATAGGTATAAGGTGGGATATCTGCCTTACCAGCAATTAAAGAAGCCACAGACGATTCTAGACGTTCCACTAGCGATAGCATACGAGCGTCAGGATTACTGTCTGGACGGTTTAACTTCTCTTTGATAGCGGAGACTATCCACGCTGTTTTATCGCTACCAGAGTTCGATACAGCATCATTAAACAGGGCTTGTAGTTCAGTAGGGAGACGAAAGGCAATAAGATTAGATTTACTCATGATAATAGTCCGTTATTAACTCAATGAGTGCTTATTATATCAGCGTATAACACTGTTATACAGATTAGAAAATATAAAATTGCTAGTGGATTTAACGGGTAATTCCATAACTTAAAGTTAGAGTAACTTACTGTAAAACAAGCAAGGCGTATTATTGCGCCTTGTAACTGATTGAATACATGGCAAAGCTCAAAATTGAGTGTTGTACTATGGTGATTATCGCCATAGTCGGAAAGGGTAACAGTTGAAATGCTACCCTTGATGCTGAGGACGACTTGAAATGAAGCTCTCATATCAAAACTACGAATTAGTGCCTTTAGCTAAAGTAGCTAAATATTAGCCAGTACAGCTAACTACTAAAACACGATGGAACTATGATTGTGAAATAATTGTAGGGTATCCACTAAGGTATCCACCGAAAAGGCTATATTTCACTGGTTACTTTACCCGCTAAATGTTGACAATTGTTAACATCAGAACCAGACATAAGAACATAGTAATTGTTGTGGTCGAAAACTTATCAAAACTTGTTATCGTGTTAAATGAATTTATAAGCCCCGTCCAAAATTAAATAGGTACGCAGTAGGTATGTGTTTAGTTCTAACGATTCGTTATAATTAAATAAAATCATGATGTTGTGAAAAAGTACGCAGAATGGTACGCAGCAAAACAAGGGGAATAAGTTTGGACTAGTCTTGACGGATTTAACTTGGTCGCCACCATGAAACATAACCTATTGATTTATCCGAGGCCGTCACTTTGGGTTCGCCATGAGATAGCGTATTTAAACCTGTGAGCGAGGTTGCCATTTTGACGGTTGCCACTCTGGTTGCCAGCAAAACAGCATGTTTTATGCTAGTGGAATGATGGCCTTTGATTGTTTCAATTCAGCACAATCAAGGTATGGCGGAAATGATCATCCCTTTGAGGTATAGCCATGTTACAACGTGAAGTAATAGAAGCCGTTATGATGGAGCTAGCCCACCAGCAAGGGCAATCACTCAACGGACGCGATAGGTTAGCCATTAGAACAGGCGTAGCGCAGACAATACAGGCTAAGGAGCGTCACAGGCACAGAATGACAGCACCAACCTACCAATGGACGAAGCCAGCACCGAAACGATAATAGGACTCCTTAATCTCAAGGAGGCATGAGTCTCTGAAATTGGAGGCTCGTCACTGGCTGGCAATACCGCAACGGCGAGACTACGGTGAGGATTAAGCTGATAACGGTAAGGCATTAACCATAAGGTTGATACAAGGTTTCAGGTGGTCACTGTGACCTCTCGCAATAAAAACAATGTGTTGCCATCTCTTACCATTGGTCACTGAAACGATGACCAATGAGTGTTAATCTGGTTTTGTGACAGAATTAAACGTTATCAATTAGTTGTATTTTGATTCCGTCGATTTAACGGAATTACGTATAATCAATAACTTATAGTTACATGCGGGATTATCCCGTATCATCATGGGTAAATTAACGTTTAGATCACCCTGCTAATTAGAGCTATTACCTATACATTAATAATTTCACCAGTATTTTATTTTAACTAATAGCTTATATTGTGATGATATTAAGATGAATAAACTAGAAATGAGAAAAGCAAAATCAATCAGGATCACCACATCAGGAACGGTAATAAAAGCCCCTGAGCGAGTTAAAACAGCCACAGGTAAAGTTATGGCCACAATGACTATTCAGGCTGAGAGTGACAAGCGTAGCCCGTACCCATTAAAGATGGTGGCATTTGATATTAACGCACTGGAACTTATGACCTGCCAGAAAGGAAATAAAGTAACTGCTACAGGTCGCTATGAATGGTTTAATGGCTATCAGCTAACAGGGGCGCAGATAGTTGCTGGTTAGTAAAATTTAGTATCAATAAACCGATTCGAAATTGGTAAAGCTAAAGAGGACATTTCGCCTCTTTAAACTAACCCAATGTTATTAGCCTAGTTCGCAACTTACCCTCTTTAAGATGACCAGTTCAACTAACCCGAAAATATCGGGGCACTTCGAATAAGTTCACCAGCCTACCTATTCTATTTTGTACACCTCATATTGAGGTGCGCAAATTAACCACACCTCTTAAAGAGAGGAGCCTATCAGATGAAAAATATTTTTGGTTGTCATCGTTCCGTTTGAAACAGAGGCAGTGAAAAACACGGGTAGGGTTATTTCTGGTTGGTATTTCATTATCTGCAATAAAATCCCCATTGATGATATTTATGCAATGATGTTATTGGAAAGTGTAGGGCTAACATTGATATTAAAAATCACCTCAAAACAGGCATGACAAAAATATCAGGGGGTACATTTGGGGGTATCTATAAAGTTAGAGTTAAAATAACTTTTTATTATCAATGCGTTGATCGTTGTGTATTACTCTCTCCTCCTCCGCCATTTCATCATCTCCTAGCGTCTCCTGAAGTCTCCTAATCCCAGTAAAATCAAGCAACCCAATAAAATCATTGTCTCCTGAAATCTCTTAACGTCTCTTGAAAGCTCTACCATTTGTTGTATGGTTTTTTGTATAGAATTTTCCTATACAGATTATCTATACAAAATTGGTGATTTATGAAGCTAATGGATATGGCTATAGAATCGCCAGAAGGTTTCGCTTCCAATATCGTATTCCCTAATAATTTTCCTTTTCCATCTTTCATCCATCACATTAGTTTAAGTACGTCAAACTCCGTATGGTTACCGTTATCATCCAGAAAGTTAGAAGCATTAAACTATTTTTAATGCTTCATGTAAAACATCATCGTAAAGTGGCTTTATGGTCATTCATTCAAGATAAAATCACAAGGTTAGGGATAATAAATAACCAATTTGTCTATAACAAAAAATATAGTCGAATCCATGCGAAAAATTAGAGGCTTAATTTTTATAAGAATGATATCCCATCTATTATTATGCTCATCACGCAGCACTGAGGTTAATCACTATAGTAAGCATTGCATTGACAAGCTAAAAAAACACTTTTTGTTCATAAAATAGATAACAATAATTAATTTTACTTATGTTAAGTTTCTAACTGATAACAAACAACATAGCATTTATATCTTCTTTCAGTCGTCTTTATCCCAAATTATTTCATTCTGTTACCTTACAATACATTTTGTTTCTAGCTGGATTTATTGTTACTTATAAGATGCGTATTTATGGCTAAATAAGGTAAATTAATAAATGATTTTAAAACGCATCCTCGTGAACAACGACTCCAATTACAACCTAAAATTTGGAAACCAGCATACAATAGAGCTATGTGGATTAATGACTGTCAAGCTCATGCATTTCAAAACCTGCCAATGCCATCTTAGCCCCACTGGTATACTCACCCTGTTGATAACACCCTTTTTCTTATTTTGTGCATGATATTCAAACTGTAGGTAAAGGTGAAAGCATAACTTATCGTTTTTTTACTATTCGAAAAATGGAAATACCAAGCCCATTTGAAGAAACAACAAAAATAATTAAGCAACAAGACGATATATCTGTTCCACATTATAGCATTAATCAATTTTGGACTGACGTTGGAAGGTTTCGTTGATCTTATTATGAACGGAAATGAGTAATTATTATTTAGAACTATGGAGTGCTAATACATAAAAAAATAAAACTGTAGTCTATCTTATATTGGTTATCTTAGTGCTTTCATTTTTTACTTTAGATTTTGTAAAAAAAATCTAACACCTATTAATATACTAGGTAGCGTTTGGATAATGTTTATTTAGGTGGTCAGATTTATGCAGGAGGAAAATCATTATTTATTCAAATCGTATTTTTATTCTCGCTTATATTAATTTACGCCAGGCTTAAGACAAGCGGATTATTAACATCAATAATATTAAGTATAATATTTTATCTCGTTTTCTACAGAATAAATTTCGAATTGACAATATTTTAGAACATCATCACTAGTCTTTCTTCATAATAGATTTATTATTAAAATAAAGAAGGGCTTGATGGCTTCTTAGAAATTGATTTTTGAACTTAAGTGGATCAATACCTTTGATTATTTGCTCTCTCATTGTTGAAGTAATCTGAAATGCCCGATTGTTCCAAACAACTTATTAAAGACCTCGCTTCGGCGAGGTTTTTTGTATTTGAATTTAATTAATGACCATTTAGATGAGTAGCAATTTTTAGGTATATCACTAATTAGTTTTACTTATGTTTATTTTTGATAATGATAAATGATATGTAAATAATTACTTTTTAATTAGTTGATAATTAATGTTTTTATGTTCCCCTCTGTAAAAAAAATTAAAAAAATCTAATGAATTACTTAACAATAGTCTATTATATAAAAAACATTAATGATTTTTGGGTTCATAAAAAAGGAGAGTTTATGATAGCTAAAGTCGGTTCAAAAGAAGTTTTCTTTGATTTACCGTTCGAGAATGACCCAAAAATTACAAATAGCATCTTAACGATTAACGATTAACGATTAACGATTAACGATGCTTATGGTGCAGGTAATAAGCTAACAGGCTGGATGATTAATGTTAATCCAATCGAGTACGATTAAAAAATAATTTAAATTAATTCTTCTTTCATTAAGAAAGGTAGGATTTATTTTAGAGAGTTGTGTGATTAAGGATACTAGATGATATTTTATCGGCGTATATCTGGTCTTTTTTCCTCTTTAATTTCAATGAATTGATGAAAAAGGTATGCAATTATGAAACAAAAGATTCTTTTCGCAATATTAATGGCTGGGGCTCTGACGAGTGGCATGTTTGCTAATGCATCAGTTACAGCAAATGAAGAAAAAGCCATAAATAATGTCGACAAAAAAGATTACAAGATAGTCATCATGGCGGATCCTCAGCCGTGGCGTTTAGGCAATGGCGGAGATCCTAATTCTAAAAAAAGTAGAGGGCCTTGGTTAGAGGTAAATAGAAAAGTATCCGAAGGTATAAAAGCCCAAGATGGTGTATTTTTTTATATCGTAAACGGTGATTTAACAGAGTTTGGCCGTGCCGATACATATAGTGATTACGCCAATGTATATAAGAGAAATCAAGTCCCTGTTTATGAGGGATTAGGTAACCATGATTATGCCAATAATGTTGGGGATTGTCATAAAGATGGTTGCGCCACAGAAGCAGTTGCAAGAATGGCCGACGAACTAAAGCGCTACTCAAAAGTATTGAACAATTTTAATATGGATGTGAAGGATACCATGGTAGGGCTTACAACTAGAAGCATCGATGGAAGTTTATCTTATTCTTGGGATTTTGGAGATGTCCACTATGTTCAACTACAAAATTATCCTACCTATAAAGTGAATTTAAATCACGTAGCCTACGGGGCTGGTGCTATAAAAGCAAATATCAAATCATCACTGGATTGGTTGGAAAAAGACTTGTTGGAAGCGGATAAAAGAGGAAAAGTTACAATCCTAAACTTCCATGATGGTAACGAACATTTTTATGACGGATCTACTAGGGTAGAAAAGGAACGTTTTAAAAATATGATTAATAAAAGTGATGTCATAGCTGTATTCGTAGGACACACACATAGCCAAAATTATAGTAATAATCATAATGATTCTATATATGGAAACGTACCTGTATATACTGCCGGTGCCTTATTTAATGGAGATTATTATCTGTTAGATGTAAAAGGAAAAGATATTTTGGTTGGAGCTTTGAATGTTTTAAATAATACACACAGAGGATTAGGCTATATCAAGAGAAAAAATTAAAAATAATTGAATTCAATTTATAAGGTCACTTATTAAAAAAGAGGTGATAACTATGATTAGAGCTTTAATTGTTGTTTTTCTTTTATTACAAATACCGTTTTCTTGGGCTATAAATCCTACAAGTGTTGTATATAGAGCGGATAGTAGAACACTAAGTGATATACATGAGGCTGGGGGTATGTGGCCACTTAGAGAAGGAGCTCCCGATAATGATTTAACACATCATTTTGAAGGTGAGTCAATCGATGGGATGTGTAGTAACTTTGTTTCCACATCACAGTCTCTTAGAGCAGTCGTTGAGCATGCGATATCACTCTCAAGGCCGAATGAGTTTGAACCTTACGATCCTGAATTTGTGACCTATATATATGTTATTAGGCCAGATCTTAACTTCTACGATGTCGAAGGTTCGTTAACTCATGCAAGAAACAGTACCAACGATGCCAATATGAGGAATTTAATTAATCGTCTTCTTTCAAATTATTCTGGAATGGAGGAGTTGGTTGCAAGAGATGGCTTCTCACAAAATAGAATTTTATCATACGCCAGATTAGATGCTGATATGTTGCAAAGATATGGTACATCAGGTAATTCCGCTTTATTTACCGAATCATTTTGGGCATCAAGATGGGTAAATAATCCAACATATGATTACCATTACGATCAGGACATTAGTAGCAGCAGTCCGTATCAACAAGTCGGTATGCCTGAAGGCGCTGTTTTAGAGGTATCAAATGGAACCCAACCCTCAGTTAGACTTGGAGAAACATGCTTAGGTGTTAGTCCGAACTTTAATCATAAATCCAAACAGAAGCTAAAGGATGTGTGCTCAAAAAATGAACATTTCAATGTTATAAAAAAAACGCTAAACTAATAAGGAATTAAAATGAAATCTATATCAATTTTTATATTACTTCTATCATTTTTTTCCTATCCGGCCTTAGCAAAATATCATGAGTGGGATTGTTGGGGATGGCAAAAATATACAAATAAAGATTATGAAAGAAAAACAAATATTTCATATAGCACTGATATATGTGTTAGGACAGATGATAAGCCCCTGTATGTAGATGTATATCTCCATAAACTATCATTCAGTGGTAATAGTAACTCTATGGATTTCGTCATCCAAGTTAAAGTAAAAAATAAAAGAACAAATCAATCCTATTATTTAGATTCTACTGAGAAAAGTAATATTGTTTCAGAGTATTTTAAGAGATTTGAGTTTCCTGTCGCATTATCTGGGGAGTATGAAATCACTGTTAATAGAATAAATGTAATTTATAGAAAAAGCGGAAAGACCACAGGATATTTTAACAATATAGATGCTAGGTATGGCATTAATAAGTTAAAAAGTGAAGCATGTTGTTGTTCAAATTGATTCTGTCATATCGCAAAGCGTTATTTACTTATTTCATTTTGTTTAGTGATAAACTATGAGTAATAATGATGATACCATGAAAGATAAAAAAAGAATTTTTAATACTGATTGGTATTGTCGCGACTGAGTTGCTACTTTTGAAGTTCAAACATGTTTTTTCATTTTCTGTGTCGTTCATCTATAGTTAATACAATTTATATCCAGAAACATCTCGGCTGACAAAAATAATCAAAAGTGAATTTGCTATTAAGTTTTATAGCATGGTTGATAGCTTATTTTTTATGTATTGATACTGAAAATGCATAGTGTGATTTAAAGTATTAATGAAGAGTATTTGAAGTTTATTGTTATGATTCCTTTTTTCTTGCACACTCTCTTAATATCTTCTTGCATCTCCTACTGTCTCTTAAAAGCTCCTTTTGGAGGTACAAATGGGGGTATATTGCATTCTCTAAAGATTTATACCCCCAATATTAAACTAACAGCTAAAAAAGTTGATAGCAGTAAGCCAAAAGAAAAGGGCGATAAACATTTTATGGAAGCGATTTATCTCTAACACATTATTTCTCTAGTGTACCTATAAATCTAAAGTATATAGCCATTTTCTATTCTTAGAATAAACCAAATTATTTCTATTAATTAATCAGTTTTCTGATTGAGTATTATCCTTATAAATACGCCACAACGCTTATTTTTTTATAAGATGACTACAAAGAGGTAAACTCAAAGAAAGCACACTGACGACAATAAAAGCAGTTGTCAGGCTATATTGATAAGCAATAGCGCCAATAAACGCAGGACCAAGTAGAATCCCTGAATAACCTATACTTGATATTGCAGCGACTGCAAGTGTAGTTGGCATTGCGGTTTGTCGTCCTGCTGCGCTAAATAATATAGGAACAATATTTGAAAGCCCTGCACCTATAAGGAAAAAACCAGAAGTCATCGTGAAAAGATGTGTCCAGCCTACAACGACCCCAATCCCTATTGTTGCTATTAGCGAGCTGAATAGGAATACGTTGAAACGACCGAAAAATTTGATAAGGCGATCTCCTAGCAAGCGTCCAATCGTCATAGAGATGGCGAATATTGTATAGCCAATACCGGCAAAATTAGCGCTAACACTATTATTGCTTGTAAGCAGAATACCGCTCCAATCAAGCATTGATCCTTCCATTATATAGGCGACGAAACACAAAAAACCAAGTACGATTACGATACCTTTAGGAATAGCAAAAAAAGGTGAGTCATCAGGTTCAGAATTGGTGAGCATTCCCTTAAAAGAGATCAAAAGAAGCACAAGGACTAATATCATGATTATGCTTACTGTTAACAGGGGAGTTAGTCCATAGATAATTAGCATACTGACAACGCCTGAACCTACAATACCACCGATGCTAAATAGTGCATGAAAGCCAGACATAACAGGTCGGCCTACTAGCTTTTCAACCTGTACTGCATGTATATTTGCAACTACATCCATAGCCCCAATACCACAACCAAAAACAAATAGCGCTGAAGCTAAGGCTAATGGTGTATCGAGAGTCGCAAGTGCTGGCAATAGTATCAACATAATTAAAGTCGCTAAGTTAAAAACAACCCTACAGCCATAGCGCGAGGCGAGACTTCCAGATAAAGGCATCATCAATAATGAGCCAATACCAAATGCCAGCATTACCATACCCATAGTTCCGTTATCAGCCATCATGCGTAGTTTTGCTAATGGAATTAACGGAGCCCAGGTGGCTAGGCTGAGACCTGCAATAAAAAAGGCGATGCGTGTAGAGATAATTGCTCGTGGAACACGATGTGAAGTATTGTTCTCAATCACGTTGTTAGTACTCCTTATTTTATGGTGCCGGCATTATAAAATACGCCGGCACCTAAGATTTACTTCTCGTTTGAATTCAGTATCGCGTCAAAGGTATCTATTTCATCTAATGAGTTGATCACTTTTCGTGCATTAATGTAACTCTCTGTACCTGAAAGTGAGTGTGGCCAACCATAAACATGTTTAATACCTGCTGCAGTTGCAGCTTTAATACCAAGATCCGTATCTTCTATAACAATAGTCTTATCGGGGTCTGCATGGAGGCACCGTAACATAGCCAAATAGGGATCAGGGTAAGGTTTTGTACGCTCGATATCATCACCACTAATAAGCAATGGTTCTATTTGCAACTCTAAAGTACCAATATTAGATAAACAGATATCTCGTGGAGCAGTAGAGACAAAACCAAAAGGGATTTTCTGCTCAATAAGTTTTTCGATAAGTGAACGAATACCGGAACGTAGATAACGAGGCCCAAGCATAGCCTTATAGGCGCTAACAATCTCAACGATAATTTCGTCATATTGTTCAGCGTTGATCCCAAGGGTTGCTAATGTTGCCTCTAGGCTAAGGCCGATGAGATCTTCAGGTTTAGCCTTTTTCGTTTGTTCAGGCAAAAGAGCTTTGAGTACATCAAAATGCAACTGCTCGCTATCGACTATAACGCCATCGATATCAAATATAACGAATAAAGAACTCATAATTTTTACTCCTGCTAGTGTGTTGCTATACGCAGTAGCACTTTACAATTTGGTTCAGTAATTGGTTGTTGTTTTTTCTCTGCTATGTTACAACCCACTGAAGCAAATGCTTGTGGGTAATTATTTAAGTCAAAAGTATGGCTTACTAACTTATTGGCAGGAATTTTCCCGTCACGAATAATTTCATAGGCACGTTCAAAGCTGTTATTGAGAGAATCTATTGAACCAATCACTGATAGACTTTTATCTGCAATTTTTAGTACATCCAAGTTAGCGGTAAAATCTTTAAGAGCTACGTTGAGTAATTTGCCACCTGGTGCTAAACGCTTAAATACAATTTCGGAAAGATAGCCTGTAGTATCAACGCATAAATCCAGTTTTTCATCGTCACTGCCATACTCTTCTCGCATAGCATCTTCAAAGTCTGTATAAACACGTGTTCCTTCAGGTAGAACTTCTTTTGCAAATTGATTGCGGAACTCGTTTTTTTCTACTAAAAATGCTTTAACACCACGTAGATATAAACTCCACAAATACAGCATTCCCATAGGGCCTGCGCCAATAACACAAGCACGTATATTTGTATGTGTAATATTAAGCTTGTCTACACCGGTTATAGTGCAGCTTAGTGGCTCGGTAAGAGCACCTTCTTCAAAGCTGACATGGTCATCAAGATGAAGTAAAGACCCTTCTTTAGCGCGATATTGATCAGCAAAGGTGCCATTGTAGGAAACACCAGCCTCAGTACCTAGCTTACGTTCACAATGGTTAGGGCTACCTGTTTGACACATGCGGCACTCTCCACAGGAGTATGTCGGATTGATAACTACGCGATCACCCACTTTAAATTGAGTTACACCTGAGCCTATCTTTAATACTCGACCTGTTGACTCGTGACCTAAGGTTGTTCCAGGAATTGCGACAGGATAATCACCAGTAATAATGCCCACATCTGTACCACATATGCCACAGACTTCAATTGCAACGATTACATCGTCAGAATCGATACACTGCAAAGAAGGTACTTCAATGAGTGATGTATCCCAGACACCGTTAAATTTAAGAGCTTTCATCAGATAATCTCCTTTGAAATATTCAGTTTTTTTTCAAGTTTAGTAAAAGTGCAATCCAATTTAGCAACCAGTTCGTCGATATGATCTGGTCCACAAATAAGTGGAGGACGTACTTTGATAGCGCGCCCTTTGCCATAGCGAGAACCCCGTATAATGAGTCCATGCTCAGCGGCTATTTCAATCGCCATCGTAGTAATTTCTGGACTTGGTGTATCGAAACCAAACATATAGCCTAACCCACGAACATTAGTGATTAATTCGTGATTGTCCTGTAGTTTAAGCAAGGCATCACGCAGATAAGGCTCATTAAGTTGTACATTTTCGAGCAACTGTTCATCTTCGATGATAGAGATAGTTTCGTGAAGCGCGGTTAAAGATAAAGGATTAGCACCTGATGTATTAGAATGCTCATAGGATTCAAGTACATCTAGTTTGTGATTCATTAGAATGCCGCCAGTGGGAATACCGATTCCACCTGCACCTTTGGCAAAAACAATGATATCTGGTTTAAGTTCTTTGGCGTAACCTGTGGTTGCGAAAAAAGTACCAGTACGCCCAAAGCCCGTTTGAACTTCATCAGCTATTAATACTATATTGTATTTATTACAGATTTCGCGTAATTGGCGATAAAATTCAACAGGTAGCACTATATTGCCACCATTACCAAGAATAGGTTCGAGAATGAGACAAGCGATATTGCCACTAGATCCATAATTAATAAAATCTTCCAACTCACAAAAGCGAGTAGGATTTGAAGTATTAGCACTTTCTTGTCCTGCTAATTCACTATCAGGAACTGGGATCTTGAATGAACCATTTATAATTGTATTAAAGTGCTCAAGACGAAACGCGTTACCAGAAATACTAGCGGTAGCTAAAGATTGCCCATGATGAGACATAAATAGAGAGATTACACCGGTACGCCCTGTATATTTTTGAGACATACGAATAGCACCTTCAACCGCACCTGAACCAGAAACGTCTCTTAACCAGAGTGAATCAATGCCATCGGGTAAATGTGGTTTGAGCTGATTTAGAATTTGATCAGCAATAGGCTTGGTATAAGCTGAACTCAAATGAGCACAGCGCTCTATCTGGTGTTTAAGTTTATTTATTAGTCGAGGATGCGTATAACCAAAAGGAAGATTAAACGTTCCTGAAGCAGCATCGAGCATAACCCGCTGCCCATCATGTAAATATGGTCCATCACCTTTATAGTGACCAATCATCTCCTCGAAATAATTATTTTTACTTTTCATATATATTTACCCATTAACGTTAATAACAGAGTAATAAGATACCGATTCTGACAATATGTGGATTTATAAGAGGAAGAAATATTCGCCATATAAAATACGGATTTATTTATGCAGATTACTTAGTATAAACCGCATATTGATAGTATCGACTTTGTAACTAATTTATATTTTATTTATGAATAGCTTGCCCTCCCTTTATTTAGGATAAAAATACCAATCTATTTTTTTAAATAAAAATTATAGGTGTTTTTACTGTGATAGATATACTTAATTAAATTTCAATTTGTAATTAAATAATAGTGTTCCTTGTTTTCATTCTGTTGATTTAACTATTATTTTAACGGTTTTATTATTAACTAAATAAAACTGTAAAATATGTTATTTATAATATTTATCATAGTAACTAAAAATATTATTAGCAATAAAAAATATAATTTATTTTTAAATTTTATTATATTCAATAACTAAAGAAATATATTAAGTATATATACCTGAAGATGTTTTATTAGTTATTTTTCTAAAGTAATTTTATATAAATATAATTACTGAAATATGTAGTAATACTCCCGATAATAATTCATGACATAATATATAAAT
>NZ_LXEN01000147.1 GCF_001654855.1 Proteus myxofaciens ATCC 19692
TTTTTTATTCTTATTTTCTTTATTTTTAAACCATTTTTCACGTAATGTATCGTAACTTAGATTGAATGCATAAGTATAAAATAAAAAGAATGCAAAGAAGCCAACTTCTAGCATAAATGCATCCCATAATGACATGGTTAGCAATATAGCTAAAATAGGGACACCAATAATTATAAAACTTAGTTCAAATCCTAATGTATGAATTAGCCTAATTTTTGTTGGTCGTGGCCCTTTAGTCAATGGCCAATATTTATCAAAAATCATGTTGTAAAATAGGTTTAATAACATCGCTAATGTAGATAATACTAGTGCGATTGTACCCATCTGAAAAATTGAGCGCCCTAAAACCCACGCACTAAGCGGCGCTGTGATTAATATAGCGATAATTTCGAAAGAAACAGCATGAAAAATACGCTCAGCTAGGGTTTTTTGATGTTTGCTCATACAGCACCTCTTATTATTTAATTAAAACTTATTTCATAAAACAGGTGCAATTATTCACATTATTCGCTATATCTACAAAATGGGAGCCATCGAAAAAATCGATATCAATATGAACTATTCTATAGAAACTTTGCGTACCTTTGTTGAAGCCGCTTCATTGAAATCATTTTCAGCAGCTGCGCGTAAATTAAATAAAAGCCAATCAACTGTGAGTACTACAATTACAGGGTTTGAAGATGATTTAGGATTTGAATTATTTGAAAGAAAAGGGCGTGAGTCTACTTTGACATTTGCAGGAAAAAAAGTGCTCAGCTTGGTAGAAGATATATTATCAGCTGATGAGCGCTTGCAAGCGTTAAGAATAGAGTTATCACCAGAAATGGAACCAAGGTTGACTTGTATTTTTTCTGATATTTATCAGCCACCGCAAGCTGATCAGATATTCGTTATTTTAGATAAAAAATTCCCACATATTGAATTTGAATTCATTGTTGCTGAAAATGATGATGTGATTGATATGCTACAAAATAAGCATGCTCAAGTCGGCCTGATGGAATCTCGCACTGAATATCCAGCAGATATTGCTTTTGCACGTTTACCTATTCAAGGCGAGTTAGGATTATATGTAAACAAAACACATCCATTAGCCCAAGAAAAGAATATTACTTATCAGCATTTAACGATGAATCGACAATTAAGATTAAGTAGCAATGCTCAAATGATAGTGAATAGTGAAAAAAATTGGTTGGCACCAAATTATTTACTTTTATTAGAACTTGCTGAACAAGGGATGGGATGGGCTATTTTACCTACTTGGCTAGTTAAAAAATTTGGGCATAGTTCATTAGTTAATTTAACCTACAATCAATGGCCTAAAAAAATAGATATTGATTTAGTTTGGTCTAAAAATAACCCGCCAGGAAAAGCGGGCTATTGGTTAATTGATCAATTGTTGTCTAACAATACTCGTCTTTTTAAGACTTCATAGTAATATGAGTAAGTTACCAGCCACATACATTACTTTCTTCATCCATATCGTAACCACGAACGATATTGATAAGATCTTTGACAATTAAGCTAGCTTCATCTGGATCGAGTAAACTAGCTAAATTACTTTCTTTATCGACAGAGACACCATTGTTTTTATTAGTAAGTGTAAGAGTGAGCCCTTTATTTTCAAGGTCGACTTGATTTTTAAGTGCATCAATTAATTGTAAAATTTCTTTTGTGGCAACTTCTGGAATATATAATATTTTGGGGTTAAGAAAGATCTTATCTTCTTTAACCTTATTTTCAGTGCTAATAAGCTCAAGTAAATAGCCTTTATTATCCATATTGTTATTCTCCATAATTACCCCTCAGCAAGTATTTTAGGGTCAACATAAAAATCGACGTTAAAAACAGTATCTTCACTTTGTGCTTCAATTAAATGCCATGTTTCTGGTGGAAATACACCGAATTGCCCAGCTTTAATTTCTAACGTTTCTGTTGGCGTTGAGCTAAATTCATCAGCATAAGCGTAATAAATAATACAACCCTGCATTACGGATAATTTAGGGTAAACACCTTGTCGTGTTCCTTTATCTAAATGTCTTTTCCAAATTGATTTAGGCGCGGTTTCTTTTGTCCAAAATGGAGTTGTACGTATATGAACATAATTTGTTGGGATAATAATACGTTCCATATCACCTCTTTTTATTGATCTTATCTACTTATTGCTCGTGTTGAAAAATTTACTCTTTATAAAAGAGTATTTCAAATGCAATTTATTGAAATGAGAGAGTGATATGGTGATTTTTACAGTTAATTAATTGTTTTTATTGATTTAAAAAAATTTTAAAATTTAAAATATTTTTTACCAATGAAAGTTAAGGTAAACAATAAAATAGCGTAATAAGGAGATATAATTAACTAAAATTAAGTAGCTGTTCTATACTTATCAAGCATAAGATATTAATATTTATTTAATTATTTACTACTAATGAGATATTGCTATGGAATTGAAGGATTATTACGCCATCATGGGTGTTAAACCTACCGATGATGCTAAAACAATAAAAACAGCTTATCGCCGTTTAGCAAAAAAATATCATCCTGATGTGAGTAAAGAACCTGATGCAGAAGAGCGCTTTAAAGAAGTTGCTCAAGCATGGGAAATATTAGGTGATGAGCAACGTAGAGCTGAATATGACGAGCTTTGGGCTCATAGAAATGATCCGAAATTCAGACAATTTAATCAACAACAATCAAATACCCATCAAGAAAATTTCAGCCAAGAAGATTTTGATGATTTTTATGCGTCTTTTTTTGGTCAGCATTCACCTTTTGAAGGTCGTCGCTCTCAGCAAGCACCTAAGCGTCGTGGTCACGATCTTGAAATTGAACTTGCAGTATTTCTTGAAGAAACACAGGAAGAACATAAAAGAACAATTAGTTATCACTTACCTGTTTATAATGTATTTGGTATGGTGGAACAAGAAGTTCCGAAAACATTAAATGTTAAAATTCCTAAAGGTGTTTCTGATGGTCAACGTATTCGTCTTAAAGGTCAGGGCACCGCAGGTGAAAATGGTGGCGAAAATGGTGATCTCTGGTTAACAATTAAAATAGCCCCTCATCCTATTTTTGATGTAAAAGGCCAAGATTTAGAATTAGTTGTTCCTCTTTCACCATGGGAAGCAGCATTAGGTACTAAAATTCCTATTCCTACAATGAAAGATAAAATTTTGATAACCATTCCCGCAGGTAGCCAAGCAGGCCAAAGATTACGTATAAAGGGAAAAGGTCTAGCAAATAAACAAACACAAGGTGACTTATATGCGATTATAAAAATCGTAATGCCACCTAAAGCTGATGAAAAAACACTCGCCCTATGGCAACAAATAGCAGATAGCCAATCTGATTTTAATCCACGAAAAGATTGGGAGAATAAATAATGGCTCAATTAGGAACAACAATATTTACAGTAACTGAAATTTGCCATCATACTGGTGTAACAAAAGATGATCTTAATGAAATAATTGCGCTTGGTGTTATTGAGCCTGTTGAAATAAGAACAGAAGAGTGGTTTTTTGATGATAATGCCATTGTTGTTGTTCATCGAGCATTAAAACTTCATCGAGAGCTTGCGCTTGATTGGCATGGTATCGCTATTGCTCTAACATTATTAGATGAAAATGAACAACTTAAACAAGAAAACCAGCAATTAAAACAACAGCTGATGCGATTTATTAGAGAATAATAAATATTGATCTTATTTTGCTTATAAAAATTAAATAAAGATAAAATCCCAATTTTATATTTGGGATTTTATTTACAAATGATGATATTTAGAATGACTACATAACAGGAATATAATAACTGATTTTTTTTAGGTATTTTGGACCGTTTCCAAGAATATCTCTACCATTAACGGGCTGTTTAAGCGTATATCTCTCAATATCAGCACCGGGCCTACGTAGTAAATTCATTTTTGGTAGCACTTTTGTATATACGGTATATATAATATCGTCATATTCGGTAATAGAATCAGAGATTTCATCCATAGAAAATGTAATCTGCAAGTATTTACCACCTGCCAACTCAAGCTCAGTGATTAAGCGATTTTTATTTAAAGCTGAGAATACGTCGCTATCTAACGTATCTACCGCTGTGGAATAAACATACATTGTGTCGTCAAGTGAGCCAACAGAAGCTCTATGCATAGCATATAAATGTATGGGAGCTATATTTATTTCATTTAAGAATTTTTGCCAAAACTCTTTTCTAAATTTTTTCTTATTTGAATTCCATACTGAGATAGGTTTATTGTAGTAGTGAGATAAGCCTATTAGAGACTTATTTGATAGAGTTACAATTTTATACTCAGCACTGAGTTCAACAGAGGGTAAAGCAGGGAAAATGAGTTCACTAATGTTCCATCCTGCTTTTTTTCTATATTGTGATGGTGTAACTCCAAATTGTTTTTTAAAAGCACGGCAAAAGGTTTGTTGTGAATCGAAGTGATATTTTAAAGAGATATCTAAAAGGCTACATCGTGTTACTCTTAAAGCATACGCACTGCAAGATAGGCGACGAGAAAGTATATATTTACCTAAAGACATGCCTATATATCCTTTAAATAGCCTCTGAAAATGCCATTTGGAATAACCTGATTTTTCAGCGACAATATCTAACGACAATTGTGAATCTAAATTTTGTTCGATCCAAACAATGATATCTTTAACGACATTTTCCTGTAACATTGGCTTTCCTGCTCATTTTATCAATATGGTTCAATAATATCGGTTTTATTTACCAACATATAATAAATTTATAACCCCTAATTTTTGTATCGTATACCGACAATCAAATTGAATAAAGTAAAATATTAAGAGTAATAATGTAACAATGTGTTTTTTCAGAAATATTTATAAAACCTTTAGTTACTAAGTATTTTTACATATTTATAATGAAATACGGAGATATCTTATTTAAGATAGAAATTATAGTTTAATGTATTATTATTCTCCTCTTAACTAGAAATATGCGTTTTTCTCAAATTTATTTTTATGACATATATCACTTTATGAAAAAAATAACATAGAATGAATATAGATTTATTATACTCTATTAGAGTGTATCCGAATAAATATAATGATGAGAAAAATAATGAATTTTTATCCTTAGCGAATTAAATATTAATTTTAAATGAGATTTTTAATAATAAAACTGTATTTTATTGGCACTTTTAAAATAATATAAAATTATAGTGAATAAAACCTAATGAATATAAAAAGCGAAAGAAAATTTAAATTAATGCTACCAGATACTAGAATATTAAGTTGGTATGAATCTGGATCAGAGGAAGGTGAGCCTGTTGTCTTTTTTACAGGTGCAGGTATGAGTGGCTTGCTAAGTGTTGATGATAAAGTGCTCTTGGAGAAAAATATTCGCTTCATTATACCAAATAGGCCAGGTTTGAGTGATTCGACGTTTGATCCTAATAAATCATTAGCCTCTTTTTCTCATGATATTTTGTTTTTATTAAACTATCTTGATATTAAAAAAGTAAGTGTGCTTAGTTTTTCTCAAGGAGCTGTTTTTGCAATGGCTTTTTGTTTTTATTATCATGATTACGTTAAAAATCTTGCAATAATTTCAGGACAAGATCAGTTTTCTTATCTTAAAACTAAAGAGCAATTAATTTCTGATGTAGTAAATATGCAACAACAAGCAAATTCTAATCCTAAAATATTATCTGAATGGATAAGCAAAAATATAACAGCTGAGTGGTTAATTGATTTTATTTTAAAGTATAGTAATCGTGTAGATTTGGCTATTTATCAGTCATCGAATTTTTTACCAATTTATCAATCATGCATGGCAGATGCTTTTAAACAAGGAAATGCGGGATATACACAAGATCTTCTTATGACGATGCAACCTTGGGGCTTTTCTCCTGAAAATATCTTAACACCAACCCAGTTATGGTATGGTTTGAAAGACACAAGCACTGTCCATTCTCCTGATTTTGGAGAACTTTTATCTCAGCGTTTTCCTAATGCTAAAAGATATACTTATCCTGATGAAGGTGGGGCTTTACTATGGACGAAAACGCATGAAATTTTATCTAAAATCATTAGCTAAAGATAGATATAACGAAATAAGCAATCAAATTAGCGATTAAAACTAAATATTATCCGTTTAATTGAACAAATTTTAGTACTTATACTTTTATGCATTTATATAAAATAGAAACGGGTAAAAGTAAGCGGTAAAAACTTTTCACCCATTTCATTTAATCACTAAACATCATCTTTAGTGATTAAATAGTGTTTTTATTAACCTTTTTTATTTTATTTATCCTTTTTTTTATATATTTACATTTAAATAAAAAATAAAAGCGAAAATGATTTGCTATATTTTTCATTCTATGACTTAATAGCGTCATTGGTTTGGAAGTACAGGCCTATTTATGTTAGTCCAGTTTCAAGTAGTTCACCGTTTAGCGCTATCCATGATACCTCTTCGTTGCGAATTCCTTTAAATAGTTACCATAAGTAAAAATCCGAAATCAAACCGCAAACAAGCCTTATGGCAAATAAATTAATTTAAGGAAATTCTATGTCTAATACAATGACTGGTACAGTAAAATGGTTCAACGATGATAAAGGTTTTGGTTTTATCACTCCTAAAGACGGTAGCAAAGATGTGTTCGTACATTTCTCAGCAATCCAAAGCGATAGCTTCAAATCTCTGAAAGAAGGTCAAGAAGTTTCATTCTCAATCGAGAATGGTGCTAAAGGCCCAGCTGCTGCAAATGTAATCGGTCTATAATTTTATACCTAATTTCTTGGTATTGCTTATTAAGTAATAACTAGATAATTATAAATTAGACTGTAAACCTCACTTTATAAGTGAGGTTTTTTTTTATCTGTTACTCATATTTAATGAAATAGAAATATATACAAACACACCGTTAGTCAAAGTTATGTAAAAATTTAATATTAATTATAAAGAGTAGTTAATTTTCATTAAAATTCGAGCATAACTATATCTTTAAAATTCAATTAAAATATAATTGTTTATACAATAAAATAAAAAGGTAGATTAGAGAGTTTTTTAAGAAAAGATAAATTTTATCTTTAAGATAAAATGAATTAAAAAAATTAATCATTTACATCTAAATTTAATTAAATTTACTTAATGTAAATCATCAATGGATTAAATTTTAAGGATAATTATATGTACGCAAAAAATAAATTTTCATTACATTTATTACATCCAAAATATTATTTAACATGGTTTGGCGTTTTTATTCTCTTTTTATTAGTGCAATTACCTTATAAATGGTTACTTTTCTTAGGTAAGCATATGGGATTGTCTTCACGCTTCTTTTTAAAAAGGAGAGTTTCTATAATTAAAAGAAATTTAGAGCTATGTTTTCCAAATAAAAATCAAAATGAAATTGATGCATTAGTACGTGATAACTTATCTTCTTTAGGTGTTGCTTTATTTGAAACTGGAATGGCTTGGTTTTGGAGTGATAAGCGATTAAAAAGGATTTATGAAATCGAAGGAATATCAAACTTTACTAATGCAAATAATAAAAATACAGGAATACTACTTATAGGTATACATTCTATGTCTTTAGAGCTAGGAGGGCGCATTATGGGCTTATGTTTTCCTGTTAATGCAATGTATCGTCCTCACAACAATAAAGCCATGGAGTTTATTCAGACGAAAGCTAGATCGCGTTCTGACAAAGGAATGATTGATAGACGAAATTTAAAATTTATGGTGACGGAATTAAAAAAAGGAAAAGCAATATGGTTTGCCCCAGATCAAGATTTTGGTTTAAAAGGCACAACATTTTCACCTTTTTTTTCTGTTAAGAAAACATCAACATCTAAAGGTGTGGCGATATTATCTAAGCTATCAGGTGCGCGTACTTTAACGATAACCTTAATAAGAAATAAAAATAAAAACAAAAAAAATTATAGTTTAATTATTGGTGAAGAAATTAAAGATTATCCAACAGAGAATATTCAGATTGATACAGATAGGATGAACAAATTAATTGAGACAGAGATAATGAGAGCACCAGATCAATATCTGTGGGCACATAGACGCTTTAAAACTAGACCTGTTGGCGAGCCAGCATACTATTAAAAGATTTTTATTTTCTAAATAAAAAAAAGACCAACATTTTAGTGTTGGTCACAGTAAATACTGGAAGCAATGTGAGCAATGTCGTTGTGAGAAGACTGAGTAAAATACTCAACTATTCACGTATTAAAAGATAATCATTATCATTTAACTTGTCAACCCTTGATTTTATATGGGTATAAAGGTATGAACATTTAGCATCAAAGAAAACAATTTTATAATTCTGTTCCACATGTAATTAAACGGATGAAACGCAATGCAAAGTTACCATGCTCTATCTGCGCAGGTTTACCAAATTGATAAACCTATTGGCTGTAGTTTTGGTGATATTGAATATTACAAACTACGTTTAAAGGGATTTAAAGGAAAAATTTTAGAACCCGCAGTTGGGACTGGGCGTATATTAATTCCTCTATTGAAATCAGGGCTTGATGTTAAAGGCTTTGATTTATCAGATGACATGCTCCATTTTTGCAAACAAAACCTTATCGATAATGGATTGAGTCACGACGTTATCACTAAAGGCGACTTAATTAATTTTGATACTGGTTTGGTTGATGCGATTATCATTCCAACAGGGACATTTCTACTAATAGAAAATGAAGAAAACGCGATTCAAGCGTTAAAGCAGTGTTATCAAGCGCTAAACAGCGAAGGGCAATTATTAGTTGATATTAGTCTTGCACATCGTTTTATAAAAGGAAATTGCTATAGTCGTGAATTTAAGACACCAGAAGGCGATATAATCACATTACAAATGATTAATGCAGATATTGATTATATTAACCAGATAACAACAGCTCATCACCGCTATGATAAATGGAGAAAAGGTAAAATTATCGAAAGTGAATGGGAAGTGTTTAAAATGAGATGGTTCGGTGTTGCAGAATTTAAACGAATACTAGCATCAATTGGTTTTGTTAATATCACTGTTTCAGCAGATTATCAGTATTTACGCGAGCCAAATAATCAGACAGAAATAATCACCGTAGAAGCATATAAAAAGTAAATAAAAAAAAGACCAACGCTAGGAGTGTTGGTCAATAAAATACTAGAAGCAATGTGAGCAATGTCGTTGTGAATAACTGAGTAAAATACTCAACTACTCACGAATCAAAAGATAATCATTATCATTTAATATGTCAACCCTTCTGAAGTTGTGGATACTACAATTTTATTCAAATTAGCATCGTTCTACGCTATTTCACAGAAATTATAGTAGGAATTTTACTATTAAGAACAACAAGATCGGATAAATTCTCATCTCTATTTATCGCTTCTTTTACAGTATTCATTTTTTTTACTTTATTGACCAAATCTTTAAAATGTTGCGAACGCAAGCGTATTGTTTTTCTGACCATTGAAACCTCCTTTAATTGATATCAATAACAATAATAGGGATAACAATCAAATGCAAATGATAATCAATATCATTTGTTGCTAAATGTTAACCACTGGAGGAGTATTAATACAGTCTTAGCATTAACTGTATGTAACAAAAGGTCTTATTGATTTATATACTTTTTATCTTAATTGTATAAAGTGTGAGTAGGATAAAAAATAGGGTTGTATTTATGGCTTATGATTTAACGAAAAGGCTAGTTGTTGGACTGTCTTCTAGCGCACTATTTGATTTAAAAGAGTCTGATAAAATATTCCGTACTCAAGGAGAAGAAATATATCGTCAATATCAAAGAGAAAAGCAAGATATACCACTTGATAAAGGCGTTGCATTTCCATTTATTCGTCGCCTCTTGAAGCTAAACGAAATTAGACCAGAAGATCCGCTTGTTGAAGTTATTCTGTTATCAAGGAATGATCCTGATACAGGCTTAAGAGTAATGAATTCTATAGAGCATTACCAATTAGGGATCACCAGAGCCGCTTTTCTTCAAGGGAAATCACCATATACTTATATTCCTGCTTTTGATATAGAATTATTTTTATCTGCTAATCGTGAAGATGTTATGCAAGCTATAATCGCTAACTATCCCGCAGGACAAATATTATCAGGTCATATTTGTGATGATAACGATGATCCTGAATTAAGAATTGCTTTTGACTTTGATGGTGTACTTGCAGACGATGAGGCTGAAAGTATTTATAAAAACTCAGGACAACTCTCACAATTTCATGATCATGAAGCAAAAATGGTGAATATTCCTCATAATCCAGGTCCTTTAAAGAAATTTCTTCAACGTATTTCTGATATTCAAAAATTAGAATTAGAAGAAGTTAAGAATAATGCTAATTATACACCAATATTGAAAATATCAATTGTCACTGCACGTAATGCACCATCTCATAAACGAGTAATTAATACGATGCGAGCGTGGGGAATATCTATTAATGAAGCCTTTTTTATGGGGGGAGTTGAAAAATCTAACGTATTAAGGATATTAAAACCACATATTTTCTTTGATGATCAAAAACTTCATTTAAAATCTTCTTCTGGACTCCCTTCAGTTCATATACCATTCGGAGTTGCAAATAAATGAATATATGAAAGAAGAAATCAATAAATTAAATATTAGTGAATATAACGTAGTGAAATATTATAAAAACTAATCGCATTATATTAGTAGTTATAACTATTTTTTATAAAATAATAGTCAATCTTCAATAAGTTTAATATACTTACTCATAATTATAGTAATATTAGCTTAAATTATTAAGGAAATATTTAATGCGTGATTTTATAATTATTTTAATTACAGTGGTATTGGCTATCTTGGCCATTTTGTTTTTGTCACAGTATCCTCTAGTTTTAGGTGGGGTTGCAGCTTGGATCACTACAGGATCGTTTCTGTTACAAGTTATTCATATCATTAAAAGTAGAGAAACAAAAGCATTATCAATTTGGATGTGGTCAGCTCTCTTCTTAGGTGTTAGTTGTTGGTTTGGTTATGGTTTAAGAGTTGGTGATATTCCAGTAATGGTTGCTAATGGTATTACCGCGTTATTAGCTCTTTCTGTAATATCATTAAAAATATGGAATGAAAGACCTTCTTTAAATCAAAATCCTATTAAGATACGTAAAGCAAAGAATATTGTCTTTAGATTTAAAATCAATAAAATCATGAAGATAAAAGAGAAAGGGAAACATTAGTAATTTATAGGATTGATAATATTAAATTTTAGCAGGCTACATATTTGTGTAGCCTATTCGTGATTGCATACATTAATATCAATTTTTCCTATAACATAAACTGAAGTTAATGCTTTTAGTTTGAATACAATGAAATTATATATTTTAGATCAAGATATATTGAATATAGACTATATTCAAATCTTAAGTTTAGTTATAAACATATACTAAGTTGTATATATGGAATATCAGATAATTTTTAGTAAAATTAATATGAAGTAGGTAGTCAATTAGCAATACATGTTGATCTTACCTACTATTTAAAAGATAAAAATATATATTCATAATATGCTTGATATTATAAAAAATCACTATTAAATTAAATATATTAGTAATATTTACTTTGGATTATATTTTACAATTTTATATGTATATTTGTTGTTAATTTTTTCTAAAATGCGATAGAAATGATAAAAGCGTTCATTCTTATGGACTTTATTCCTATATTTTTCTCTTTGTTCTAATGTTTTTGCTCTTTCTTTCTCTAACGAGGAGCTTGATTTATCTTCATCATTTGTATTGATTAAATGAGGGATAATGCAATAGACATTTATATATTTTCTAAATCTAAAAATCCACCACATATCAGCTTCATAGCGTATAGGATTAAGCACAGATAATAATTTTTTAGCTGCTTTTAAATTAATTAAATATCCATGTGCCCCACAAGCGTGATAAGCAGAATAGATATTACTATGTAATTTTTTATTTTGTATATAACTGATTACTTCAGAAAGTAAATAGACATTTCTATTATGTTTAATATCTTGCTGTATAATTTCATTAATAGTTTTTTCTAGATTTTTAGGCACGACTGCATCGTCTTCAAGAACAAGTGCATATTCAATATCTTCATCAACCATTTTTTGATATATTTTTATATGACTTAATGCACAACCAATTTCACCTTTTGTAAGAAGACAATCTGGATAATCTTGTACCTTAGACTTAATCTGTTGTTCAGTTAAATCAGTACCTCTTATTGCTTCAATGAACTGATAATTAAGAGCCGTATTTTTTAACTGCTCTATCATAATGTTACGTCTATCTTTATTCTCTTTTAAATTAATTATAAATGTAGTTAGCATTTTTTAGATCCTAAATTCATTGTTATAATATGATAATATCATTTTTTTTAC
>NZ_LXEN01000148.1 GCF_001654855.1 Proteus myxofaciens ATCC 19692
CCTAAATTCATTGTTATAATATGATAATATCATTTTTTTTACAATCTATGCAGTTATTTTTATATTTAAGTTAAAGTCTAGCTACTATAAAGTAAAAAATATCAATATTTATAATAAATAATAATAGTTTAATATTTAGTCATTAATATTTTCAAAAATACTTGCCAATTTTATCTAAAATATTAAATGAAGTTATATTTTAACCTGACAATCTGATAACTAAAAATAGATTATAGGAAAAGTAAATCTTTTTATTATCTCATAAGATGGATATAAAATAATATATATATCATTTCATGGGATATTTATATCATATTGATAAACATAATGATTGATCATCATGCTATTTTGCTAGAGAATAACTACTATTTAATTTAACTAATAAGGTATTTTAGTGGACTTATCTTCGATTATAAAAGATACAAAAGTTTTCTTTGAAGCAGAAAGTAAAGATGACGTATTGCATATTGCTTTTGCTGTCGATGAAAATTATATGATGCCTGCTGGTGTTATGATTTCATCAATCATAAAAAATAATCCAACAGGCCATTTTTATTTTCATATATTTACAACTTCAATTAAAAAAGATGACGTAGTTCGATTAAAAAAATTAGAAAATGCTCATTGTTCTCTTTGTATTCATTTTTTTGAAGAAAATGTATTTTCTAAGTTACAAACATCAGAATACTTTCCAATTTCAATATATTACAGATTAGTAATACCATTTTCTCTTCAGTCTATTACTGATCGTGTGCTGTATTTAGATTCAGATATGCTATGCATTGGCGATATTTATTCGTTAAAAGATATTGAATTTAATAATAATATAATTGCAGCTATCCCTGATGAATGGATTTCTTTAGAATATATAGAAGAATTAAATTTAAAAAAATATACACTTTATTTTAACTCTGGCTTCATATACTACAATATCCCCAAATGGTTATCTGAAGATATACTAGTGCTTTTTATGAAATTGATTAATAATAAATATTATAGTTATCCAGATCAGGATGTATTAAATATTATTTTACAAGGAAAAGTTGAATTTTTACCTAGATATTATAATAAATTTTTTAAAAAAAATGAAAAAAACATCGATAAAAGTACTATTTTACTACATTACGTAGGTCCATCTAAGCCATGGCACAGTATTGATAGGGCAGAAAATTTATATAAGGAATACTATGATAATTCACCATGGGGTGATATTCCTTTAAGAATGCCTAAAGATCATATTGAATATAAAAGATACTCAAAAATTCAATTTAAAAATAAACATATATCAAGTGGAATATATTGGAAAGTAAGATATCTTTTTAGTAAGGC
>NZ_LXEN01000149.1 GCF_001654855.1 Proteus myxofaciens ATCC 19692
AGCCTTGTTATAGTGACATGAGTTCATATACGGCATGGATAAATTTATGGGGTTCAAGTAATACAACGGTAGACAGTAACGGATTTATTAAGCGAGCCTCTCCATTATCAACATCAGCCCTGATGGCACATATACCACTAATTTCGCGCGTAATGATATTGAGGGTTACAGCGACGGTGATTTAATCGATATCCCTGATGATCGTTTTATTTCCGTGCGTGTACAGATGCCAGAGCAATCAATCTATAACGTGAGAATGCGCGAGATGGAAGAAGTGCAGAAAGCGGAAGATGAACGCAGACAAAAAGAAGAAGATATGAAAGGGCAATTCGGGTTAAGTGAAAATGACGAATTATTTTGATAATCAGGATACCAATAAGATATCAGAAATTGCTTAAATCGGGGCCGTTTTTTAATGTGGACGATGGTTAGGATATAAGATAAAAGTGATTTAAGCTTTCTAACCATCAAGAGTAACAAATATATCTGATAGGGATAAAATTTAATTATAATTCATCATGTGATCCATTATTAATATCAGGATCTAGAGATAATGGTGGTATTGGATTTAGATTTGGAGCGGTAGAAAAAATTGAATTTGTTACTTCATTAGTCTGATTATATGCTCTATAAGTATAGGTTTGGTAATTTACAACAGAAATAACACCTGCTTCAATTAAAGATAAAGGAACAATAATTTCTGTAACTTCTTCGTAGAGAGGTCCTTGATAGAGGTATCCTGCATTTCCAAGAGATTGTATCAAAGGCTCATTTTCAGGAAGATTAATACCAATTACACTTAGAGCCATCCTTACAAGTTGCGCTTTTACGTCCTCAGTAATACTACCATCAGATAACTCCGCTCCTTCCATTCGAATAATTCCGTTAGGAATAATTCCATTATCACCCTGACTAAAATCAATGTAAACAGCATTAACATATGCAGTTCCACTACCATTTGTATCTTGTACTACATCTGTCAGATACCCTTGTGCAATATCTAACTCTGGTGCAACATAATACCCAGACCAATCAGTTATAGGTTGACCATTATTAGCATTTCCGGTGAAAACAACCATCTCACGTTGCATAGGTGAATTACTCGTAGCTTTATAGCCTAAAAAGATACTAGTGCCTTCTGCTTGATTCCACGTTTCTATTGTAGCTGTTATTGGCATGTTCCCTCCTAAATACATAAGAATAATTAAGTATAATGTATTAAAATAATGAGGAATTTTACTCTTGATACTTACAGTTTAGGAGTAAAAAATATACTCTGTAAAGCTAAGCCTGTTATTTATTGCCTAGTAATAAATGTACATTTTCCCCATTGATGATGCTTAAGTAATGATTAAAGTCTAGGTGGTTCTGTGTCAGATTTCCACTCAATGAATCATAAAGCCATCTTTGTGTAATAAATTTATTTATTATTTTCGTTATAAAGCGCTATTGTTTGATTGAACATAAAATGGTGAGTTCCATTGAAGAAAATTCTCACTCATCCCAGCTGACCATTTGGTCTTTGTCACAAAGGGGAGGTGAGAAATAATCAGGATGTGGTTGATAGCTATCTTAGATAGTTGAGCTTTCAAAAGTACCTTAAGTCAATAAATAATTTTCGATACTATTTATCTACAACATAGCAGATGATTACCGAACCTCAGTTACTGTATCGGTCAAAATTTAAGTAACATAGTGTTCAGATTTAATAATAATGGCAACTTCCGTTTCACTCTCAAGGTAAACTACTAAATTAGTCATATCCCATGAGAAGGTAATTATCTTAAATTTGAGCTAATAAATTAACCAACTATAGCGTACTCACCTTCAATAAAATCTTCTCCGTCATTTTCGTATTTCACAAGATGACATTTGCCAGGTAAACTATATCGACTAACGACACAGCGAACACCGTGAGAACTACTTGATCCTTGATGTTTGTTTTGTCTTCATTTGTAGCTGGACGCTTTTTCTAGAAAACCATCTTTTACTGTGCTATCTAACATGAGAATACGTGAAATGGAAGAAGCGCAGAAAGTAGAATAGGAACGTAGACAAAAAGAAGAGGTGATGAAAGCGCAATTCGGGTTAGGTGAAAATGATGTATTGTTATAGATATTAACTGTACTGGCTCAAAATTAGAACTTATGCTGTTATAGCATTGAACTATATATGAGTCAGTAGTCTGCTTTATGCCAGAAGCGGACGATGAGCCTAACTCGATGATATGAATTTGGATAAAGTGGGATAATCATCTATATAATGTCTCAAAATGTTAGAATGGTTCAACGTTATCTGGATTTTAATTAATACTTTTTGGTGTCGTTATCATGGGCGTTTAATACGTTTCACCCACCACCTCTTTTATATTCTATTTATGTTTAGCCTAAAGATGATTTCAGATTTTCTATAAATGCATTTACACGCATTGGAATATATTGGTTCGTGGGAAGTAAAGCCCAGATGGATAGATATTGAGGTAGGACATCTGACAAACTGACTTCCACAAGCTTTCCTTCAGCTATCTCTTTTTTTACATCCCATAAAGTTAGCTGTGCTAGTCCCATTCCTTGTATACAAAGTTCTCTGACACCTTCCACACTGCTAGAGCTAAAACGCCCGTCAACAGTCATACTGGTAATGTGCCCCAATGATTCAAACGACCACTGTATAACATTCGCCAATCGTAGACAGTTGTGAAAGGATAGATCGTGCAATACCTCTGGCGTACCAAATTTTCTGAGATAATCTGGAGAGGCGCAAACTATCCTTGGATTATCTGAAAGCTTTCGAGCAATCAAACTGGAATCGCGTAAGGGGGCCACGCGAATAGCTACATCGATACCTTGGCCAACGATATCAACAACGTCTTCAGTCAGTTGTAAATTAATACGTAAGCCCGGATTGTTATTGAGCAGTGACGGTACAAGGGGCAAAATATAGCGCTGGCCAAACCCCGATGGCGCAGTGACTCTCAGTAAACCTGATACTCCCTTTGTATCCGATGAAAATAATGACTTGGCTCCTTTTTCTGTTTCGATAAGTGATCGAGCGTAGGGCAAAAACTCAGAGCCTTCTTGCGTCAGTGAGACTGAACGCGTAGTTCTTTGCATTAAACGAGTTCCAAGTTCCTGCTCTAGACTGGTAAGCCGGCGAGAGACGGCCATTGGCGAAATATCTAATCGTCTAGCAGCTTGTGCCAGACTGTTTGTTTCTGTTATCACGAGGAATAGATGAACATCGTTCAGGTTCATATGATTTTCCTAATTTTCTGCTAAATAATAATTGGCTTGCAACAATGAAATGAATATCTTTATTGCCATTATAACGAATATCGATATACAAGCTTATCATCTTGATACATTTATGCTTTATTTTGCTTATATTATATTTACTCTTGAATTTAATTATTTATCAGGAGAAACTAGTGAGTTCATCATCTCTGTTTAACGAATACCATATTGGTAATCTTCTACTTAAGAATCGTCTACTTGTTGCCCCAATGACCCGCGTGACTGCTTCGGAGGATGGGGTTGCCAGTCCGCGAATGAAGGCTTACTACGAAGATTTTGCTCGGGGTGGATTTGCCTTAATTATGACTGAAGGTATCTATATCGACAAAGCTTGGTCTCAAACTTATGCTTTTCAAGCGGGACTGGCTAATCGCGAGCAGGCCACTGCATGGCATACTATCTCCGATGCTGTACATCAGCAGGGTGGGCTCATCTTTGCTCAGCTTCAACATTCAGGCGCGCTGTCACAGGGTAATTATTATCTAGACGGAACGGTTGCTCCCTCTGCTGTTCGTCCGGTTGGAAAACAGTTACCATTCTATCGAGGTGAAGGAGAATATCCTATTCCGCACGAACTGTCCGAGGAAGAAATTCAGATAATTATTGAGAATTTTGCTGAAGCCGCTTCCCGTGCTGTTTGTGAAGCCGGTTTTGATGGTATTGAGATTCACGGTGCCAATGGATATCTCCTGGATCAGTTTTTTACCGATTATACCAATCACCGAAAGGATAAATGGGGGGGAGATATCGCTGACCGTCTCAGCCTCAGCTTGGCAGTTATCAGTGCAGTGCGTAAGCGAGTAGGAAAAAAAGTGCCTGTAGGGATCCGTATATCTCAGGGTAAAGTTAATGATTTTTATCATAAATGGGAGAATGGGGAAGATGATGCACGCATCGTTTTCTCGATGCTTGCTGAATCAGGTGTAGATTTTATCCATCTGACCGAATATGAGGCTTGGAAGCCTGCATTTGAGGGGAACCCACAGTCTCTGGTTGCCCTAGCCAGAAAATATGCGCCAGAGATGACTATTATTGCCAATGGTAGCCTTCATGATGTCAGTCGTGCTGAAGCCATTATACATTCTGGTGCTGATCTTATCTCTTTAGGGCGAGGGGCTCTTGCTAACCATGACTGGCCGAAGCGAGTCTGTAAAGGCTTGGACACCCAGGAATTTGACAGTTCTATTTTGGGCCCGATTGCTGACATTAAGGATTCAGAAATACTGGCATGAAGAGTGAATGGACATGCTGAAGGATTTTAGAAAAGAAAACTATATCTAGCCAGAAACATTTGTCAGTTTAAATTGTTTATTTAATAAAAAGGAGCCAGTCAGGCTCCTTTAGTCATGGTTGTCTATCTGTACAGCAGAATAATATTAGCGTTGATAGAGAATGTATCAAGGTATTCAATTGCATAATATTAGATCCGCTGAGTTTATAAAAAGATCAAACTCAGAATATGTTTTCCTCTGAAAGATTGTAGAAATTAGATAGACCTTAATTTTTACGAAATGAACTGATCAGTCTACGTCAATGACAATTTTGATAGCAGCACTAGTGTCTTCAACGGTTTTATGTGCTTCTAGAGCTGTATCGAGAGTAAAGTGACGCGCATCGACTACGGGTTTAATTTTTCCATCTTCGATAAAGCGGGTGAGCATGGTCAGAACTTCTCCGTGATGGGCGCGTTTTTCACCTGACAGCATCCGCAATAGCACAAAAACGGCAGAAAGTGTGGCACTTCTCAGGGATGAGGTAGTGATATCGTATTCACCAAAGGCACCACAGCTAGTGATATGCCCATAGTGCCTGACTGCGCCCAGAACTGAAGATAGCGCATCACCGCCAACGGTGTCGTAGATAATATCAAAACCTTTACCGTCTGTGTGCTCTTCAACATATTGTTCAACTGTCTGTTCACGATAGTTAATAGGCGTTGCACCTAACTGACGTACCAGATCACATTTTTCTCCTGAAGCAGTAGCATAAACATTGGCACCGAAGGCACGGGCCAGCTGAATAACCATATGACCCACTCCACCAGCACCTCCGTTGACCAGAACTCGATCGCCTTCACGAACATCAGCATGATCAACAAGCCCTTCCCAGGCAGTCAGGAAAACAAGTGGCAGTGCAGCTGCTTCACGCATGGTCAGATTTGTAGGTTTAATGGCAATCAGTTTTTCATCGACCGCTGCAAATTGTGCCAAAGAGCCCTGCAAGCCACGAACCCCACCAGTCAATCCATAGACTTCATCACCCGATTTGAATGCTGTAACTCCTTCACCTGTACTGATCACGATGCCAGCCATATCTGTACCTAGAATTGCCGGAAGCTCAGGCATGGCGTAAGGTGCCACTGCGGTTCTAATTTTAGTATCAATGGGATTTACACCGCTAGCTTTGATACGAACAAGAACCTGGCCAGGGCCTATGACAGGTCGCTGAATCTCAGTTTTCCTAAACGTCTGAACTTCATAGCTTTCAAGTAATAGCGCCGTCATTTTTGACTCTAACATAATATTTATCTCTTTGTTATTTACTGTTAAGAAAGGTTAGCAATGTATTTTGAAGATGAAAATGAAACTATGAGGATTTTAAAATTCCATTAAATGGAATAATATTATTGGATTTTTTGCTTTGCGGAAAAATGAATGATGCTAAACCAATTTGAATTGATAAAAATATTTTGTGCCACAGCTGAATCCCGAAGCTTCAGAGAGGCTGCTACCTTACTCGGAAAATCGCCACAATCCATCACACGCGCAATTAAAAAGCTAGAAGAACTTCGAGGGGAGATACTCTTCTACCGGAGCACTCGGAATATTCAAATAACACAAGAAGGAGAAGCTCTTGCACAGGAAGCTGGCACGCTTTTGAAGAGTATAGAACACCTCGTAATGTGTAAAAATCAGTCAGATGAATCACGTGTTTCAGGCCACATAAGCCTGACAATGCCTGCGTCATTCGGACGTCGCTGTGTCGTACCCGCGCTGAATATATTTCGTCAACTTTATCCTGATATCACGGTAACCTGCATTTTGACAGATTCTCATAGTGATGTCGTTGACGAAAAAATTGATATAGGTCTACGGACTGGGTTTTTAAGAGATAATCGTTTTGTTGCAAGGAAAATAAGAGATGTCAGGTTCTATATACTCGGTACGCCAGAACTGATTAATCGCACGGGAAGGCCGGTTGAGATTGCACATCTTAATCAAATGCCGGTCGTGGCACTACTCGATAACTGTTCTGGGCGCTTTTGGCCATGGACGTTTGATAACGAAAAACCGTTTATACCTGTATCACCTCGTTTCGTAACAGACGATCTTGATGTGTATTGTGATGTAGTGATTAATAGCGCGGGATTTGGTCAACTTGCTGATTATCTGGCTCTTCCTTTGATAAAAAAAGGGCTAGCACTTCCAGTAATGCAGGAGAAAAACCCCTCCACATGGGGACTTTATATCTATCGTCCCCAGAGAGGTCCTGTACCATCACGAATTCGTCTATTATTTGATTATCTTGTAGAAACATTACAGGTAGAAAATTTATGAAAAATGAGGAAATGGGATACTAATGATTAGCTGTAAAATGACTGGGCAAAATTGATGGTTAGACTTCTCGGTTACATTATTGATGTCAGCTCTTTACTCAAATCAGCCTCTTGAGTTTTGTTTACAGGTAGTTTAGTGCTAGAAGCGGACGTTACTAACTCCCTCCGTTTAAGGACTTTTCAAGTGGCGGGCATTGGGAAAGAACGTCAATGATCCACGAGACACATTCATCACGGGATAAACTGTATGAGTCTAAAATAAGGTGTTCTCTGTTCCATGGTTCATAATCTAATTCTGTGACACGCTTCCAGTCAGGCAAGGTTAATCCCTCGACTTCAGACACTCTGGTTTCAACTCGTTTACGATGCTCAATGATATCGGAACATATGATCTCAATTTCTAAAAAACCAGTTCTTGTGGATAAAGCTATTGCTCGATAGGCATCACGGGTTAACGCCAATGGATTCACTGAGTCAGCAACTACTGTTGCCCCTAATTGCAGGTTCTCCTTGGCAAGTGAGTAAGCGACAAAATAACCAGCAGGCCCCATTTCTCGATTATCTTCATCGGCTTTGCGTATGGCTTGCTCAATCGTGTCGATTCGCAAGTAAAGAGCATTTAATTGCTTTGCCAAAGCCTGAGCGATAGTGCTTTTCCCGCTTCCAGGCAAACCACTGAAGATGATTAGCATAACCTGTCCTTTAAATAATGAAATCTAACAGTATTGAAATACTTTGGATCCTGAATTATTGGGTTTCCTGAGCCTATTATGACAAGCGATATGACAAGAGTCGAAGAGTATTACTGTTCGTGTTAATACTTGGCGTGTCCGCACATCGCTCAAAGTGGACTGCTAAATTAGTTATATCCCATGAGAAGGTAGTTATCTTAAATTTGAGCTAATACTAATCACTCTGCCTTCAAATACTGCACCGAATTTGCATCAGGCAACTTCTTACTTCTCTCTCGATAAAACGCTAATCGTTCATTAAAGTACGCTCTCAAATATTCTGGCTGTTGTCTTTCTATTTCTATGACAACAACCGGCATGTTGAGGCGTTCTTTATATGCAATATCACTTGCTGATAGATCAACGTTAATCTTGTCTTTTTCTTCTTGCGTCAGTTCAGCGAGGTTGTTCATTTTATAAGTTTTATTAATGAATTTGAAGTGAATTATAGCATAGAAATAGGACGAAACTGAGCTTTAACAGGGGTAAATCTGATGGGAGTTTTACACCAGTTTTACACCACACAAATTTCAGGCACAAAAAAACCAACCATAAGTGGTTGGTTTTCTTAAATATTGTTGGTCGGCATGATAGGATTTGAACCTACGACCCCCGACACCCCATGACGGTGCGCTACCAGGCTGCGCTACATGCCGTTTATGCATCGTATATTACTGTTTTTCGCTACTAAAGCAACCCTTTTAGGCCTCAAGTGTTCTATTTTTGTACATTCCTATCAAGCACTAACGCTCAATAAAACGTTTTTGTTCTGCGAAAATCTGTAAAAGTAATTTTAAGTCAGGTTTTGCTGCATCTATCTCTTTACCAGATTTATCAAATAACGCATATCTTCCGTGTTTATCTATCAGCAAGGTATTATCTTGCAAAAAGACGATAAAAGTATCGTTATCACCAGTGAAAATCCAAGGGTGTCTACGATTATTAGCAAATAGGTCTTCACCTTGAGAATAGCTATCAGCAGGGCTAGTAACATGCAACACTCGTTGCATTAATGTTGTCATGATATCTTGATGACTTGTCATTTTATCAATCACTTGTGGTGCCATATTTGGCCAGTGAATAATAAGAGGGACCTCTGATTGATCTAAATTAAAGGTCTTTTTATCAAGCAACCATTGATTATTTTTGCTATCTGTATTTTCTTGATGATAGCTTGACGTAACAACAACAACAGTATTATCCAGTAAATTAGATTCTTTCAACGTATTGAAAATAGTTTCTAACTGGGCATTTAATTGTGCCCGTTCTGGTGCTTTATTAGGCTCTGCATTGATTTGTAAGAATGAGAACCAAGGCATTGATGCTTGATTATTTTTGAGTAACCAATTGCGCCAATTAGTTATAGTTGCTTCATTACTATCACGAAGGGATGTTGACACTGAAAAATCAGACAACACTGCCTGTTTAAATAATGGGCTTTGAAAGCCATTGACTGAAAATAATGCTAATTGATAATTACGATAACTTAGTGCATCAAAAAGCGCAGAGTTCTTTCTGCTGCTTAATACGCTATCTAAATATGAAGGTGATATACCGTAAAATAAGCCAAATAAAGCCGCATCATTATTAATACCAGAAGAATAATGATGAGAAAAGCTGACATTATTATTAGCAAATTGCTGCAAGCTTGGAAGGTCTTGCATTGCTTCATTACCTAACCCATCAACAACGATCATCAGTAAATTATAAGATGATGCCTCTTTATAATAACTTAACGGTGAAAGAGGGTAAGTTATACTTTGTGCTGTTGGATTACCTTCACGAAGCACACGTTGTTCGTATTCAGATTCATTAATAAAACCATGACGCTCTAAAAATTTACGTGCTGTCATTGGATAGGATAGCGGTAAATTGGCTCGTTGCATGGTAATAGGGCGATAGAAATTAGCATCAGCCCATATCGACATGGAATGTGAAAGTATAAAGCAGGTAATAAATACACTCGCTAAAGGTTTACCCCAGCGTTGACGATTTAAACTGCGTAATTTTTGCCAACTCCATGTAGCAAAAAGCATCTCAATGAGGAATATAATGGGAATACAAATAAAGATAAGTTGCCATTCTCTTGCCATTTCCCCTTCTACAGGATTAATAACTAAATCCCAAACTAATTGTGTTAAATGCAACTGAAATTGCTGATAAACAGCAAGATCAAAAATCAGGATAGTCAATCCAGCACTTGCTAACACGCAGGAAATAACGCGTAAAAGTCTCTGAGAGACGATAACAAAGGTAAGAGGGAATAAAATAAGAATATAGATAGCAAAGACAATAAAACTAAAATGTCCCATCCAACTTACAATGGCATAAAGACGACCGGTAAATGTGCCCGGCCAATCAGAGATAAACAGGTAACGACTTCCAAGCAATAGGCTTAGAATAATATTAAATAGCGCGAACCAATGCCCCCAACTTATCATTTGGGAGACTTTTTCGCGATAGGATTGAGGTTTCGTTACCATGTCTATAAATAATTTTCTATGTAATTAGTGAATATTACCTTCATCTATTGAAGCACGTAATGCTTGAACAAATGAATCTGCAATGAGCATTCGTTGGGCTGGTGCAATACTTGTATTTACTAAGTTTGTAACCAAATTTCCCAACACCATCAAAGAAAGATCTGTAGGAGTATGATGTTTTTCAAGAACGCTGACAAGTTCTGCTAGTAATTGCTCAACTTGTTCATCACTATAACGGGATTTTTGTGGCATAAAATCTAAATTCCTACTAAAGGGGTAAAACGCTATATGTTACCGCAAGGCAAGCGACTTTTCTGCTATTAAATTAATTAATTTTATAATCAATCTTACTTGATACTCCTAGTCGAGAGTGTTTGAATACGCGCACAAGAGATAAGGGAAAAAGAGGACATCCATGAGTCTAGATATTAGCCAATTAGTCTTACATCAATTAATTAAGCGTGATGAGCAGACATTAGAAGTCGTACTCCGCGATTCTGTTCTAGAAATTGAACCCGTTGTTCAAGAAATGATTGAAGAATTACACCGTGTTTATAGTGCAAAAAATAAAGCATATGGGTTGTTTAATGAAGAAAGTGAACTAGCCCAAGCATTACGTTTACAGCGTAAAGGTGACGAAGATTTTTTAGGATTTTCACGTGCAGCCACGGTTAGACTAAAAGATGAATTAGCAAAATATCCTTTTGCTGAGGGTGGTACGGTACTTTTTTGTCATTATCGCTATCTTGCGGTTGATTATCTTTTAATTGCTGTACTCAGTAGTTGCAATAGTATGTTAGTCAACGATAGCCTTGATATTTCTTCAACGCGTTATTTAGATATACCTCATGCAGATATTATTGCTCGTGTCGATTTAACTCAGTGGGAAACGGAGCCTGATTCACTACGCTATTTAACCTTTTTAAAAGGGCGAGTAGGGCGCAAAGTTTCTGACTTTTTTATGGATTTTTTAGGTGCACAAGAGGGATTAAATACTAAAGTGCAAAATAAAGGCTTATTACAAGCCGTAGATGATTTTTGTGAAGCATCAGAGATGAATAAGCAAGAGCGACAAACTTGTCGTGAACAAGTCTACAGCTATTGTAATGAGCAGTTACAATCAGGTGAAGAAATCGCGCTTAATCAATTAGCGGAAGAATTACCGCCTATTGGTGATCAGAATTTTGCGCAGTTTACAGAAGAAAAAGGATATGAACTGGCAGAAAGTTTTCCTGCTGATCGCAGTACATTACGTCAATTGATGAAATATGCAGGTAGTGGTGGTGGATTAACAATCAATTTTGATGCGAAATTACTCGGGGAGAGAATTTTTTGGGATCCTGCAACTGATACCTTGACGATTAAAGGTACTCCACCGAATCTGCGTGATCAATTACAGCGTAGAGCGTCAGAAAAATAATTAACACTTAGAAACAAATAACGCCACAAAAGTGGCGTTACATGCTCGGCGTCCCGAATAAAGCTCGAATGGTGGCTTATTAATTAAGCGCGCAGGAAGTCAATATGAGTAATTTTTGGTTTATACTCATGACGTTGCACTGCTTTAACTTTAACTTTAGTTTCTTTACCATCGATAACCAGGTTAATGAAATCAGCGTAGAACTCAGATTTGTGTTCTTGGTTGATAACTTCATTGTGGTCTAAATCGATAGATACTGGCGCTTCGCTTCCGCCATAAACGATAGCAGGAAAACGGTTAGCGATACGCAGGCGGCGGCTCGCACCCTTACCCTGCTCTTTACGTACTTTTGCATTAATAGTTAACATCTTTTTTCTCTTATAAAAAAGAAAATACATTACCTGTTACAGGCGACCCAGCAACAGGCTCGAGATTTGGTTTATCTAAAAATAGATAAAGCGGGGCGCATTTTAACGAAAAAGCGACAAAACAGCAAATATAAATCCGGATTAATACAAGGTATCCGCTTTACGATAGCGTCCGTTATAGTCAAAGATTTTATTTCTTATCTGCCAAAAGTGGGCTTTTTTATCTTTATGGGCGACAATAAAATCAGGGTGGCGAAATAAATTAAATTGTCGAATAACATCGTTAGCATTTTGCCAATGAAAAGGTACACCAGGCGCTCGTTGATGTTCACGAACAAACTTTAACTCAAAAATTTTGCGCTGAGCAGGAGTAGTTAAGCGAAAACGTTCTGAAACAGAGGTACCTTCTTCATCATAATAGTTAATTTTTAGCCACTCTCCTTTATCATCTTTTCCTTGCGAAAATTCCATACCACCGCAACGTAATACCAAGGCACCTTTTAGTTTTAATGCAGCTTTAAGCATATCGTCAGGATCAACTAATATTTCATCACAATGAATGCAACGTCGTGCTGCTATATCATTTTCTTCATTACAATGTGGGCAAAGTTTAAAGCGAAAGCGAAAATCACACTGTTTTTTTTGTCCATTTTCATCAAGATCCCAACTTTGGCAACGACGCCCATAATGTTCAATAATATGTTCATTTTCATCACTAATTCCCCAAAATGTATTGGCAAATTGGCAAATAGGACAAAAAACTTGTACAGGTTTGCTTTTAGGATTGGGTTTTTTACTGCCAACTTCAGGAAGATAAAGATCGTGAGGGTTTCCGGCATAATCCAAAATCAAGCATTCTGTTTTTCCTGGGTATAACCTTAATCCTCGGCCGATAATTTGCTGATAAAGGCTTACTGATTCTGTTGGTCTTAATATTGCAATTAAATCAACGTGAGGCGCATCAAATCCTGTCGTTAATACAGCTACATTCACCATATAGCGCAATTTTTGTTGCTTAAACTGTAAAATAAGTGCATCTCTTTCCTGAGAAGGTGTTTCTGCACTGACTAAAGCGGCTTGATGAGATGGAAGTAATGTCAGTATTTCTTTGGCATGCTCAACAGTTGCCGCAAATATCATGACTCCACGACATTGTTCACTATATTCGATAATTTGTGAGACGATGTGTGGCGTTATTCTTTTTTGTTTTTTTATTTCATAGCTAAGAGATTCTTGATTAAAAAGACCATCTTGGCTCACTTTGACTTGGCTAAAGTCATATTGCAAAATAGGCATATCTAATCGAGTTGGTGGTACTAAAAAGTGATGACTTATCATATAGCGTAAAGGTAATTCATAAATACAGTCACGAAAAAAGCAATTTTCATCACCTTTTATCATACCATGATAATGGTATTGATAAATCCAACCTGTTGGTAAACGATAAGGTGTGGCTGTTAATCCTAAAATACGTAGTTGAGGATTTAAGGATTGAAGTTGTTTAATGACTTGTTGATATTGGCTATCTTTAGATAAGCTTATACGATGGCACTCATCAATAATTAGTAAAGAAAATTGTTGATTAAATTCTGACAAGTTTCTTGCAACAGATTGTACACTGCCAAAAACGACCTTCCCTTGACTTTCTTTTTGTTGTAATCCCGCAGCATAGATATCCGCAGATAGACCGTAGGTTTCATATTTGCTATGGTTTTGTTCTACTAATTCTTTTACGTGTGCTAGCACCAATACTCTTCCACGAGCTCTTTTGGCAAGCTCTGCAATCACTAAGCTTTTTCCTGCACCGGTTGGTAATACAATAAGAGCTGGGGTATGGTGTTGCCGAAAATGGCGGATTGTCGCGTTTACCGCGTCGAGTTGATAAGGTCTAAGTGTAAAAGCCATAACTCTCTACAAGAAGTCAAACAAGGCAATAAGCGTAGCATTTTTTTATGATAAGCGCGAACAGCAACCACGTGATAAATCTAATATAAGAACGAATAGTTCATATGTTGATTAATTAGTTGTTTTATTGTGAAGATTCATTTTTAATAGATACCTCATATCAGATGGTATTCTTCCATTTTTCAGAGAAATTCATGCGATTAGATAAATTTTTATCCCAGCAATTAGAGATTAGCCGTAACTTAGTCTCCCGTGAGCTACGTGCAGGGCTTGTTACTATTGATGGTGAAATAGTTAAAAGCGGTTCAACGAAAATCACTCCAGAGCAAGAAGTTGCCTATGATGGCAACGTATTAACTCAAATTTTAGGTCCTCGTTATTTTATGTTGAATAAGCCAGTAGGGTATGTTTGCTCTACTGATGATCCAATTAATCCAACAATCGTCTATTTTATCGAGGAACCTTTAGCGCATAAATTACATGCGGCAGGGCGTTTAGATATTGATACAACAGGACTTGTTTTATTAACGGATAATGGTCAGTGGTCTCATCGTATTACTACACCAAAACACCATTGTGAAAAAACCTATTTAGTCACATTAGAAGAGCCTATTGCTGATGATGTGGCACTTAAATTTGAAAAAGGTGTGCAGCTCAATGGTGAAAAAGACCTAACAAAACCTGCAAAATTAGAAATTATTACCCCAACTGAAGTGAAATTAACGATTAGTGAGGGTAAGTACCATCAAGTCAAACGTATGTTTGCGGCAGTTGGGAATCATGTTAGTGCGTTACATCGAGAAAGTATCGGTGAGATAACATTAGATGAAAGCCTAGGTGAAGGTGAATATCGACCACTAACAGAAGAAGAGATTAACAGCATTCATATACCTCAATAATTATTAATATATTGTCTTTTTCTGGAGTTTAACTGCGTGCAACAACAACGTTCGTCATACCTTAGTCTCATTTTAATTTTGGGACTTATTTCTATGCTTATGCCATTAGCTATAGATATGTATTTACCTAGCTTACCTCGTATTGCTGAAGATTTTGGCGTGCCTGGTGGGCAAGTGCAAATGACATTAAGTATCTATATTTTGGGGTTTGCTATTGGGCAAATGGTCTATGGACCTATGGCTGATAGTTTAGGGCGTAAGCCTGTTATATTGGGCGGTGTTATTGTTTTTGCTTTTGCCTCTGCGGCATGTGCATTATCTGAATCTATTAATATGCTCATTGGCATGCGTTTTTTGCATGGTTTTGCGGCCGCGGCTGCGAGTGTGGTTATTAATGCATTAATGAGAGATATGTTTTCCAGAGATGAATTCTCTAGAAGTATGTCATTTGTCTCTCTAGTCATGACCATTGCACCACTATTAGCGCCATTATTGGGTGCTTTGGTTATGAAGTGGTTTTCATGGCATGCTATATTTTGGAGTATAGCGATAGCCGCAATTATTGCAGCCACACTCAGTGCGTTATATATCACAGAAACTTTACCTAAAGAGCGTCGCCAGCGTTTTAGTTTGCGTGTTACATTTGGGCAATTTATCAGCCTATTCAGAGCACAACGTGTCCTATGTTATATATTAGCATCTGGTTTTTCTTTTGCAGGCATGTTTTCTTTTTTAAGTGCTGGCCCTTTTGTTTATATTGAACTTAACGGTGTGCCTTTTGATCAATTTGGCCTGTATTTTGGTTTTAATATTATTTTCTTAATTATTATGACCAGCATTAATGGGCGATATGTGCGTAAATTTGGCGCATTGAATATGCTACGTTTTGGCTTAACGGTTCAATTTTTAATGGGACTGTTTTTATTGCTAGTGGCTGCTTTTAACTTACCGTTCTATTGTCTTGTCGTTGGTGTAGCGATGTATGTAGGCGGAATTGCCATGATAACGTCTAATGCCATGGCTGTTGTTCTTGATGATTATCCACATATGGCAGGAACTGTTTCATCACTTGCAGGCACAATCCGTTTTGGTGTAGCGGCATTAGTTGGAACAGTCATCGCGTTGTTACCCGCCAAATCAGAGTGGCCAATGGTAAGTTCTATGGCATTTTGTGTTATTTGTGCAATGGGCTTCATTCTTCTTGCTCGTCGGTTTAAATAACGACAATACGCTATATTTACTCAGTATTTATAGCGTATCTCCCCTAAATCTGTCTTTTTTCCTCTATAAAAGCATATTTTTTACTCATATTTATGGTTTATTGAATAAAATTACACAATTATTTTGATGTATATCAATACATAATGTTGTTTTTTTGTTAAATTAAATGGGGTTAAATTTAATCATTTCGAGTAGATGTTCTATGTTTATAATGTTTTTTCAATAAAAGTGAGAGATTGTTTTACTTTTACATGTAATATTTTATGCAATTATTTTATTTAGTTGATAAAATGTTAAATAAATGAAAGAATAATTGAGTTGTTAATCAGTATGAAAATGAATTTATACACATTCTACTGTGATACAAATAACTCGCTATACATATAGGTATCTAGTGAGTAACAATTTTTGATATGGCAAATGGGCAAGGCTCAATGCCTTATCAATAACGGTCTATAGAGAGTAATTGACGTGTTGATAAAACAGGATTGATTTGTGGATAATGTACAACTTTCAGTAGTTCACAAGTTACCGTTGAGTTATCGGTGGCTGGCTGGTTTTACAGGAACAAAAGTAGAAATACTGCCTGAAAATGAGGCTGGAAAGCAAAATACGTTAATTGGATTAAAATTACTCAGTCATGATGGCATGAGTTTAAATGAAGCAATTGAAAATCTACGTCGATATCTTAGTAACCTTAATATTGAAGGCAATATAATAGAGTGGGATGGTACTCCTTGTCTATTTTTACTAAGCGATGATGAAAGCGCTGCATTATGTTGTTTAAAAAATGCAGGCGTAGCGATTGCTGAGCCTTTTCCTTCTCATTATTCTTATTTATAGTGCTTCAACTTTTTATTAGTCTTTTTATTAGTATTTATAATTAAGGTATTAATAAGGAGAAGAGTGAGAAATAAAACTAGAATTGTGATAAAACGAAGTTAGCACGCTCTTCAATAGATAAGCATGGTATTTTAATTAAGTCATAACCATAGTATTGATATGCTTCTTTCATGGCATAATATGTGAGTTCTGCTTCTTTGAATGATTGTTTTCGTTCACTATCCTGTAAATAAATATCGTTCCAAGGTGGGATGATAAATACAGTTTCTATATAACGAAATATCTCAATCGCTTTTATCAAATGCTCAGAAATAGATAAATGATTTAAATTGAGATAACCTGCTATATCTGGAATACCCCTATCGAAGAAAAATAGCCCATTATAATTAGAAGCTTCATGCCATGAGCGTAATTCCCAATTCAACATTAATTCTGAAAAAGCACGCTGATCACCCCAAGGTAGCGCATTTCCACCAATGAGTGTTTGATCTTTAATAATGGCTCTTCCTGCTTCAATTAAAGTCGGAAAACCTTTTTTATTGAGCGCATTCAGTAAGCTACTTTTACCTGATCCTGGGCCACCTGTAATAACAACTCTTTGTAGTGTATTGGACACAATATCGTTCTCTATAATTGAGGAAAATTAAAAAATGAATTTAAGGATTTTGTAACAGATAAAAAGGATGTGAAAAATGCAGTCAAGTCTTGTTTAAAACACATACTGATAGTGAGAAACTTTATAGGAGAGGAGTAATAATAATATTGATATCAAATTAGAAATAGATATGAAAAATATAACAAACAAATAGGGGGAGACATAATACAGGTAGAAGAATATCAATGAGATATTACGAAAGACAAAGCCCCACGCTTAAACGTGAGGATTTCTGTACACGATAAGATATAAGGGACGTTTTTATCTTAAAGCATTTTGTGCATAGTTATTATTTGCAAGAGTAGTATCTTGGTTTTCAATTACTCTACGAGCTGCATAAAAACGCTTGTTCCAATATACATTACTCATCTCAGAGACAATAACACCGCTACTGGTTGAGGCATGAACAAATTTATCGTTACCAATATAGATACCAACGTGGCGCATTGTACGGCCAGTTTTAAATAGTACTAAATCGCCTGCTTGTAATTTTGAACGATTAATCTTAGTGCCAGAAAATTGTTGGTCTGATGTAGAACGAGGCAAGTCCATACCAAATTGATCACGAAATGTTCTTTGAACAAATGCGGAACAGTCGATACCATTTTTGGTATTACCACCGAGGCGATAAGCAACGCCTTTCCAGTCTGCATATTGGTCAAGTATCTTGGATTTAATATCAAGATTTTTCACCAATGATTCAAATTCATCTTGAGATGCTTGGGAAATAGAAGTGCTTGGAGATTTATTAAGTGGGGTATTGCTTGAATTCGCTAAGCGTGAATTTGCGTTCTGTGAGCTACATGCCGAAAGCGTAGCTACAACAATGAACGCCGGTATGAGCTTAAGCACTCTCATAAACGGTTTAGTTCTCATTGTGACAGATATCCCTTACATCCTTACGTGTATTAGATACACATGAATAATTCACCAAATAACCAGAGAATATAGTTTAACGTAACTCTAGCAACCCTATTGCGCAAAAAACGTGCTTTAGCGCACGTTTTTATTTTCATTAACTGAAACGAAATGCTGACTGAATAAAAGTGTACATAAAGAAAACTTAAATGGCGAGGGGAAACCCTCTTAATTTACAAAACATTAGATAATAAGATGCTAATACTTAAACTAGCCCACATTTTTTTGATGAAAAACACATATTTTTAGTAAAAATCTGAGTAAAAAAATAAGCGCATTAATATGCGCTTATTTTTTATCTATATAAATTTAAAAAATTCTATCAATTTATTTATAATTTCTTCTTGAAAGGAAGATATTTATCTAGTGAGTTAATAATGATATCGGATAATGGCGTTATCAATAACCAACTAGTTGTTATCAAGGTTAAAGGAATTGAACCCGCAAATATGTCTGTTACCCAATGTGCACCTGCTATAACGCGGGGTAAAGAAAAAATAACTGTAATTAAAAGTGCACATAAAAAAGAACGAAAAGAAAGATAACGCAGAATAAAACTACAGAATATGAGTAACATTAAAGCATGATCACCAGGAAAGCTATCGCCTGATGCGTCTTTCGTTGGAATTCCAGTTACTGCACCGACTTTATTTACATCTTGAAAATGAAGCGTAGGACTCGGTCTTTCAATAGGGATATTCTGTCCTATTTGATTAATAATCACCGCACTTATCACCATCACTAGACCAATAATAATGAGATGGCGCTTTCCTGCATAATCTTGTTTACGGTATGTATGGTAATAAATTGCGCCCATGGCAAGAACAATGACTAAATCAAATGCTCTATTATTAACATAAGCTATAAATGTCGCAAAAAAAGTGTTAGGCAACAAATATTGATTAAAATAATAAAAAATATGGGTATCTAGTGATATCCAAAATCCATTTATAGGATGAAGATACCAAGAAAAGAAGAGCAATAGCCCACAAACGTTAAGTAGCAAAATGACACCAATTTTTTGGTGGAGATTTGAAAGTTTCATAAATAATCTAATAGTCAATTTTGTATGTTAAGTAAATTCATGGATGATGGATTTACTGGCGTTGATTGGACTATAGTCAAAATAAAAAGAGAACTCTTTGCTTTAATTGCCTTTAACACTGAGTGCGTTAGTAAGTTAATGGGGTATTTCTTCTTTTGTCATTTCTTACATTTATATTGTTTAAAGTGAAATTATCAATATACATTTACGATAATCTTAATTTGATTGTTTTTTAATTTTTTTCGATCGTTAAATTAAATGAAAAGTTAAATAAAAAAATTAATGTGCCGATATTGTTTTTAGTTTTGCTGCATATTGATTTGATATTTTATCTATATTTCTATAAGCGAGAAATCGAATATGAAAAAAATAAATAGTGCAATAGCTTTTATCGCTTTATTATTAAGTATCTCCTCTTGTGCCAAGGAAAATAATATTATTGGTTCGGGCTCTATTACATTTGTAGGTGCTATAGTTGATGGGGGTTGCTCAACACAGTTAGATAAAAACAATTTTAAAACAAGTTGTTGGAACGGCGAAGAGATGAAAGAAACGAGTTATCAGCTATCGCCAAGCAAAAAAATTAATACTCATTTAAATAATAATAAAGGCACTATGGATATTAAATGGATTAACGATAAATTAGCTATCGTGAGTATTGTTTATAATTAAACTATTATGTATAGATATTAAATCAATATTTATAATATATCATTTTATTAGACTTGTAGTATTTCACTTAAGTTAAAATTTATTCGAATTATTATTTATAAATAACGCTAAGTAATAATTGATAGACATCAAATATTTTCCTTGTCGCTATTTAAATGTAACAATTTGTTGCTATTATGGATATATGTCGAGTAAGTATGATCCCCATACTTACTAGCGCAAACAAGAAGTGAGGTCGTTATGAAAAAATATCTGACCGTATTATGCAGTCTTCTCGTTTCCTGTTCGATATCATTCGCTTGGGCATCTGTACCAGAACAAACAATAGGTCAGATTTACTTAAGAGGCGCAATTGTTGATCCAGCTTGTGAGATGAGTTTTACTCTCGATAAAGCAGAATATCACTGCTATAAACACAATCAAGTGTTCACCTCAATACAACCTATTATTCCAAGCTCATTAACTCAATCACAATCTATGATTTTACCTCAAGATATGGGGAAGGCTGAAGTTCGTTGGATGGACTCTGAGCAGAAAAATGGGATTATTGATGTCCACTATTTTTAAGCGAAGAGGATAAATAACGGCTAGATCTCAGTATTTGGCGAAGAAGTATTGTATTAAAAGGCGTATTGTAATAAACAGGTCAAATAACCATTTAAAAGATATATTATCACGATTATCTGACCTATTTAGGACTTATTTAATTATACCGAGGAGGCGTATCAATCAATCTTAATCCGCACGCCCCATATAGCGTCGCTCTGCAATATGAATACGGATTTTATCGCCAGTAGAGAGATATTCAGGAACTTGAATAACTAATCCTGTCGGTAATGTCGCCGGTTTGGTACGTGCACTTGCAGAAGCACCTTTAATACCAGGAACTGTTTCGATAATTTCCATATCAACAGTTTGAGGAAGCTCTAATGCTAATACTTGTCCATCCATTGTTAATACTTGCATACCTGCTAAACCTTCTTCAGGAATAAACAGTAGCTCATCTTCAATTTGATCTTTTTTGAAGGTATAAGGTGTGTAATCTTCATTATCCATAAAGATATACTCATCACCATCAATATAGGAAAAACTGACTGCACGGCGTGTTAAGCTGATGGTTTCTATCATATCATCACCTTTAAAACGCTCTTCAACTTTTTGGCCTGTACGAATATCAGTAAAACGCATTTTATACAGAGTACTCGCACCACGTGCACTTGGCGCTTGAATATCAATATCTTTCACTAGCAATAATTTATTATTATAACTTACCGCCATACCGCGTTTAATTTCGTTGGCTTTTGCCATATAAAACCTTCCATAAAATAACATTGATGATAATGGCGACAAAATTACTCGCAGTATAGGCGCTTGGCAAGCGCTTCTCATAATTTTTATCAAATTAAAGAATTAAATAAAGAAACGAAGGCCAACAAAAGCTGGCCTAAGGTAAATTAGCGGTAGATAGGAAGTAAATTAAAACTTGCTAGTATATGAGCCGTAGCATTAATTAGACCGAATAAGATAATAAAGCCAACCATAAATAATCCACCAGGTGCTTTAAATCCTTTACCTGCATGTCGTTTACGACTTGCTTTCGCCATGAGAGCAGGAATGATAGCAGCCCAAATTGTTGCAGCAAGACCTGCAAATCCTATGGCATATAAGAAGCCATCAGGAAATACAATGGCGAGTATTGTCGGTGGAATAAAGGTCACTAAGGCTGTTTTTAAACGGCCCATTCCGTTATCAGAAAATTTAAAGAAGTCCGCTAAATAATCAAATAACCCTAAAGAAACACCTAAGAATGAACTCGCTAATGCCATGTATGAGAATAATTCTAATAAAAATGAGACTGATGCATTTGCTGTACTAATACGCATTTGTGCTAATAAATTACCAATATTCCCACCATCAGCAATCACTTGTTTGAAATCTTCACGAGGAATATTACCTTGCACTACAAACTGCCATAAAATATAAATAGCTAAAGAAATAAGCGTACCAATAAGTAAGCTTTTCATCACAGCCTTACCATCTTTACGATAGTAAGTTACTAATCCCGGTATATTGCCGTGATAACCAAAAGATGTCAGTAAATAGGGCAGAGCAGCCAATGCATAAGGTAAATATGATGCGTTACTATTATTGGTATTAAATAGCACAGGCATTTTTACTTCAGTAAATAGTCCACCAATTGCAAAAACAAAAGCAATAACCATTCCACCAATTAAAATAGTACTTAACCTATCTACAGCTTTTGTTGATAACCAAACAAAGAAAGCCACAATAAGCGAAAATACTAAGCCTGCAATAGCTTGAGGTAAGGTGATAATTTTCGAAAAATTCTGAACGATAATTGAACTACCAGCTGAAATATAAGCATAAGTCAGAATATAAAGAACAAAAGCAATTGAAAGGCCATTAATGGCGCTCCAGCCTTTACCTAAAAGATCTTTTGTTATCGTATGAAAGCTAGAGCCTAAAGGATAATGAAGATTGACTTCTAAGATCATTAACCCAGACATAAATAGGCAGAACCAAGTGTATATCAATAAAAAAATTGAGCCAGTAAACCAGACTCCAGAAGTCACAATAGGGATAGAAAACATACCTGCACCCACTGCGGTACCGGCAATAATCATAGCACCACCTAGCACAGATGGGCGTTTTGTTATTGATGTGGCTTCTGACATAGCATGTCCTTATTAAAAATAAACCAATGTACTAGCTTGATAGTATTGATGATACACGCTTGTTTTAAGACTGTAAATAGCGCTTATTATGCTAACTGGAGGAAAAATAGGATAAAAATAATACAGAAGGAAAATATTTTTCTACAAATCAATAGATTGGAAATCAATAAATCATCATGTTTAGTGAGTTTATTTATAATAGAAGCATTATTCTGAATATATTCTATCCAGAATAATGAGATGTCGTGATTAAGTTAGTTTATTGTGCTTGATAGAAGTGTTGACTTTGCCATAGTGCGATGGCATTGCGACTGGCCTCAAAATGCGGCTCAGGTAAATCTGTTGGTAAACACCAGCGAAGTTCTGAGCATTTATCGGGTTCCATTAACTTGGGTGTACCTTCTTGAAATTGTGTAACCATACAAATAGAAACGGTATGTTTTCCTTCTATTTTATAAGTTTCAAGATTATTGCTGATGCCAATAACAACAGGTTTTGGGATAATAATACCAATTTCTTCTTTTATTTCACGAATGGCGCATTGTTCAAATGTTTCACCAGGATCTACATGCCCACCAAAAATAGACCAATAGGGTGCATGTTTTCCACAACGTTTGCCTAATAATATTTCGCCTTTATCGTTGACGATAATTACACCAACTCCAACAACTACAGACATTTAGAACTCACTCCTTATTATTATTTTACATTAGAAAAGAACGAGAAAATAATTTTTATCAGTATTCTGTTTTAATATGATAAATTTCTTAGTTCTTTTCTTGTGATTTTAACCATGCAATTTCTTCAGGCCAAATATCTGGGTTAACGGTTTCTAATATAAGGGGAATACCATCAAAACGAGCATCTTGCATAATATAAGTAAACGGTATTCTGCCAATATTGCCTTCGCCTAAACTATGGTGTCTATCAACTCGACTACCTAATTCACTTTTAGCATCATTTAAATGCATTGCTTTTAAATATTGAAAACCAACAATTTTTTCAAATTCGCTAAATGTTTTGTTGCAATCTTCTACAGTACGTAAGTCATAACCAGCGGCAAAAGTATGACAAGTATCAATACAAACACCGACACGTGATTTATCTTCTACACCATCAATAATGGCGGCTAAATGTTCAAAACGATAGCCTAAGTTAGAGCCTTGACCTGCTGTATTTTCAATTACTGCGGTAACATTTTTTGTTTTATCTAATGTAATATTAATAGACTCAGCAATACGTTGCAGACATTGGTCAACATCTATTTTCTTTAAATGACTACCAGGATGAAAATTAAGTAATTCAATGCCTAATTGCTCACACCGTATCATTTCATCTAAAAAAGCGTCTCTCGATTTTTCTAAAGCTTCTTCTTCAGGATGTCCTAAATTAATCAAATAACTATCATGGGGTAGAATTTGAGCCGGTGAATATTGATAAAGTTCGCAATTCTTTTTGAATTTATCAATAACATCTGTTGATAACGGTGCCGCTTTCCATTGACGCTGATTTTTAGTAAAAAGCGCAAAAGCAGTCGCTTTTATTTCATGAGCACGAATGACGGCCTGATCAACGCCACCCGCAGCACTGACGTGTGCGCCAACATATTTCATTATTTCTCTCCTTTATTGTTATTTGGTTAACGATAACAAAAATATGCCTGCATAACATCCCATGGTAATGATATAGACAAAAGCGCAACACTAAGTTGCGCATTAAATAAACACTGTTTGTGATATATTATTGTTACGATATGGTTATTGGCCTAACCGACTTATATTACTTATATAATGAAACTACTTATATAAAGAAACTTTGAATAAGAAGATTAATCGCACTACCTCCTAGCGTTAACCAGAAAAAAAGCAATAAAGCGAGTAATAGAGGCTTCATTCCGGCTTGGCGTATTGCACTAATATGGGTTGTTAATCCTAATGCAACCATAGCCATTGCTAATAATACAGTATCAACAGTCACAATGACGTGAACTAGTGATACTGGGATTAAATTTAAAGAGTTAACACCTGCCATTGCAATAAAAAAAACGGCAAACCAAGGAATAGTAATTGGACTTTTTTCTTTTGTTTGATTGTTAGCTGTATTTCTTTTTTTGCTTAAATAAGTCGATAAAATAATTAAGAAAGGAGCTAACATCATCACTCGGATCATTTTACTAATTACGGCTGCATTTTCTGCTTCAGGACCTATTGAGTGTCCCACAGCGACAACCTGCGCGACTTCATGAATGGTTGAACCTGAAAAAATACCAAATGTTTCTTCATTAAAGGGTAACCATCCCATAAATGCATTTAAATGATAAAACCAAGGATAGAGAAAAATACCAATAGTACCGAAAATAACAACAGTTGATACGGCAACAGCAACTTGGCTTGCTTGCGCTTTTACCACAGGCTCTGTTGCCATGACGGCAGCCGCACCACATATACTACTACCAGCACCAATAAGCATGACGGTTTGCGTATCTAATGCAAAATATTTTCGACCGATCCACATTGCAATAAGAAATGTCGATGCCAGCATAACGGCATCAATAATAAGCCCTGTAGCTCCTACATCGGCAATTTGCTGAAAGGTCAGCCTAAAACCATATAAAATAATTCCAGCACGTAATAGATAATGTTTAGCAAATTTTACCCCATCTTCGCTATAAGGTTTAGCCACAGGATAAAACGTATTACCGATGATAATGCCAAATAATATAGCGAGTGTTAATGCACCTAATCCCATATTGGCAAACCAAGGAATATCACCAATATAAATAGCAAGAGCAGTTAATATCCCTGTTAATGCTAATCCTGGGATCCAACGATAAAGAGGTGTAAATCGTTTTTTTGCCAATATCTTTGGCTGACTTTGCTCTGACATGGAAAAACCTTTCTTATATGAATTTTGAATAAGCATATAACAAGAAATATTATTTATTAAACTCATTATATTTATAATAATTACCACTAAAATTAATATAAGTGATTTTTCTTAAATGTTCTTGGTGTGTTATGTATTTGTAGATAGTATGTAGCCAAGGTGATAGCAAGATAGCAATAAGGTGAAATGAGTATGCGAATTACGCTGCGACAATTAGAAGTTTTTACAGAAGTACTCAAAAGCGGTTCTACAACGCAAGCGTCACAACAACTGGCATTATCCCAATCTGCTGTCAGTGCTTCTTTAACCGATTTAGAGAGTCAATTGGGTGTACAGCTTTTTGATAGAGTGGGTAAACGCTTGGTGACAAATGAACATGGGCGATTACTTTATCCAAAAGCACTTTCATTACTAGAGCAAGCAACAGAAGTTGAGCAATTATTTCATGCTGGAAATGGAGCATTACGTATTGCTGCAAGTACAACGATTGGTAATTATATTTTGCCAAAAATGCTAGGTCATTTTCATCGTGATTATCCTAATATTCCGTTAGAAATGAATATTGGTAATACAGAAGATGTTGTGAAATTAGTAAGTGAATTTCGAGTTGATTTAGGATTAATTGAAGGGGCTTGCCAAAGCTCTGAATTAGTCAGTCAAAAATGGCTACTTGATGATATGGTGGTTTTTTGCTCGCCAGAAAATTCGTTAGCAAAAGAAAAAATAGTTACATTAGATTCACTGCAATCAGCCCCATGGATCTTAAGAGAAAATGGCTCAGGTACACGAAATGTGCTTAATCATATTCTTTTCTCATTATTACCAGGTTATCGCATTGAAATGGAACTAGGTAACTCAGAAGCGATTAAACACGCGGTAATGTATGGAATGGGTGTAAGTTGCTTATCACGTAGAGTTATCGAAGAGCAATTAAAGAATGGTTCATTAGTTGAGATAAAGCCAGAAGGTGTGACGCTTAAGCGTAATCTTTATTTGGTTTATCATCGACAAAAGCACCTTTCTGATGCATTAAAAAAACTGCTGACTTACTGTGATGCTGAACATTTAATCAGCAAGTTTGTGTAAATTGCTAATAATTGAAGCCCAATTATGAAGGTATCTTATAATCAGCGATCCTTACTATTCACAAACGGCAGATTTGTTACAATCCTCGCTAGGAAAGTGAATATAAAATTGGAAAGATAATGTCAGAACAACAATCGAGTACAGCCAAATCGGGCTCAGTACAAAATTTGCGTCGCGAATTAAAAGCGCGACATTTGGCGATGATCGCTATTGGTGGTTCAATTGGTACAGGACTTTTTGTGGCATCAGGCGCAACAGTTGCTCAAGCAGGACCTGGAGGCGCATTACTCTCTTACGCTTTAATTGGCATCATGGTGTATTTCTTGATGACAAGCTTAGGCGAGCTAGCTGCGTTTATGCCCGTTTCAGGGTCTTTCTCAACGTATGGTTCTAAATATGTTGATGAAGGTTTTGGGTTCGCATTAGGCTGGAATTACTGGTACAACTGGGCTGTCACCATCGCGGTTGACCTTGTTGCTGCACAATTAGTTATGCTTTATTGGTTTCCTGATGTTGATGGTTGGATTTGGAGCGCACTTTTCCTTGCTGTTATTTTTCTACTTAATTACATTTCTGTAAAAGGATTTGGTGAAGCTGAATATTGGTTCTCATTAATTAAAGTCACTACGGTGATTATCTTTATTATCGTTGGTATCGCAATGATAACAGGAATAATGAAAGGGGCTGAAAACGCAGGTTGGCATAATTGGGAAATCGGAGATGCACCTTTTGCTGGTGGTTTTGCTGCGATGATTGGTGTTGCAATGATTGTTGGTTTCTCATTCCAAGGTACTGAACTTATTGGTATAGCTGCCGGTGAATCAAAAGATCCTGGTAAAAATATTCCCATTGCTGTACGCAAAGTTTTCTGGCGTATCCTACTATTTTATATTTTAGCTATCTTAATTATTAGCTTAATTATTCCTTATACAGATCCTAATTTATTGCGTACGAGTGAATCTGATATTAGCGTCAGTCCATTTACCTTAGTATTTAAAAATGCAGGGATATTATCAGCCGCGGCTATTATGAATGCCGTTATTTTAACGGCTGTATTATCAGCGGGTAACTCTGGTATGTATGCCTCAACACGTATGTTATTTACGTTAGCAAGAGAAGGTAAAGCACCTAAATGTTTTGCTAAATTATCCAAAAATGGCGTTCCTCGTAATGCATTATATGCGACGACAGTTGTTGCTGGATTATGCTTTTTAAGCTCTATGTTTGGTAATAAAACAGTCTATTTATGGTTACTAAATACGTCGGGGATGACGGGTTTTATTGCTTGGTTAGGTATTGCGATTAGCCATTATCGTTTTCGTAAAGGGTATGTTGCTCAAGGTCGAGATCTTAATGCTTTACCTTATCGTTCAAGCTTTTTCCCTATAGGACCGATTTTTGCGTTTATTTTGTGCTTAACGATTACATTAGGCCAGAATTACCAAGCATTCTTAGAAGATAAAATTGATTGGTATGGTGCTATTGCAACGTATATCGGTATTCCACTTTTCTTAATTATTTGGTTTACTTATAAAATAGTGAAAAAAACACGTTTTATTCACTATAACCAAATGGAATTTCCTGAGCATATTGCGAATAAAAAGTAATCTAAATTACCTATAAAAAAGTAAAGTGTCTGTTTTGTGATGAAAATCACAATAAAACAGGCACTTTTTTATTTTATGTACAAATAATTATATCAATCTTATAAAAATTAAAATTATACTGTTAATCGCATTGATAAGTATTCTTGTTTGCTTTATTGTTAGCGCATAAATTTTATGTGGGCCAGTGATAAGCGTGCTATTGGTTGTAATTAAAATGCGCAATAAAATAAATCAAATATACATAACCCCTTCAATTACGCTATACAGCACATTTAACACTTACCGACATATAATAATTTATACAGCCGTTATTATTCACCGTATAATACTTCTGCGACTCATTTTTTTGTTTAATGCATTGTCGAATTTTATTACTCACATTTTGGGTTCTATAAAACAATTGATGAGTTGTACGTTAGGTTCTTCTCTCTATTTTCAACAGATAAGAACTGAAAATATACAAAAAAATACTAGGTACAACGGTTGATATGAGTACGATTTCAGAACAGCTAACCGCAAAAGAGCAGGAAAAAAAGAGCTCTGATAATGTGAAACAACATTATCGTAATATGATGAATAAACGCGTGTTATTGCTGGGTGTAATTATTTTAGTTATTTGTGGCTCCTTAATTATTGATTTTACCATGGGGCCTTCAGGATTATCGCTAGATAAGCTGTTAACAACGCTGTTTCAACCAGAACTTGTTGATGCAGGCTCTAGAGTAATTGTTTGGGATATTCGTTTACCTTATGCCTTAATGGCTGTGGTAGTCGGTATGTCTCTTGGGTTAGCGGGTGCAGAAATGCAAACTATTTTAAATAATCCACTAGCAAGCCCATTTACACTAGGTCTATCTAATGCAGCTTCATTTGGTGCTGCATTAGCTATCGTTTTAGGAATTGGTATACCGGGTATTCCTGATCAGTGGTTTATTTCAGCAAACGCATTTATTTTTGCTCTATTGTCAGCGTTATTACTTGATGGCATTACTCGTTGGACTCGAGTTCCCACCTCTGGTGTTGTGCTATTTGGTATTGCTATGGTGTTTACTTTTAATGCACTTGTTTCAATGATGCAATTTATTGCCACAGAAGACACCCTGCAAGGGCTCGTTTTTTGGACTATGGGCAGTTTAGCGAGAGCAACATGGGTAAAACTGGGGGTTATGACGGGGGCTTTTGCGGTCATTATGGTGATTTCATGGATGAGTTCGTGGAAGTTAACCGCATTGCGTTTAGGTGAAGATAGAGCGATTAGCTTTGGTATTGATGTTAAGCGCTTAAGATTAGGCTCATTATTACGGATTAGCATCTTAACCGCACTTGCTGTGGCGTTTGTAGGACCTATTGCTTTTATTGGTTTAGTTGCACCACATATTGCGCGCATGATGTTTGGTGAAGATCATCGCTTTTATCTACCAGCAAGCGCATTAATCGGTGCTTTGGTTTTATCATTAGCGTCAATCGCATCTAAAAATCTTATTCCTGGTGTCATTATTCCTGTTGGAATTGTCACTTCATTAGTTGGGGTACCATTTTTCCTCAGTATGATTTTGCGTCATAGAGGGAATATCTAATGATTGAAGGATTACAAATTCAAGATTTTAATGCAGGTTATGCTAAGCATCTTATTATTAAAGAATTAAATGTAGAGCCATTACCTAGAGGTAAAGTCACTGTTTTATTAGGGCCAAATGGCAGTGGTAAATCAACATTATTAAGAGCGTTAGCGGGATTAAATAAATCATCTGGTGTCGTTAAATTAGATGATCAGAATTTAACGACAATGAATTTTGCTCAACGTGCACAAAATGTTGTTTATTTACCACAAACATTGCCAGCAGGTGTACATTTGCATGTTTTAGAATCCATTATTGTTGCTCAACGTGCCTCAGGTGGATTGCATAATGAACATAGCGAAGCACAAGTTATGCATTTATTGAAACAACTGGGTATTGAACATTTAGCCTTGCGTTATTTAGATGAGTTATCGGGTGGTCAAAAACAATTAGTTGGGCTCGCTCAGTCATTAATTCGCCAACCATCATTATTGTTATTAGATGAGCCATTAAGCGCTCTCGATTTAAATTATCAATATCACGTGATGGATTTAGTGGCAAAAGAAACACATCGTCGAAATATTATTACGGTAGTTGTTGTGCACGATATAAATATCGCATTACGACATGGCGAACATATTTTGATGCTAAAGCAAGGACAATTAATAGCACAAGGCGAACCTAGTGAAGTGATCACCACAAATAACCTTGCAACGGTATACGGTGTAAAAGGCAGATTGGAATATTGTTCACAAGGAATTCCGCAAATAATTATTGATGGATTAGTGAATCAAATAGAGCAGTAAAAAATAAAAAGTAGTAATAGGGAATAAATAAATACGGATATAAAAATAATATTAATATAACTGTGGGTAATTAAGTTTATTTATTATCCTTTTTAGAGCAATTGTCGATCAATCCACCTATATAAAACTGAGAGAATATATATTCTTGGAGAATCGGGAATGGTAGTGTTACATAAAAATAAAATCGCGCTTGGCGTTGTTGCTGCAATTGCTTCAAGTTTTGTCATGACTGCATCAGCAGAAGATATTGAAAAACTCGTTGTTACCACAGCATCAGGTTTTAAACAAACGGTTGAAGATGCACCTGCTTCTGTTTCAGTTGTGACGCGTGAACAGCTAGAAACCAAAGCATACCGTGATGTTACTGATGCACTAAAAGATGTGCCTGGTGTATTAGTAACAGGTGGGGGTAGTAGCTCGGATATTAGTATTCGTGGTATGGATGCGAAATACACGATGATCCTGATTGATGGTAAACGTGTTGCATCACGTGAAACGCGTCCTAATAGTGATAACTCAGGTATTGAACAAGGTTGGTTACCACCATTACCTGCAATTGAACGTATTGAAGTGGTTCGTGGACCTATGTCTTCACTTTATGGTTCAGATGCAATGGGGGGGGTTATCAATATTATTACCCGTAAAGCGCAAAAAGAGTGGAACTTCAGTGTGCGTGCTGATTCTACTATCACTGAGCGTAAGAACGAGGGTAATACAGGACAAGGGAGCTTCTATGCAGCGGGTCCGTTAGTTGATAACTTGCTTAGCTTAAAGGTTCAAGGGCAATATTCTCATCGTGGCGAAGATAAAATTGTTAATGGTTATAATCGCCAAATCACAGGTAGCGGCGGTGGTACATTAAGCTGGACTCCTGATGAGAAAAATACGGTTGAATTTGAGTTCAAAAAAGAAAACCAACATCGTGATTCTCGTGTATGGCATTCTAGATCATCAGCACCAGGTCGTGGTGGTAAACCAGCAGAAAGTGACTTCTCTAAATATGAACTCACTCATTATGCTATCACACATGATGGTATTTATGACTTTGGTACCATGAACACTTATGTTCAACGTGATGAGAATAAAAATCCTGGTCGTAAAATGAATTATGATGATACGATCGCACGTAACCAAACCGTCTTTATGCTTGCTGATCACACATTAAGTGTGGGTGGCCAATATCGTTATGAAGAACTAAAAGACGAAGGGAATCACTTACAAGGTAATAAATTAGATCGCTATAGCTGGGCTTTGTTTGCTGAAGATGAATGGGCAATGACCAATGATTTCGCTTTAACTGGCGGTCTGCGTATGGACAAAGATGAAAACTTTGGTACTCACTGGACACCACGTGTTTACGGTGTTTGGCATATGGCTGATGAGTGGACATTAAAAGGTGGTGTATCCACCGGCTATCGTTCACCAGATTTACGCCAAGCGACTAATACATGGGGACAAGTTACGGGTGGCGGTCGTTTAGATGGCGTTATTTTTGGTAACGCTGATTTGAAACCTGAAAAATCAGTGACTGAAGAAATCGGTATTATCTGGGATAACAGAGATAATTTAAACGCAAGCATCACAGTTTATAACACTGATTTTAAAGATAAAATCATGGAAAAGCGTGTTTGTGAGAAAGACTCAGCTAGACCGTGTGAAGCAGAAGATGGGTTTGGTCATGTTTATGACTTTATTAGTACCCGCCAAAACGTTGATAAAGCCAATATGCGCGGTGTTGAAGTGACAGGTAACTGGATTATTTCACCACAATGGAATATTGCAGCAAACTATACTTACACAAGTACAGAACAGAAGAGTGGTGACTTTAAAGGTAAACCTTTAAATAAACAGCCTCGTCATATGGCAAATGCGACCTTAAACTGGGAAACAACACCAGAAATGGAAACATGGGCTCGCATTAACTTCCGCGGTAAAACATCTAATTATATGTCGCGTTCTGATATGGCGAAAGGTACACCGTCTTATGCATTTGTTGATATCGGAACAAGCTATAGTTTAACCAAACAACTGAATATTATCGGTGGTGTATATAACGTATTAGATCGTCGTATTAACTACGAAAACTTTAATACAACATTAGAAGGTCGTCGTTATAACATTGGTCTTAACTATAACTTCTAATTAATACCCTCTGTTAGTTTGTGTCGAGAAAGGCTCCTATATTGGAGTCTTTTTTCTTTTTATAAATAGACAATATGAAATAACAACCTGATTTTTAATCACTTATTTTTATAAAAATAGGGCTTAGGGTTTAACAATTTGTTCATATTAATCTTATTGTATCGTTATAAAAATAAGTATACATTATAATTATTATATATCAGTTAGTTAAGAGACTATCGAGCATTATTTTGTAAAAAATAAGACAATATTATTGCTGTATTTTTTATTATTATTACATAATATGCGTTAATAAAATGTAATAGAAAAAGTTACTGTTTCTTTTTAACCAAAAATATCGTAAAAAAAATCATTATTTCATGAAAATCTATTGCTATTTAAGTTTTAGGCGTGCAAAATGCGCCCACTAAAAATATGACTGATGCGTTTAAAGAGCATCGGTTTTTTTTTGCTTTTTGTTTATTACTACACCAAGAGGTCAGACTTTTTGAGTCTGAATAGATAACACATTTGATTAGCAGCCAGCCCCTTAGAGAAAGGGTTGTCGTGATAGAGGAATGCTAATATGATACAATTATTCTCTTTCGCAGTTGCGCCTAGCGGCACCTGCGGTAATGATGACTACGGGGCACGGCGTCTCCTACAAACGCTCATCTCCTCAAAAAATCCTTTCTATTCTGCCTATAGGCAGATGCGAAGTCTTCCCAGTAACTGTCGGTTGAGTTTATCGAGTACTCAGTACGAAGTTATGGGAGGGTTCGCTAATGTCAGATAACGTCATTTCCTCTATCGGTAAAAATCAAACCGGTGCTAATAATCGCGTTCAATTACGCAAAACATTAACCCTAATGCAAGTGGTTATGATGGGATTGGCATTCTTACAGCCAATGACTATCTTTGATACCTTTGGTATCGTTTCAGGCATTACTAATGGGCATGTTGCGACGTCTTACGCTATTGCATTAATTGCAATTTTATTTACAGCAGTCAGCTATGGAAAATTAGTTAAGCGTTTTCCATCAGCAGGTTCTGCCTACACTTATGCACAAAAATCTATAAATCCACATATCGGTTTTATGGTGGGCTGGTCATCTCTGTTAGACTATTTATTTATGCCAATGATAAATATCCTATTGGCTAAAATTTATTTAGAAGCCATATTCCCAGGCGTTGAACCGTGGATCTTCGTAGTGGTTCTTGTTGGCCTTATGACCTTCTTTAACTTACGTGGTATTAACGTTGTTGCTAACTTAAATACAATTATTGTAATTGTACAAGTTGCAGTAATGGTTGTATTTGTTGGGTTACTTATTTACGGTGTTCACAATGGTGAAGGTGCAGGGGAGTTATGGACAATTCGTCCATTTGCATCAGTAGATGCCCAATTAATACCAATGATCACAGGTGCGACAATATTGTGCTTCTCATTTTTAGGTTTTGATGGAATAAGTACACTATCAGAAGAGACACCGAATGCAGGTAAAGTTATTCCTAAAGCTATTTTCTTAACTGCATTAATTGGTGGTTTAATCTTTATCGCAGTTTCATACTTTTTACAGCTTTATTTCCCAGATATTTCAAGATTTAAAAATCCTGAAGAATCACAACCTGAAATTATGCTGTATGTCGCAGGTGCGTTATTCCAGTCAATTATCTTAGTCTTCTCTTGTGTGACGGTATTGGCATCAGGAATGGCGGCTCATGCAGGTGTTGCGCGTTTACTCTATGTCATGGGACGAGATGGTGTATTCCCACAAAAATTTGGTGAAGTGCATCCTAAATGGCGTACTCCTGCATTTAATATCTTGCTTGTTGGTTTCTTAGCACTCGGCGCGATATTCTTTGATTTGGTGACAGCAACAGCGTTAATTAACTTCGGTGCGCTGGTGGCATTTACCTTTGTGAATTTATCCGTTATTTCACAATTCTATATTCGTGAACGCCGAAATAAAGGTATTATGGATAATATTAATTATCTATTATTACCTATTATTGGTGCAGCTACAGTGGGTGTGCTATGGATAAATCTTGAGCCTCAATCGATGAAATTAGGATTAATTTGGGGTGCTGTTGGAATACTTTATATGGTGTGGTTGACTCGTCGTTTCCGTCATCCTATGCCTCAGATGCCTGAAAAATAAAGTACGTAGTCCTATTACTAAGTACATTTATTAGTGCTTTAAAAATGGCCTCACTATTGAGGCCATTCTTTTATCTTTAAAATATTATTTTTAAGTTTATCTATATTTGTATTATTTTCCTACTTCACTTGTTTTTTTATTCTTTAAAAGGAATAGAGTGCACTTTTAAATTCATTAAGTTTTTGAGCTAATTCTGATGATTCATATTTGTCAGTCACAATCTCAATATAGCAAGCACTTGTATTTGAGCTTGCAATTTTTAAAGCCTCATCTAATTCATTTGTTGAGGTCACTTTTTGGCAATACCAATCAGTAGCACCAAACGCTTGTGGTAATTGGTGATAATTCCATTGAGCCAAATCGTTATAATACGCATCTGGATAATCACATAATAATCTTTCGATTAAATAGCCGTCGTTATTTAATACTAAAATAATAGGTTTTAATCCAAAGCGAATAAACTGGCTAATTTCTTGTACTGTTAATTGATGTGAGCCTTCACCAGTCACTAAAATAATACGACTTTCAGGAGCAGCAATTGCAGCGCCAAAAGAAGCGGGTGTAGCCCAACCAATCGAGCCCCATAACGTTTGATTATGAATTTTAGCGTTTTCAGGTAACAGGGCAAAGCCTAACCCCATTGAACATGTACCTGTTTCCGAAAAAATAATGTCATTAGGTTTAAAAAAAGCTTCTAATTTAGGATAGAGATATTCTGCAGTGATTTTTTCGTGGTGAAATTGTGTATTATTATTTAAAGATTGAGCTTTAGGAATAGAATAAATTTTATAAGATAATGCCTCTATTAAGCGTGTTATCACATCATCCATATGTACCGAGGTAAACTTCTCATCTCCTATTTCAACATAATCAGGCATGATATTAATAAACTGTTCAGGGTTTATTTTTGCAGTAAAGCAACCTGTATTGAAGTCACTTAAAATAGCACCTATTCCAATAATATATTCGCTATTTTCAACAAAATTTCGCACCTGTGGTGTCATAAGCTGACCATCATACATACCCACATATTGAGGGTGAGATTCACTTAAAACACTTTTATCCATAAACATAGTGGCAAAAGGTAATCCTGTTTTATCAATAAGGGTTTGTACTTTTTCATCAACACCAAAGCGAGAAGATAAAATACCAGGAAGTACACAAATTTTTTCACTGTGAGTTATTTTTTTTATAATAGTGGAGATCGCTTTTTCTAAATTTTCTTTATTGCTAACAGATGAAACCGGTGAAACAACGGATGTATTTTGGGGGCTATTGATGGGCATTAATGCATAATCTGAAGGTATACCAATATAGACAGGACGACGCTCTTTTAAGGCAGTATTGATTAAACGAGCTGTTTCTTCGATACAATTATCAGGTGTTAATATCGTATGAGCACAAGCAAGGCGTTGACCTAATTCGTAAAAAACATCAAAATCACCATTACCAAGGGTATGGTGAACAAGCCGTTTACTATTTTGTACTCCACTTGCAGGCATACCCACTAAATGAAAGATAGGTAAATTTTCGGCATAAGCACCAGCAATACCATTAATTGCACTTAGCTCACCCACACCAAATGTAGTAGATAACGCCGCTACGCCTTTTACTCTTGCATAACCATCTGCGGCATACGCTGCATTTAATTCATTACAATTGCCAATCCAACGCATACGTTCACTATTGCAGACAGTATCTTCTATTGGAAAAGCATAATCACCTGCAACGCCAAAAATATCATGTATACCTAAGTCATATAAACTATTTAATAAGTACTTAATAACGGTATTGCTCATGTAATCTCCTGAAATCACAAAATAATAAGCTACTAAATAATAGCTAGATGGTTAGAATATGCTTAACTACTATCTTTATTTTTTTGATTATGTGAAATGGTTTATTATTATTATGGGTATAAACAAATGTAATAAGGTAAAATTTTCTTATGAATATTCGTTCGTTACGTTATTTTGTTGAAGTTGTGCAATTAAATGGTTTTAGTAAAGCGGCTGATGCATTGTTTATTACTCAACCAGCAATTAGTCGCAGTATTAAAGCATTAGAAGAAGAATTAAATGTAGAATTACTTGTTCGTGAAGTAAATGGAGTGCAATTAACGGATGATGGCGCAATATTATTTGAGCATGCCAAAATCATTATTTCTCAATTTAATAGTATGAATAAAGCGTTACAGGATAAATCAGGAAATTTAACAGGGGTATTAAATGTTGGTTTACCGCCTGTCATTGCTTCGACTTATTTTGCAGATATTATTATGGCATTTAGTTCTCAGCACCCTCAAGTTGAATTAAAAATACAGGAGTTAGGGACAAAGCAAATGGAGGAGGCGATGACAGAAGGTGCCGTAGAAACGGCCGCGGTGATGCTTCCTTTTAATAACAAAAACTTTGATTTAACGTTATTTGCAGAAGATCGCTTAATGCTATTAATTTCAAAAGATGACCCATTAGCGATAGAAAAAGAAATCTCTTTTAACTTACTCGTTAATAAAGCTTTTATTTTTTTCTCTGAGGATTTTCGTATTAATGATTTAGTACGTAGTGCTTGTCGAATTTATAATTCAGAGCCAATTATTGCAGGTCGAAGTAATCATTTAGATCTTATTATTGCTATGGTAAAAGCAGGGGTGGGGATTACTTTGTTGCCTGAGAGTATGTGCAGTAAAAATCCTGTTGATTCTTTAGTATTTATTCCCGTTATAGAACCTGAATTATCTTATCAATTAGCGCTTGCTAATCCTAAAAATAGTTATCAAAGTCGTAGCTGTCAAGCGTGGAATAATTTAGCACTAGAAAAATTAATAGTAAATTAAAGCGTTATGATTAATAGAGAGTATATTAAATATTTTTTTCATGGTTGAGATATAAAAATATAGAAGATAACTTCTTTGAAAAGAAACATCCTATTTTCTATAGTACTTGATTATTGCCGTATAAAAATGGGTATACTGGAAATACGTTAATATTTTATTAGTTTCCTCTGAGTATAATAAAGACTAATAAACCAAGTTATCAGGCAAGACAGAAATAGGATAGGGAAAATGAATGAGAATAATAGTTCAGCGAATCAACATTTTATTCGTAAGTTAGAAGGTATCGTTGGTAAGAAACAAGTATTAACTCAAGCCCATAAAACAGAGCGTTATCGAAAAGGATTTCGTTCAGGACAAGGTAATGCGCTAGCCGTTGTTTTTCCCGGTAATTTATTAGAACAGTGGCGTATTTTTAAAGCCTGTGTTGACGCAGATAAAATTATTATTATGCAGGCTGCAAATACAGGATTAACGGAAGGTTCAACACCGAGTGGTAATGATTATGATAGGGATATCGTTATTATCAGTACACTACGTCAAGATAAAATACAGGTACTTTCAGAGCACAATCAAGTCATCGCTTTTCCTGGCAGTACATTATGGCATTTAGAAAAAGTGCTTAAGCCACTAGGTAGAGAGCCACATTCTGTTATTGGCTCCTCATGTATTGGTGCATCAGTGATTGGAGGTATTTGTAATAATTCAGGTGGCGCACTTGTTCGTCGGGGTCCTGCATATACTGAGCTTTCTCTTTACGCTCGTGTTAATGAACAAGGTGAAGCTGAATTAGTGAATCATTTGGGTATTGAGCTAGGAAAAACACCTGAAGAGATCTTGACTAATTTGGATAATCGTCATTATCACGTTAAACAAGTACAAACCACAGAAAAACTCGCTTCTGATCATGAATATAAAGAGCGAATTCGTGATATAGATGCTGATACTCCATCACGATTTAATAATGATGAACGGCGCTTATATGAAGCTGCGGGAAGTGCGGGTAAATTATCTGTATTTGCAGTAAGGTTAGATACATTTCCTGCTGATCATCGTACTCAAGTTTTTTATATTGGAACCAATGAGCCTTCTGAGTTAGAAGATATTCGTCGCCATATTCTTAGTCATTTTGATAAATTACCTGTTGCAGGTGAGTATATGCATAGAAGCTATTATAAAATGGCTGAAGTTTATGGGAAGGACACATTCTTAATTATTAATAAATTAGGAACAGATAAAATGCCAGCACTCTTTTCAATGAAAGGTAGAGTGGATGCCATATTAAATAAAGTACCTCTATTACCTAAAAATATGAGTGATAGAGTAATGCAATTTATGAGTAAATTATGGCCTGAACATTTGCCCGCAAGAATGACAGAATATCGTGATAAATATGAACATCATTTAATGCTAAGAATGGCTGATGGCGGTATTGATGAGGCATCAACATTTTTAAAAGAATATTTTAAAAATGCCTCTGGCGATTATTTTGAATGTACAGAAGAAGAGGGAAATAAAGCATTCTTACATCGATTTGCGGCTGCTGGGGCTGCTGTTCGTTATCATGCTGTACATGCAAATGATGTTGAAGATGTGCTACCTTTAGATATTGCTTTACGCCGTAATGATAGAGAGTGGTTTGAAAAATTACCGCCAGAAATTGACGATAAAATATTATATAAACTTTATTGTGGACATTTTATGTGTCACGTAATGCATCAGGATTATATTATTAAAAAAGGCGTTGATGCTAAGGCATTAAAGGCAGAAATGTTATCGCTACTTGATAAACGAGGTGCTCAATATCCCGCTGAACATAATGTAGGTCATATGTATTACGCTAAACCGCCATTAGCTGCATTTTATAAACATAATGATCCTACCAATAGTATGAATCCAGGTATTGGTAAAACATCAAAATTAAAGTATTGGGGTGAAGAACCATGTGGATGTGGGAATACTCATAATGAAGACGGATTTAAAAAGAAATAAAAAACAATAGAAATCATCATATACCCCCAATAGAATTATTATCTTATTGGGGGTAATTTTAGAAATTTATATTTTAGTCATTAGCCCATAATTGTGCACTATCATGGGCAATAAAATAGACAGTCAAATCATCTGGATTGATATTATATTGTTGTAGCGTAGAATAAAAATAATTACAGGTATTTTGAACATTATTATCCATATATACAACTATTCCAAGATGTCTAATTTTATTAAATGGGATTTGTTTGAGGATATGTTCATCATGAGTTCCCATACTCCAACCTAAAATAAGAAGACTATCATTTATTGTCGGAATGGCTTCATGATAAATACGAGTAAGGTAATTACTAGAACGAATGGTTTTTAATTTATCCTCGCTAGTTCCTTCAGAGACAAAGAGCGGTGAATAATTATTATCATTCCAATTATTACTAATTTGGTCGATTAAGTTATTACTATTATTAATTGTTAATTTTAATTCTTCATCATTTTCATCTTTAGCTAAAATAAGATTACCATGAGGATAAAAAACAAGACTAGAGGTATTACCTCGATATTCACGGAAGTCTTCAAAATCCTCGTTAAAATATCGATGAGTAAAACAATCTTTAAAAAGAGGATAAGGATGATTATCGTTAACCTGCATAATCGTCCAATACAACATAATATCGTAGTTTAAGCTGAAAATAGTATTAAATTGTTTAATAAACTGGGCGCAATTATTT
>NZ_LXEN01000150.1 GCF_001654855.1 Proteus myxofaciens ATCC 19692
CTTAAGTGCGTTGCTTTTTTTCTTCTTTTTTACTTGGTCTTCATCATTTTCATTAATTTCTATTTGGCTAAACCAGTTTGTGGGGCTAAAAGGAACAGATACTGGATTAATATTTTCGGCTATTTCTTTAGTAGCTCTTTGTGCACAACCTTTATATGGATTTATTCAAGATAAATTAGGCTTGAGAAAAAATCTTTTATTAGTTATTGCAGCACTACTTATTCTTTCAGGCCCTTTTTTCATCGTATTTGCATCAATATTACGTTGGAATATTTATATAGGTTCAATCTTAGGTGGCCTATATGTTGGTATGACCTTTTTTGCAGGGATTGGCGTACTTGAATCTTATACTGAGCGTGTTAGTCGTATTCGTGGTTTTGAATATGGTAGGGCAAGAATGTGGGGTTCATTAGGTTGGGCGTCAGCGACATTTATTGCAGGTCATAATATTAATATTGATCCAAATTACAACTTTATAATGGCTTCTATTTCGGGTGTCATTTTCTTAATTCTTCTGACCTTATTGAAAACAAATAAATCTGATGCATTTAATCAATTAGAACATGGTAAAACATCTGAAATAACGATAAAAGATGCATTGAATCTTCTTTCTCTTCCTCGTTTTTGGGCGCTGATATTGTTTGTCATCGGAACTTGTGTCTATGGTGTTTATGACCAGCAATTCCCTGTTTTTTTCGCTTCTCAATTCTCTGTTGCTGAGCGAGGTAATGAGATGTACGGTTATCTCAATTCCTTGCAGGTATTCTTAGAAGCGGGAGGAATGTTCCTTGCGCCATTTTTAGTTAATAGAATTGGGGCTAAAAATGGTTTGATAGTCGCAAGTAGTGTTATGGCTGCAAGAATTATTGGTTCTGGTTTAGTTGAAGGTCCTGTCATGATTTCAATTATGAAATTATTGCATGCTGTTGAGTTACCAATATTGCTTATCTCAATTTTTAAATACAACAGCCAGCACTTTGATAAACGTTTATCTTCAACACTTTATTTAGTTGGTTTCCAATGTGTAAGTTCTATCGTTGCAACATTATTATCACCACTTGCTGGTTATGGGTATGATAATTATGGTTTTGCACCAACTTATATGGTGATGGGCTGTATGGTAATTAGTACAACATTGCTTTCAGCTATTTTCTTACGTTCTGATTCAAAAGCATTAGCTAACGAAGAAAATACGCCAGAATTAGAGAATAAAGCACATCCTGTGTAATTTACAACATCAAGTTTGTACTGCTGTTATTTGGCTACTGATGCATATTGGTAGCCATTTTTTTATTAACATTTTGACTATCGGTTTACGTGTTAAAGATTATTTACTATAGTAATTGAATAAATTCACTCTAATCATTTGTTTATTAAGCTAAATCAATTAATTTTGTAAACTTTACTTGTTTATTGACACGATTAAGCGATAATCTTAAATAGAGTTATTTATCTTAAATATCAATTGTAAAGGTGTAGGAAATGGATAACGCAAACAAGCCGTCTTTCCAAAACGTACTGGAGTTTGTGCGTATGTATCGTCGTAAAAACAAAATCCGTCGTGAGATCACTGACAATGAAAAGAAGATCCGCGATAACCAAAAACGTGTTCTGTTATTAGACAACTTAAGTGAATATATTAAGCCAGGTATGTCGATTGAAGATGTTCTGGGTATCATCGCGAATATGCGCAGTGATTATGAAGATCGTGTAGATGATTACATTATTAAAAATGCAGATCTGTCTAAAGAACGTCGTGAACTCTCTAAACAACTTAAAACCATGGGTGAGATCAAAGGTGTTTCTACTCCAAAAGAGTAGTCATTAAGTTGTTATAAAATGAATATTTTAGGCCTCTGAGTAAATTAACTCAGAGGTTTTTTTATACGTTAATTATATGACTTAAGTGATAGGCATATAGCTGTAAAATTCTGTTCAGATTTTTATTATAAAATAAAAGAACCCGCTAATAAGCGGGTTCTTTATATAACTTGACTATTGGTTATCAAATAATAGTCAGTAAATTGGCATTAATTTTTACTTTCAGCTTTTGTCATTGCAGAAGATGAATGGCTTGTTGAACGATGCCCACCTGCGCCATGGCGACCTTGTTTATCAAAGACAGGGCGAGTTTCCCACGCTTTAATGACAATATCAGCAGGTGCTTGTGGTGAAGCCGGTGCTTTTGTCATTGGTGCGCTTGCATGTAAATGGCGCACGCTAGGCTCTTGGCGTATTACAATATTAGTAACAGGCTTATTATCAGCTTCAAAATGAACCGATTCCTCTACTTTTTCTTCTGTATCTTTCACAATTTGAGTATCAGCATTGTTAGTATGCTCATCAACTTGCTCTGTAGAAACTGAAGGTTGAGCTGTAGGCGTTAACTCAGGTTCTGATTTAAGCGCCTGTTCATCCGCCACTTCTTCAACAGAAGTTTCTGGCAAATTATGCTCTTGTACTACTGATGAAGCTTCTTCTTTATCTGCATCATCTGCATCTGTTTGAGCTGGTGCTTCTTGTTGCTCATGTTTAGATGTTTCGTGTAGATAAGCCTCAGTAGTGGTTAATACTGCTGAAATGTTCTCTTTGCGAGTGACGCTATCTTCAGCATTAACGCTATCAATAATATTAGAAACAACACTTGTGTCGTTTTCTTTATTATCATGTTCACTATCAACATTATTTTCTTGAGGCACAGCAGCAACAATTTCAGCAACTGCTTCATTGTTTGTTTCTGTATTTACCGTTACTTCAAATGTTGATTCAGGCATTTCTTTTGTCGCAATATCCTGAACGATAGTCTCTGTAACTTCTGGTGTGATAGTCACTTGAGATTCGTTTTGAGTAACCACAACATTATTGGTTTCAGCTGTTTCTTCTTCAACAGTAACATCACTGACAGGCACAATAGGATAACGAACCCAAACTTTACCTGAAGCTAGTTCTGGTGACGCAACCGCCATAGAGATAGGAACAGGTGATGTTGTTAATGTACGCTCATCACGATAGCGACGACGACGCTGACCACTGACACGTAAATGGCGAGGAGAGCGACGAGAACGACGAGGCATCACATTATCTTGATTGTTAGTCTCTTCGTTTTTAGCTTCTTCTTGTGACTTAGTTGCATCAGGCAATGCTTTTACAGCCTCAGTATTTGAAGGTGCTTTTTCCTCAGCCACAACTTTAGGTGTTTGAGGTTTTGTGATATCAACCGGCTTATTCGTTGTTGCTACAGGTGGCTCAGAAACAACCTTCACATCAGTTGGCGTATTTACTGTATCAACAGGAGCTACAACCGCATTATCTGTAACGCGAACAGACTGTGTTAACTGACGACGAGTTCGGCGCTGCATTGGCGGACGACGATTTTCCTCTTTCTTCTCAGTATTTTCTTTCGTATTAGCGTTAGCGTCGTTTTCAGTTGATTGTGCTTTAGCTGCTTCTTGTTGCTTTTGACGCTTCTCTTCTTGGCGACGACGTTGCTCAGCACGTTGTTCACGGCGTTGTTGACGACGTGCTTCACGTTCTACTGCTTCTTGCTCATTCTGTTCATTATTTATTGAATTTACAGGTGCAGCTACTGGCGTTTGTGTTTTTTGGTTACGATTTTTACGATTGTCATCGTTGTTATTCGCATTATCACGATCACGGTCGTTATCGCGATCACGGCGATTATTATTGTTACGTCGATTGTTATTATTACGACGTTCACGACGATTATCGTTGTTTTCTTTTTTCGTTTCTTGTGGTTTCTCTTCTACTATAGGCTCTGGTTGAGCGGCAAATAAATTAGAGAAAAATTTCTTAATAGAAGCAAACAAGCCACTATCTTGTGTTTTTTCTGTTTTAGCACAAGCAACTTGAGGCGTATGTGGTTTCTGACTTTTAGCTGTATCAGATGTATTTTCAGATTGTAATCCAAACGCGGAGATAGCAGGCTGCTCTGGCAATTTACGTTCAGCAACCACTTCATCTTCAGCTTCATTAGAATGACTTTCGTGATATTGCGAAAGGTTATAGCTAAGGGAAGAAATTTCTTCACCTTTACGCACACGAATAACAGAGAAGTGTGGGGTTTGCATTTGATCGTTAGGAACGATAACCACTTTCACATTAGATTGACGCAATTCAATATCAGTAACTGCTTTGCGTTTTTCATTAAGCAGATAAGAAGCGATTTGCACTGGTACTATAGCGTGTACTTCATGCGTATTTTCTTTTAGCGCTTCCTCTTCAATGAGACGTAATACAGAAAGAGATAACGATTCATTATCACGAATAGTCCCTGTCCCCAAACAACGAGGACAAACATGATGGCTTGATTCACCTAAAGAAGGGCTTAATCGCTGACGTGACATCTCTAATAAGCCAAAGCGAGAAATACGGCCTATTTGGATACGTGCTCTATCTTGTCGTACAGCTTCACGAATTCTATTTTCCACTTCACGTTGATGACGAACAGGGGTCATATCGATAAAGTCGATAACAATTAATCCTCCTAAGTCGCGTAAACGTAATTGACGGGCAATTTCATCCGCAGCTTCTAAGTTGGTATTAAAAGCGGTTTCTTCAATGTCACCACCACGTGTTGAACGTGATGAGTTAATATCAATAGCAGTCAGTGCTTCTGTTGTATCAATAACCAGAGCACCGCCTGATGGTAACCGAACTTCACGTTGGAAAGCCGATTCAATTTGAGATTCGATTTGATAATGGCTAAACAGTGGCACTGCGCCAGTATAATGGCGGATTTTGCTAGCAAAATCACCACGGCCTATCGCTTCGATATGGCTACGCGCCATTTCAACCACTTTTGCGTTATCAATCAAGATTTCGCCAATATCTGGTCGTAAATAGTCACGGAAAGCACGAACAATAACATTACTTTCTTGATGAATTAAAAAAGGAGCAGGGCGATTTTCTGCTGCTTTTTTTATCGCATCCCAATGCCTTAGGCGATAGCTTAGATCTTGTTGTAACGCTTCAGCTGATTTACCTACACCAGCAGTACGAACAATAAGACCCATACCATCAGGGATTTCAAGGCTAGATAATGCTTCTTTTAATTCAGTGCGATCTTCACCTTCAATACGGCGAGAAATACCGCCAGCACGTGGATTGTTAGGCATTAAGACTAAATAGCTACCAGCAAGGCTAATAAAGGTAGTTAAAGCTGCACCTTTGTTACCACGCTCTTCTTTATCTACCTGAACAATAACTTCTTGGCCCTCTTTTAAGACATCTTTGATGTTAGGACGACCATGAGAGTGATAATTACTAGGGAAATATTCGCGGGCTATCTCTTTGATAGGAAGGAAACCGTGGCGTTCCGCACCATAATCAACAAAAGCGGCTTCTAAGCTGGGTTCAATTCGAGTGATTTTACCTTTATAGATATTGGCTTTCTTTTGTTCATGACCGGGGCTTTCGATATCCAAATCATATAAACGTTGCCCATCAACAAGAGCAACACGCAACTCTTCTTGTTGAGTCGCGTTAATTAACATTCTTTTCATATTGTGACTTACTCGTTATTTTCACGATTTATAATCTGCCACTAACATACGTAACTACACTACTGATAACCGATGACCTCGTGTCTTTTACAAATGCGCCAACCTCACGGTTGTCGATTGTATAGAGGTGCAATATGTCGGTGAGTCTGATTTTAGTTCTAAAATTCAGCACTCGTTAATTGAAACATAATGTTTCAACTCAGCAAGTGACCTATTTGTGGCATACTAAATTGTTTGATTTTCGACTATGTCTTACGCCATTGCTGCATTTTGAATATCAAACAAACAAAATTTCATAAATATACCTGATAAACATAATCAGGAGAGTATGCATTATTCCATTGGTCTTAGGGTTATAGCAAGATGACTTTTCTGCTTTAGTGACTTTTTCTGTATAAATATGAGAGATTAGTTAATGTTTCGTCTTTTTTCTAATAATCAGGGTAAAATAGGCGACAGAATTGATGTTATTTTGTTCACCAATAAATAATTGGTCATTTTTATTTTAAGAGAGTCAAAGAATCGCCACTATGAAATCATTTAATCAAGTTCAATTCGTCACCATTGATGGCGATGAAGCAGGCCAACGAATAGACAATTTTTTATTGGCACGTTTAAAAGGCGTGCCAAAAAGTATGATATATCGGATTATTCGTAAAGGCGAAGTTCGAGTAAATAAAGGGCGAATTAAACCTGAATATAAATTAAATGCAGGTGACTCTATTCGAATACCACCTGTCCGCATTGCTGAAAAAGAAGAAACGGCGATTTCTCCTAAACTTGATAAAGTTTCTGCTTTAGCAAACTGCATTTTGTATGAAGATGATCATATTATGTTGATCAATAAACCATCAGGTACAGCAGTGCATGGCGGAAGTGGGTTAAGTTTTGGCGTGATTGAAGGATTACGAGCACTACGCCCTGAAGCGCGCTTTTTAGAGCTTGTTCATCGTTTAGACAGAGATACCTCTGGTGTATTATTAATTGCCAAAAAACGTTCTGCATTACGGGCTTTACATGAGCAACTGCGCTTAAAACAGATGCAAAAAGATTATTTAGCTCTGGTTCGCGGACAATGGCAATCTCACACTAAAGTGGTTCAAGCGCCTTTGCTTAAAAACCTTTTACAAAGTGGTGAGCGCGTTGTGAAAGTTAGCAGTGAAGGTAAAGCATCAGAAACGCGTTTTAAAGTTGAAGAGCGTTTTGAATTCGCAACGTTGGTGAAGGCAAGCCCTGTGACGGGAAGAACTCATCAAATCCGTGTTCATACATTACATGCAGGCCATCCTATTGCATTTGATGATAGATATGGTGATCGTGATTTTGATGCTCAATTAGCCTCAACAAAGCTTAACCGCTTATTTTTACATGCTAATTCATTAACTTTTACGCATCCTGCAACAGGTGAACAATTACGTATAGAAGCGCCTATGGATAATAAGCTTCGTTATTGTTTGCAAGTGTTACGTAGCCAAAAATCATAATATTTATATTACAGTCTATAGATAACAATAATGCGCTCAATAGGGCGCATTATTGTTGTTAAGATTAAAATTTTAATATCTAACTATCTAATTTTTTTACACATTGAGAAACTACACTGTCAATATTCCACTTTTCAGGTACTGTTTTTGACTTACCATCACGAATATCTTTATCAATACGAATAAACTCCGCAATGCCTTGTTCTTCTATGATGCTGTTATAGGTACAACCACAAACTTCTGTAATTTGTGGTATTAATGCATCTTCAGTAATACCTGAGCCTGATATGCAACTATTGATAAAATTCTTTTTAATACTCGCTTTTTCATCATGTGTGGGTTTGGGTAATTCACTTTTTTGTATTGTATTGCTGGTATTATCGTTCTTAACAATTATTGATTCTTTTTCTTTTTCATCAGAACAACCAGTGAAGGTGGTTACAATAATAAGAGCGGCAAAGAGGGAGGCTAATTTATTCATATTACGCTATATCGCTAGTGTGATTTAATTTAAGATGATAAATAGGATTATTGATCATCAGTGATAAGTAATGGATTTATTTTTTGTGAGAGTAACATTTTATTCAATCGGATTAGTGGCAAACCGACTAAAGAATTTGGATCATCACCTTCTAACTTATCAAATAAAGTAATTCCTAATCCCTCACATTTAAAACTACCTGCACAGTAAAAAGGTTTTTCTTTATTTAAGTATCCGATAATTTCATTATCTGTCAAATGACGAAAATAAACATAAAATAATTCACAATGGCTTTTATGTTCATTTGTTGAGCTATTATATAGTGTTAATCCGGTATAAAAAATGACGCATTGCCCTGATGCTTGCTTTAATTGTGCAAATGCATTCTCAAAATTAAGTGGTTTCCCTGTTATTTTATTATTTAATACACACACTTGATCTGAACCAATAATAAGATGATTGGGAAATTTTGCTTGTAAAATACTGGCTTTTTCATAGGATAGACGGGTGACAAGATCTTGTGCGCTTTCAGCGTGCATAGGTGTTTCGTCAATCTCTGGAGAGTCCTGTATAAAGGGTATTCCAAGCTTTTTCAGTATCTGAGCCCGAAATGGTGAAGACGACGCAAGAATGAGTGGCAACATATTTTTTTTAAAATCCGTAGCAAAATGATGCCTGACATTCTAAACTATGCGCCGCTGATAAAGCGAATTTTGGTGGAAAGGTGTAGATAAACCGCCTTTTTCTTTGACTATATCCCATTACAAAGATAATATGCGCGCCTTATGCAAAAGGTAAAATTACCCCTGACCATTGATGCGCTGCGAGCAGCTCAGAAGAAATTAGACTATAACGGTCATTATTCTCCTGAACAGTTTAGCCGCTTAGCTGAATCGGTGGTCAGTGTGGACAGTAATATAGATGTGGCTTTATCATTTGATATCGACCATCAACGTTTGGCAGTTATCAAGGGACATTCCGATGTGGATGTCACTTTAGAGTGTCAACGTTGTGGTGGCCATTTTCCTTATCATGTTCACACAACATATTGTTTTAGCCCTGTTGTCAGTGATGAACGGGCTGAAGCATTACCGGAAGAATATGAACCAGTCGACGTAGACGAATTTGGTGAAATAAATTTGCTGGCAATGATTGAAGATGAAATAATCCTCAACTTGCCGGTGGTTCCGGTTCATGATTTTGAACACTGTGAAGTGTCCGACGCGGATCAGGTTTTCGGTGAACTCCCTGAGGAATTATCAGAGAAACCGAATCCATTTGCCGTATTAGCCAGTTTAAAGAAAAGTACTAAGGAGTAAGGTCAATGGCCGTACAACAAAACAAACCAACTCGTTCTAAACGTGGTATGCGTCGCTCTCATGACGCACTGACAGCAACTCATGTTTCTGTTGACAAAACTACTGGTGAAACTCACCTGCGTCACCATGTAACGGCTGACGGTTACTACCGTGGTCGCAAAGTTATCAACAAGTAATTAGCTTTATAGCTCGTTGATACTTTGACAAATCTAACCATAGCGTTAGATGCGATGGGCGGGGACTTCGGTCCTCGTATCACAGTGCCTGCTTGTTTGCAGGCGCTGGCATCTAATCCTCATTTAAAAATATTGCTGGTAGGTCAACCAGACGCTATCTCTCCTTTGCTTGCAAAACAAAATGCTGAGCTAATCTCCCGTTTACATATTATACCGGCTGAACATGTTGTCGCGAATGATGCGAAACCTTCACAAGCTATTAGAGCAAGTAAAGGTACATCAATGAGAGTGGCTCTTGATCTGGTGAAAGCAGGTGATGCACAAGCTTGTGTAAGTGCAGGTAATACCGGCGTGTTAATGGGGTTAGCAAAACTTCGACTGAAGTCTATTGAAGGAATTGAGCGTCCTGCATTAGTTTCTGTGTTACCCAACCAGAAAAAAGGTAAGACAGTTGTTCTTGATTTAGGCGCTAACGTCAACTGTGATAGTCAAATGCTTGTTCAATTTGCTGTCATGGGTGCGGTAATGGCTGAAGAAATTGCAGAAATTGAGACACCAAAGGTTGCCCTTTTAAACATTGGTGAAGAAGAAAGTAAGGGATTAGATAATATCCGCGAAGCTGCTACGATCCTTAGAACAACACCGAATATTAACTATATCGGTTATGTAGAAGGAAATGAGTTACTAACAGGCAAAACAGATGTTTTGGTATGTGACGGCTTCGCAGGTAATGTTTCCTTAAAAACAATGGAAGGTGTGATTCGTGTTTTTCTTTCATTGATTAAATCTTCATCTAATGAAAATAAAAAAACATCGTGGTGGATGAAATTATTGAAGAAGTGGCTACAAAAACGGCTAATTAAGCGTTTTGGGCATATGAACCCCGACCAGTATAACGGCGCTTCTCTGTTAGGATTACGCGGTATCGTCATTAAAAGCCATGGTGGCGCAAATGAAAATGCATTTGCAGCAGCAATAGAACAGGCTGTTCAGGCCGTTGACCGACAAATTCCTGAGCGAATAGCGGCACGACTGACGACAGTATTACCCAAGAGTGATTGATAGAATGTATACAAAAATCTTAGGTACTGGTAGTTACTTGCCTGTACAAGTGCGGACTAATGCAGATTTAGAAAAAATGGTTGAGACCTCTGATGAATGGATTGTGACAAGAACAGGCATTCAAGAGCGTCGAATTGCAACACACGAAGAAACTGTTGCCGTCATGGGCACAGGTGCCGCTGAAAATGCATTAGACATGGCTGGCATTGATAAAGAAGAAATTGGTTTAATTATTGTAGCTACGACATCTGGTTCTCACGCATTTCCAAGTGCGGCTTGTCAAATTCAAGGTGCTTTAGGTATCTCTGATTGCATCGCATTTGATGTTGCAGCAGCGTGTTCTGGGTTTGTATATGCATTAAGCATTGCTGATCAATTCATTAAAGCTGGCACAATAAAGCATGCGTTAGTCATTGGTGCTGATAGATTGTCCCATGCGTTAGATCCTAACGATCGTGGTACTATTATTTTATTTGGTGATGCAGCGGGTGCCGTTGTTGTCGGTGCGTCACAAGAACAAGGTATTATTTCTACTCATTTGCATTCTGATGGGCGTTTTGGCGAATTATTAGCGCTACCTTATCAGGATAGAGTCGAAGAGCCTTCACCTGCTTATGTCACAATGGCAGGGAATGAAGTTTTTAAAGTTGCAGTTCGTGAACTTGCCCACATTGTGGACGAGACATTAGAAGCAAATAACATTGATAAATCCGAACTCGACTGGCTTGTGCCTCATCAAGCAAATTTACGCATTATTTCAGCAACAGCGAAAAAGCTGGATATGACAATGGATAAAGTCGTGGTGACACTAAATCGCCATGGTAATACATCAGCAGCCTCTGTCCCTACAGCCTTAGATGAAGCTGTCAGAGATAACCGTATTCAACGTGGCCAATTGATTTTACTTGAGGCATTTGGTGGCGGTTTTACTTGGGGTTCTGCACTTATCCGTTTTTAATATTATCAGGAAAATAGATATGTCTGATTTTGCAATGGTTTTCCCTGGACAGGGATCACAAACAGTTGGAATGCTGTCAGATTTGGCACAGCAATATCCAATAGTGACTGAAACATTTGCCCAAGCCTCAGAAGTATTAGGCTATTCACTTTGGGATTTAGTTCAAAACGGCCCTGAAGAAGAGTTAAACAAGACTTGGAAAACACAGCCAGCATTATTAGCGGCCTCTGTCGCAATCTGGCGTGTATGGCAAGAAAAACAAGGCAAAATGCCACAAATGATGGCAGGTCACAGTCTTGGTGAGTATTCTGCATTAGTCTGTGCAGGTGTGATTGATTTTACAGCTGCGATTAAACTCGTTGAGTTACGTGGCCAATTAATGCAAGAAGCTGTACCCGCGGGTACAGGTGCAATGTATGCCATTATTGGTTTAGATAATGACGCAATTGCAAAAGCCTGTGAAGAAGCGGCACAAGGCCAAGTGGTTTCACCTGTGAATTATAATTCACCAGGTCAAGTTGTGATTGCTGGTAATAAAGAAGCGGTAGAACGTGCTGGCGCGCTTTGTAAAGAAGCGGGCGCAAAACGTGCATTACCTCTAGCGGTTAGTGTGCCATCGCATTGTGCGCTAATGGCTCCAGCAGCAGAAAAGCTCGCTGTGGCATTACAAAATATCGAATTTAAACAACCTGAAATTCAGGTGATTAATAATGTTGATGTAAAAGCGCAAACAGATGCAAATGCAATCCGTGATGCGTTGGTTCGTCAGTTATATAATCCAGTAAGATGGACTGAAACTGTTGAACTTATGGCTGAAAAAGGCATTACTCAACTATTAGAAATGGGTCCAGGTAAAGTATTAACAGGCTTAACTAAACGTATTTCTAAAGAAATGAACGCTGTAGCAGTTAATGATCTTGCATCATTAGACGTTGCATTAGGAAATGACTGAGGGATCTCATGGGATTTGACGGAAAAATAGCGCTAGTTACTGGTGCCAGCCGTGGTATCGGTCGTGCAATTGCTGAAGATTTAGTTGCACGTGGTGCGACTGTAATTGGAACAGCAACGAGTGAAAACGGTGCACAAGCCATCAGTGAATATTTAGGCGATAAAGGCAAAGGTTTTGTGCTCAATGTCACAGAAAATGAGTCTATCGAAAAATTTTTGGCAGATGTGCGCGCTGAATTTGGCGAAATTGATATTTTAGTCAATAATGCAGGTATTACTCGTGACAACCTGTTGATGCGCATGAAAGATGATGAGTGGCAAGATATTATTGACACAAATCTTTCATCAGTCTTCCGTCTGTCTAAAGCAGTTATGCGTGCTATGATGAAAAAACGTTATGGTCGCATAATTACGATTGGTTCTGTAGTTGGAACCATGGGTAATGCGGGACAGGCAAACTACGCGGCAGCAAAAGCGGGTGTGATTGGTTTTAGTAAATCATTAGCACGCGAAGTTGCTTCCCGTGGCATTACGGTAAATGTTGTTGCTCCTGGTTTTATCGAAACTGATATGACAAGAGCATTAACAGAAGACCAAAGAGCAGGTATCTTGTCTCAGGTTCCTGCTAACCGTTTAGGTGATGCCAAAGAGATTGCCAGTGCTGTAGCTTTCTTAGCTTCTGATGAAGCAAGCTATATCACAGGTGAAACATTACATGTCAATGGTGGCATGTATATGATCTAATTATGGGAACGTCTTTATATTTGCTTTTTGCGTACATTATAATGCAAAATATAGTAAATAAAGTAGTTCACACAGTCGGGATTGATTAGCATCTTTTCCTGTATTTATAAACTAAGAAAATCATCGCGCAAGCGAGTTTTGATAGGAAATTTAATAGTATGAGCACTATCGACGAACGCGTTAAGAAAATCATTGTTGAACAACTGGGTGTTAAAGAGGAAGAAGTTGTAAATTCGGCTTCATTTGTTGATGACTTAGGCGCTGATTCTCTTGACACAGTTGAGCTGGTAATGGCTCTGGAAGAAGAATTCGATATCGAAATCCCAGACGAAGAAGCAGAAAAAATTACTACAGTTCAAGCTGCTATTGATTACGTTGAAAACGCAGGTAAATAAGTCTGCTAATCTAGGCGGTCACTCGACCGCCTATAATTTTAATCCTAAACTTTTTCCCTCCTTGGAGGATAAGCGTGTCTAAGCGTCGTGTAGTTGTGACCGGACTAGGCATGTTATCTCCTGTCGGTAATAACGCAGAAGCTTCTTGGAAAGCTGTGTGTGCTGGACAGAGTGGTATCAGCCTTATCGAAGATTTTGACACCAGTCATCATGCGACAAAGTTCGCTGGATTGGTAAAAGATTTTAATCATGAAGACTATAATCTTTCGCGTAAAGATGCGCGTAAGATGGATCTCTTCATTCAGTATGGTATTGCTGCAGGGGTTCAGGCCATTGCGGATTCAGGTCTAGAAGTAACAGAAGCCAATGCAAGTCGTATTGGAGCTGCTATTGGTTCTGGTATTGGTGGCTTAGGCCTTATCGAGGAAAACCATTCTTCTTTAGAGAAGGGCGGCCCTCGTAAAATTAGCCCATTCTTTGTTCCTTCAACCATAATTAATATGGTTGCTGGGCATTTAAGTATTATTTATGGTCTGCGTGGTCCTACAATATCTATTGCAACAGCTTGTACATCAGGTGTGCATAATATTGGACATGCTGCTCGCATTATTGCTTACGGCGATGCTGATGCGATGTTAGCAGGCGGTGCTGAAAAAGCAACAACACCATTAGGTGTTGGCGGTTTTGGTGCAGTACGTGCATTATCTACACGTAATGATAATCCTCAAGCAGCAAGTCGCCCATGGGATAAAGATCGTGATGGTTTTGTACTCGGTGATGGCGCCGGTGTTCTTGTTCTTGAAGAATATGAACATGCTAAAAAACGTGGTGCAAAAATCTATGCTGAAGTTGTTGGTTTTGGTATGAGTAGTGATGCTTATCACATGACTTCTCCTGCTGAAAACGGTGCTGGTGCTGCGCTTGCAATGGAAAACTCACTGAATGATGCAAGTATTACTCCATCTCAAGTGGGTTACATCAATGCTCACGGTACATCAACTAATGCTGGTGATATTGCTGAAGCGCAAGCAGTAGAGGCTATATTTGGTCAAGGCACAGATGTACTAGTAAGTTCGACAAAATCGATGACAGGGCACTTATTAGGTGCAGCTGGCGCGATTGAATCTATCTTTACTATTCTTGCATTACGTGACCAAATCGTACCACCGACTATCAATCTTGATAATCAAGACGAAAATTGTCATCTTGATTTTGTACCTCATAAAGCACGTAAAGTGGAAAACATGGAATACGCTCTATGTAATTCATTTGGCTTTGGTGGTACAAATGGCTCAATTCTCTTTAAGCGTGTCTAATCCGTTTACGGCAGAAAGCTAAACGACTAATCGAAAGGCTCAGAATATTCTGGGCCTTTTATTTTGTCCTTTTCTTGCCAATTGTTTATGATGTATGGCTTAATATCAATAACATAGATGTTGAATGGGGCAATAATGTATTGGATAAATGGACAACAGCAACGATATATCGATGCGAGTGATCGCGCCATACAATTTGGTGATGGTTGTTTTACAACAATTGCAATAAAAAACACAAAACCATTACTATTATCTGCACATATTCAACGGCTTCAACAAGGTTGTAGCGCGCTTTATTTACCTGAGCCTGATTGGATATCTCTTAAAAACCATCTTATTGATATTGCTGCACTGACACAAGATAACTCAGTGATAAAAGTCATTATCAGCAGAGGTTCAGGTGGACGTGGTTATTCACCTAAAGGATTGACTAAAGCGACTGTTATCACATCACTGGCTTCTTACCCTGACCATTATGAAAAACAACAAAATAATGGTATTTGTTTAGAAATAAGCCCGATATTATTAGGGCAAAATGCCCAATTAGCTGGTATTAAACATTTAAATCGTCTAGAACAAGTCCTAATTAAGTATCATTTAGAAACAACAAATGCTGATGATGTGCTGGTATGTAATCATGATGGTTATTTAGTTGAAGCAAATGCAGCCAATCTTTTTTGGCGAAAGGGGAATGATATTTTTACACCAGATCTTAGTTTATCTGGAGTGAACGGCATCATGCGCCAAGTAGTTATACAATTCGCACTAAAAATGCAGTGGGGGATGAATATTGTCAATGTAACAACAGAAACACTCTATGATGCAGATGAAATTTGGTTAACAAACACACTGATGCCAGTTATTCCTGTTAATTGCATCCATTTTTCAGAGAATAAGCACTTTGAATATCCTAATAGAGATTATTATCATGTTGTTTTACAACACTGTTTATCACTTGAATAGAGTTTAATGAGTCGTCAATGAAGAGAAAAAAAATAGTGTGGATAGTTTTGCTTGTGGTTATTATTGCGTTAGGCGCGATAGCACTACATGTTATGCAAAATATTCGTAGCTTTGAAAATAGCGTTGTTGTAACACAAGATGAAAAACTACTGACTGTACCCGCAGGTACGGGGCGTGTTGCTATGGAACAGCTATTAATTAAAGAAAAGCTCTTAAAAGAGGGCAGTTACTTTCAAATTTTTCTAAAAATAAAACCAGAATTGAGCCAATTTAAAGCAGGTACTTATCGTTTAACGAAAGGTATGACACTTGAAGATATCTTATTGTTAATTGAAAGTGGCAAAGAAGCCCAATTCACTATTCGTTTTATTGAAGGAAGTAAGCTTAGTGATTGGAACGCTATTTTTGAACAAGCACCAGAATTAAGCATTGTTTCTACATCAATGGATGGTGAAAAATTTCGTCAAGAAGTTGGTATCAAGCCTGAAATAGAAAATTTAGAAGGGTGGTTTGCGCCTGATACATACCATTACACCGCAGGTACGAGTGATGTCGCAATTTTAAAACGCGCTTATCAACAAATGAATAAAACATTAGAAGAAGAGTGGATTAAGCGCGATAGTGATTTACCTTATAATTCTGCTTATGAAATGTTGATAATGGCCTCGATCATTGAAAAAGAGACAGCAATTGAAGCGGAAAGAACAAAAGTGGCATCTGTTTTTATTAATCGTTTAAAAAAGAATATGAGATTACAAACAGATCCAACTGTTATTTATGGATTAGGTGATAAATATCGTGGCACGATTTATCGCAGTGACTTAAATGGCTATACTCCTTATAACACTTATCAAATTGATGGGTTACCACCCACACCAATAGCAATGCCAAGTGTTGCTTCAATAAAAGCTGCCGCCCATCCTGCCGATACGCGTTATCTTTATTTTGTCGCTGATGGCACAGGTGGTCATAAATTTTCAACAACATTAACGGAACATAATAAAGCCGTCGCCCAATATCGACGCTTACAGCAAAGATAATTATGAACAACAGCAAATTTATTGTTATTGAAGGACTAGAGGGTGCAGGTAAAACCAGCGCAATTCAAACTGTCGTTGATACGTTAAAGCAAAAAGGTATTACCAATCTTGCTTTTACGCGTGAACCTGGTGGTACACCACTTGCTGAGAAACTAAGAGAATTAATCAAGCAAGGTATTGATGGCGAAAAAGTGACAGATAAAGCAGAACTATTAATGCTGTATGCAGCACGAGTTCAACTTGTTGAAAATGTGATTAAACCTGCTTTAGCTTCAGGTAAATGGGTTATAGGTGATAGGCACGATCTTTCATCTCAAGCTTATCAAGGTGGCGGTCGTAATCTTGATAAATCTTTAATGCTATCGTTACGTGATACGGTATTAGGTGATTTCAAACCGGATCTTACTTTATATCTTGATTTAGAACCTGAAATTGGCCTTGCAAGAGCGAGAGCAAGAGGCGAACTCGATAGAATTGAGAAAGAATCAATGGCGTTTTTCCACCGCACTCGTGAACGCTATCAGGCTTTGGCAAAGGATGATAAATCGATTATCACTATAGATGCCTCGCAATCGATAGATAAAGTACAAGCCGATATTCGAGATACATTATTGGCATGGATAGCTCAGCAGGAAAATAAATCACTATGAATTGGTATCCTTGGCTAAATCAGGCATATCGACAACTTATCAGCATGTATCAAGAAGGGCGTGGACATCATGCGCTTTTACTCCATGCACTACAAGGAATGGGAATTGAAGCACTCTCTTATGGCATAAGTCGTTGGTTAATGTGTCAGAATAAACAAGGATTAAAAAGCTGTAATGAGTGCCATAGTTGCCGACTCATGTTGGCAGAAACACATCCTGATTGGCATGTTATTTCATGCGAAAAAGGTAAATCGTCAATTGGTATTGAAGTAGTAAGAAAAATAACTGAAAAGCTTGAACACCGTGCCCAACAAGGCGGTGCTAGAGTTGTTTGGATTAAAGATACACAAGCGTTAACAGAAGCGGCTGCCAACGCATTACTGAAAACGTTAGAAGAGCCACCAGAAAATACCTATTTCATACTGAATTGCCAACAACCAGAGATATTATTGGCAACATTACGTAGTCGTTGTTTTAGCTATCATTTGGCCTCACCTAATCTTGAACAAGCGGCTCATTGGCTACATCAACAGTTAGCTTCAAGTACTTATGCCGATAGCATTACGGCTTTAAATTTATCTCAAGGTGCACCTGTTTTAGCGCTTTCTTTATTAAAAGATGAATGGCAAGAAAGAGACACCTTTTGCCAAGCGTTATATGGTAGCTTGCAACAACACAATTTATATGCGCTTTTGCCTCAATTAAATCAAGATAATGCAGAAAAACGACTATATTGGTTACTCTCATTATTAATTGATGCATTAAAGCTTCAAGCTCATGCGCAAGCGTATTGTGTCAATCAAGATAGGCAACCTTTAATTATTGCTTTATCACAACTTCCATCATCTGTTTTGCTAACGGTGATTGATGGCTTAAAAACGTGTCGCCATCAACTTATGACCATACCATCACTGAATAAAGAGTTATTATTAGCAGAACAGCTATTAGATTGGGAACGCCAATTAGCGGTATCACGTTAATTATTTTCGATATAGGTAGACCTAGCCGTGATACCCAATAAACAACAGTTTTAAAATGAGAGTACGTTATGTTTTTAGTTGATTCACATTGCCATCTTGATTGCTTAGATTATGAAAAACTCCATGAAAATATTGATGATGTTATCAATAAAGCACAGCAACGAGACGTGCAATATATGTTAGCAGTAGCAACCACGTTACCCGGATTTAAACATATGCGAACGCTAATTGGTAAACGTGACAATATTTCTTTTTCTTGTGGTATGCATCCACTAAATCTAGATGAAGGTCATGATGTTGCAGAGCTTGCCTGTTTAGCTGCACAAGATGATGTCGTAGCGTTGGGAGAAACAGGACTAGATTATTACTATCAACAAGATAATGCTCAATTACAACGTGAAATGTTCCGTGAACATCTACGTATTGGTAGAGACGTTAATAAACCCGTTATTGTGCATACACGTAGTGCGCGTGAAGATACTCTTACTATTTTAAGAGAAGAGAAAGTGCAAGATTGCGGTGGAGTCTTGCATTGTTTTACCGAAGATAAAGAAACTGCCATTGAGTTACTTGATTTGGGAATGTACATCTCTTTTTCAGGAATTGTAACATTTAAAAATGCAGAGCAAATAAGAGAAGCAGCACGTGTTGTTCCACTTGATAGAATTTTAATTGAAACAGATTCGCCTTATTTAGCACCAGTTCCTTATCGTGGCAAAGAAAACCAACCCGCCTATGTGCGAGATGTTGCAGAATATATGGCGGTATTAAAAGGGGTTAGCGTTGAAGAGTTAGCCGCTCAAACAACACGTAATTTTGCGAATTTGTTCCATATTAATAATTTACCTATTTAAAATAAAGTCAGTAAAACCAAACATAAAAGGGTGATGAAAATGGCCGAAGAAACTATTTTTAGTAAAATTATTCGTGGTGAAATTCCTGCGAATATCGTTTTTCAAGATGATAAAGTTACCGCTTTTCGTGATATATCACCACAAGCACCAACACATATTCTCATTATCCCTAATAAACTTATTCCAACTGTGAATGATGTAACGCCAGAAGATGAGCAAACATTAGGACACCTTTTCGTTGTTGCCGCAAAAATAGCAAAAGAAGAGGGAATTGCAGAAGATGGTTATCGTCTTGTTATAAATTGCAATAAACATGGTGGGCAAGAAGTCTTTCACATTCATATGCATTTATTGGGTGGAAAATCATTAGGCCCATTATTAAGTAAATAATAATACAGCATCTATTTTTGTCTCTGATTGATTATCGGGTACTACACTAAAATAGAACAACAAAAGCGAATAACAGGAAATGAGGTATGATAAGACAAGGTAACACGCTTTTTTTATTACTTATTGTACTATTTATGTCAATACTAATGACAGGATGCTTATCATCTCATTCTGGAAATAAACTCTACTTTAATCGCGAACAAGCCATCGTTATGGAGCCCTCTGTGTTAGCCGCGGGAGTGGTAGCAGGAAAACCGCAATTAGAGCGCTATACTAAGGGGACACAAGCCACAGTAACATTGTCTAATACGCAATCTTATCCTGTTTCTATTCGTTATCGTTTTTATTGGTATAACGAACAAGGATTAGAAATATCTCCAGCTGGACGTGTTAATGATGTTCTTGTTCCTGGTGATGGTGATACAAAAATTAGTGCTGATATTCCCAATCAAACAATCAGTTATGTCAGGGTATACCTTTTTATTTAGGATAAGGTGAAAGTAGTATGAAGAAAATATTATTTGTGGTGATGTCTGTTTTCTTACTTGCAGGCTGTCCTTCTGTTGTACATCAGCCACCAGCACCTATTGAGCCGACAGTACCAACAGAGCCAGTTGAGCCAGAAAAACCAATAGAGCCACCTATCGAGGTTGTTCCTACACCACCAAAGATAACTCAAATCAATTGGAATGCGACAATCCAGCCTTTAATTAGAGAAATGTCTGTCACTGATGATTTAGGCGTAGGGAAATTATTAGTTGTTGATAATGTAAAAAATAATTCAGGTGGAAATATCCAAACTGTAAATGCGACCAATGCAATTATTGAAGCTATAAATAATATTAGCGCATTACAAACTGTGCCATATACACAAATGATGTCAGCAAGAAAAGCATTAGGTTTATCTGGTGAAGATAGTTTAGGGCTTCGTAGTGCTGCTATTGGCTTAGCGCGTTATTTACAAGCTGATTATATTCTTGTTTCCACTGTTGATGGTAAAAAAGATAACCGTGTGATCAGCATGCAATTAATGTCTGTTAGCTCAGGTGAAATTCTATGGAATGGTCGCCATAACGTTGAGTAACGCTCATTACAAAAGCTTGCTTAATACCTTACAAAAACAGTTTCCTGCTAAGGTATTAAGCGAGTGGAAAATCACTGCATTATCAGGGCTTGGTGGTGGTTCTTTTCATATTCAACAAGATGAAATTAATTGGATTGCTCGTCATTATAATGCCGAGAAAAAAACATTATTTGTTAACGCCCAAAAAGAGCACTCGATTTTAAAGCAACTTAAAAGTTCTGGCTTATCACCTCATATTGTGATGAGTGATGGAGAATGGTTTTTTCTTCATTGGGAGCAAGGTCAGCATCCTACACATCAACAGCTTTTTGATAGCTATATGCAGCCATTAGCTGAAAAAGTGGCAATGTTGCATCAACGTACTCCTTTTGGTTTTCCTCTTAACTTATGGCATGAACTTTCATTTTATTGGTATCACATCGATAAACGACGTTTATCACCTAGATGGCTACGATTGCATCAGCACTTTTTACGTCAACCACGTCGCAATCTCATAAAGTACGCGCCAGCTCACATGGATTTACATCCTGAGAATATTCTTCTTAGCGAACAAGGTATAAAATTTATTGATTGGGAATATGCTGCTGATATTGATATCGCTGATTCATTGATGTCTTTTTTTGCTATCAACCAACTTGATGATATGCAACAAAGCCGATTTTTGCACTATTATTGTTCTTATCATTATCATCATAATCGTCAAGAAGAGATAATTTTTTCATCAGTAGAAAAAATAAAATCGCATATTCTCTCAAGGAAACCATTCATTTTTTATATGATGCTAATGTGGTATGAAGTTCGTTGGCAACAAACAAAAAATGAGTCATTTTTAGTCATGTCTGAACCTTTACGTGACTATTTTAGTCTGATTAGTTAAAGATATTATCTTATTATCATTACAAAGTGAGGAATGTTATGGGTCCTGTAATGCTTGATGTTGAAGGTTATGTACTCGACAATGAGGAGCGCGAAATTTTAAAGCATCCCCTTGTCGGTGGTTTGATCCTTTTTACCCGAAACTTCCATGATGCCGAACAGCTAAATGAGCTTGTACGTCAAATTCGTGATGCTTCTCATGAGCGCTTAGTCATTGCTGTTGACCAAGAAGGTGGTCGTGTACAGCGCTTTCGTGATGGCTTTACTCGCTTACCAGCAGCTCAATCGTATGCAGCTTTAAATGACAGCTATGAAGCACGCTATTTAGCGCAAGAAGCAGGTTGGCTAATGGCCTCTGAAATGATTGCGATGGATATTGATATTAGTTTTGCTCCTGTATTGGATTTAGGCCATAACTGTATTGCTATTGGTGAGCGTTCTTTTCATGAATCCCCTGACGTTGCAATGCAAATGGCAGAAAACTTTATTAAAGGCATGCGTTCAGCAGGCATGAAATCAACGGGTAAACATTTTCCTGGTCATGGTGCAGTTAGAGCAGACTCTCATAAAGAAACACCTCGCGATGAGCGATCATTAGATGATATTCGTCAGAAAGATATGTCTATCTTTAAAGATTTTATTCAGCGTCAGCTATTAGATGCGATTATGCCAGCACATGTTATTTATTCTCAGGTTGATGAACGCCCTGCGAGTGGTTCTTCATATTGGCTAAAATCAATATTACGTGAACAACTCGGTTTCCAAGGTGTAATTTTTTCAGATGATCTTTCAATGGAAGGCGCTGCTATTATGGGAAGTTATGCGCAAAGGGCGCAACACTCTCTGGATGCAGGTTGCGATATGCTTTTAGTGTGTAATAACCGAAAAGGGGCGGTAAGTGTGTTAGATAACCTGTCCTCAGTCAAAGCAGAAAGAATTTCTGCGTTGTACCATCATCGAGGTCGTTACACATTAAATGAGCTGCAATCATCTGATCGTTGGAAAAAAGCGAATCAGTTGCTGACTCAATTACAGGAGCAGTGGCAGGAGCGCGCATGATTATATATTTACATGGTTTTGATTCGACGAGTCCTGGAAATCATGAAAAAGTTCTACAGTTACAATTTATTGACCCTGATGTTCGTTTTTTAAGCTACAGCACATTGCATCCTCGTCATGATATGCATCATTTGCTTAAAGAGACGGATAAAGTCATTAAATCTACCCAAGATCCTGTATTAATTTGTGGTGTAGGGTTAGGTGGGTATTGGGCTGAACGCATTGGTTTTTTATGTAATATTCGTCAGGTATTGATTAATCCTAATCTTTTCCCTTATGAGAATATGACCGATAAAATTGATAGACCTGAAGAGTATTTAGATATTGAAACGAAATGTACTCAACATTTTCGTGAAAAAAATAAAGACAATGCGCTAGTCATTTTATCTCGTCATGATGGAATATTGGACAATCAACGCTCTTCTGATGAGCTATCCCCTTACTATAATATTTTATGGGATGAAACCCAAACACATAAATTTAAAAGCCTTTCAGAATATTTGTTTAAAATAAAAGCTTTTAACAGCAAGTAGTCGATTAAAAATGAGTAGATTTATGCTACTCATTTTTTAGCCTTTTTAATCCCCCGCCTTTATCACTGCCTATTATTTATAGACTTTTTTAAGCACAATTTTCTGTTTACTTTTCATGTAATACATTGAGAATCATTCTTTTTCTCATTGTTTATATAATGAATTGATAAATAGAGTTATTTTTCTTTTTTATCTTATCATATTTGTGCTAATTCATTTAGAGACCGTCTATTTTCTCTAAAAAGAGATATGAATTTTCAAATATTTTTGATATAAATCAAGTTTGGTATGACCATCTACCCATATGACTTGTTTTAGAACAAAAATAATGAAAGAAACGATTTAACTGTCGTTATTTAAGTGGATTTCACTAAGCCTATTTAAATAACAACAGTAAATATCTTTATGGAGTGACGTTACATGTCATTAACAAAAATTGTTATCGTCGGCGGTGGTGCTGGTGGATTAGAGCTTGCGACTAAATTAGGTAACAAATTAGGTCGTCGACAAAAAGCACAAATCACATTAGTCGATAGAAATAATAGCCATTTATGGAAACCTTTGCTACACGAAGTGGCAACAGGCTCACTGGATGATGGTGTTGATGCGTTAAGTTATTTAGCGCATGGACATAATCATCATTTTAATTTTCAATTAGGTTCACTGATTGGGCTTGATAGAGAGCAAAAAAATATTACATTAGCGGCGATTTATGATGAAGATCAGGCGCTTCTAGTACCAGAACGCAAACTAGATTACGATATTCTTGTTATGTCGCTAGGTAGCAAATCCAATGATTTTGGAACGCCAGGAATTAAAGAAAACTGCATTTTTCTAGATAGCCCACAGCAAGCAAATCGGTTCCACAATGAAATGCTGAATTTATTCTTAAAATATTCTGCTGATGAAATGGCTCAAGAAGAAGATCGCAAAGTGAATATTGCGATTGTTGGTGGAGGCGCTACTGGTGTTGAGCTTTCAGCTGAATTACACAATGCAGTTCGTCAACTTAATAGTTACGGACTGAAAAAGTTAGCACCATCTGCACTTAATATTACGTTAGTTGAAGCTGGTGAGCGTATTTTACCTGCATTACCAGTGCGTATTTCAAGTGCAGCTCATCAGGAACTGACTAAGTTAGGCGTCAGAGTTATGACAAATACGATGGTCACAAGTGCTGATGAAACAGGATTAAATACAAAAGACGGCGAACATATTGATGCTGATCTTATGGTTTGGGCTGCCGGAATTAAAGCACCTGATTTTATGAAAGATATTGCAGGGCTTGAAACAAACCGAATTAATCAGCTTGTTGTAAAACCTACATTACAAACAACGCGTGATGACATGATATTTGCGATTGGTGACTGCGCATCTTGCCCTAGAAAAGAAGGGGGCTTTGTACCACCAAGAGCACAATCAGCTCACCAAATGGCAAGTCGTTGTTATGATAATATTGTCGCTATCATGAAAAACAAACCACTGAAAGAATATGTGTTTAAAGATCATGGTTCTTTAGTTTCTTTATCGAAATTTAGTACGGTAGGAAGCTTAATGGGCAACTTAATGAAAGGTGACATGATGATAGAAGGACGTATTGCACGAATTGTGTATATTTCTTTATATCGTATGCATCAAATCGCACTACATGGTTATACAAAAACAGGATTGATGATGTTAGTTGGTTCTATTAATCGCGTGATTAGGCCAAAACTCAAGCTACATTAATTATATATTTTCGTTTAAATATTATAGATAAATGTATCAATAATAACCCTCATATCACATGAGGGTTATTTATGCTTTCTATTTAGCACAAAAAAAATGGCATCGTTGTCATAACCAAATTATACAAATTAGAATAAACATTCAGTCGATTAGTCTATTTATTTTAAAATTATCAAATAACTCTAAAGGTTTTTAAAGTAATTATAAATACAATTAGTTAATTAATATTAAATTAACCATATATATGCAATTTATATTAATATTATTTAATAAATGAAATTAAGATTTTTCTCAAATAAAAAAGGGGTATTACGTTCATTAATTTATGTAACAAAGTGTTAATATATTCCTCTATAAATAAATTGGAATAGCACATTATTAAGCTAATTTGTCTATAGATTTAATTTGTTACACTTTTATTTATTTATATATGTATTTAAACTTTAAAATTAATTAGCATAATAGTGTTGTTATTAAATGTTAAATAAGTGTTGTTGTGTTGATATAAGAGCATCATTTAATAATGATTATTTTGGAAAAGAGCGGGCATTATTTTAAATCAAAAAGCTTAAAAATGAACATGATTAATTAAGTAATTAAAACAAAAATAAGTCGTGTTTTTAGCATGTTATCGATGCATGTTTTATTTATTATATTATCTAGTAAGGAAATTAATAAAGCTACCAAGTAAAACAGACATATTCTATTAAGTACCTGTTGTTTCAAGGAGATTATAGAATAAAACACAATAATACTTGAAATTAGCATCTTAAGGATCCAGCGGATAAAAAGGGGTAAAAGTGAGTGTTAATATTAAAAAATATACACTAATAGGTGTGATTGCCATATTAGTGCTACTTTTATTTATTGCATGGCGATGGATTTTTTCTCAACCTCAATTTGCCTATGTGGTGTCTGCTACACCCATTAAATCAACTGTTTTTGTAACAGAAGAATATTGCCATCGCATTGGTCTTCCTACACCTTTTTCACCAGAAAACTTATCTCGTTTTCATCCTGCAGAAAATGAGTGTCGAGTTTTTTATATTATTGAAACATTAAATAAAAGAACTGCCTCTCGATTTCCTTATCCGGATTTTAAAGAGTGTGTACCCATTTATCGTCAAGAGAGAAGAGTGATTGGTTATGATGTTCTTTATACAATTGATGGAACACCAGGAAAAGTGCGCACAACATTTAAGCCAGGAGAGCTAATCGCATTAGATAAGAAAGGTCGGCTTATTCTAACTCAAGAGCCATATTGTATCTTAAATGAAAATATTCCTTGCCTAAAAGAGTAAACAAAGTTTTTAGGTAATTAATTGATAATGGCAAAAACAGATAAAGTTCTGTAGAAATTATTTCCATAACACGACACTATTATTCTTTCTTTATTCAACATGATTTTATATACACATTAAATAAATGGGGAGCAAAAGACGAAAAATAGTGTAAATAATGCTTACACGTTATACGTTTATGATAAAAATACCCCAAAGTTAATGATTAACATTTGGGGTATCGCTTAAAATATCATAATTTTAAAAATGTAGATTTTATGATTTTAATTTATGCTCACTAAATGAAGTTAACATGTCATCAATAAACGTGAGTCTTTTCTCTCTTTGTGTTAAATCAAGAATGAATTTTAGTTTTGATGGACCATCTAAGCGGAATATCATCGGTTGTTCTTGTAATAAGCTAATTAAATAGCTTGGATCAACACTATTTTTCTCGCCAAATTCAATAAATCCACCTTTGTCATGCGCTTCAATACGAGTGATGCCTAAATTCATTGCATTTAAGCGAATAGCTGCATTACGTAATAGATTTCGCCCTGCATCAGGTAATGTACCAAATCTATCAATAAGCTCTGCTCTTAGGTCATTTAATTCACTAAGATCACTAGCACTTGCTATACGTTTATAGAAAGAGAGTCGAACATTGACATCAGGAATATAATCATCAGGCAGTAAAACCGGCATTCTTAATTCAATTTCAGTTTGCTGATTCGTTAAATCTTCTAATGAAGGTTCACGACCTTCTTTTAAAGCCTCTACAGCGCTTTCTAGTAACTCCATATACAAAGAGAAGCCAACTGTATTCATTTGGCCACTTTGATCTTCACCTAGCAACTCACCGGCACCTCGAATTTCTAAATCATGGGTTGCTAATGCAAATCCTGCACCTAAGTCTTCAAGAGAGGCAATCGCTTCTAAGCGTTTATGCGCATCTTTTGTCATAGCTTTGGGATGAGGGGTGAGCAAATAAGCATAAGCTTGATGATGAGAACGGCCAACACGACCGCGTAATTGGTGCAATTGAGCTAAACCAAAGTGATCAGCACGCTCAATAATAATGGTATTCGCACTAGGAACGTCAATTCCCGTTTCAATGATTGTAGTACAAAGCAGTACATTAAATCGTTGATGATGGAAATCATTCATGACTCGCTCAAGTTCTCGCTCACGCATTTGACCATGACCGATACCAATTCTGGCTTCAGGAACTAATTTAGCAAGCCGTTCTTTGGCTTTTTCTATATTTTCAACATCGTTATAAAGATAATAAACTTGTCCACCGCGCAATGTTTCACGCAATATTGCTTCACGAACAACGAGATCATCATATTCACGCACAAATGTTTTAACAGATAAACGACGCGCTGGCGGTGTCGCGATAATAGAGAGATCACGCATACCACTCATTGCCATATTAAGCGTTCGAGGTATTGGCGTTGCTGTTAATGTTAAAATATCGACATTAGCACGCATTGCTTTAATACGTTCTTTATGGCGAACACCAAAGCGGTGCTCTTCATCAACAATGAGTAAGCCTAAATCTTTCCATTGAATGCTAGATTGCAATAGTTTATGAGTACCAATAACAATATCAATCGTACCTTCTGCTAATTTCTCTGTGATCTGCTGTTGCTCTTTAGCACTACGAAAACGCGAAATCATTTCAATATTGACAGGCCAGTTAGCAAATCTATCACGGAAGTTATCAAAATGCTGTTGTGCGAGTAACGTTGTTGGCACCAAGATAGCAACTTGCTTGTTATTGCTAATCGCTAAAAAGGCAGCACGCATCGCCACTTCTGTTTTTCCAAATCCGACATCACCACAAACTAGACGATCCATTGCTGTGGCTTGGCACATATCACTTAAAACGGCATTAATTGCCATTTCTTGATCAGGTGTTGTTTCAAAAGGGAAGCTTTGGCGAAATGCGCGATATTGCTCGCTATCCATTTTAAAGGCGAAACCTGTTTTAATGGCGCGTTTTGCATAAACATCTAATAATTCAGCCGCGACATCACGTACTTTTTCTGCGGCTTTTTGACGAGCACGAGTCCATGTATCGCCACCTAATTTATGCAAAGGTGCGTTTTCATCAGCACCACCAGAATAACGACTGATTAAGTGTAAAGAAGAGACTGGCACATATAGCTTGTCATTACCTGCGTAAGTTAACATCAAGTATTCAGCTTTAACACCTCCCGCTTCAAGCGTTGTCATTCCTTGATAACGACCCACACCATGTTGAAGATGAACAACAGGCTGTCCTGCGCTTAATTCAGCCAGATTACGAATAAGGGTATCAGTATTGATTGTGCGGCGATTATCTTGACGACGACGATTAACGCGTTCACCTAACATATCACTTTCGCAGATTAACGCTAACTGGCGGTAGTTATCAATAAAGCCATGCTCAGCAGCACCAACAATAAAATAGAAACCTTTTTCGTTGGCATCTGATAATTCTATGATCTGTTTAGGCGCGATTTTTATACGTGATAATAGATCTTGAACAGTTTCTCGACGACCTTCACTTTCAACTGAAAAAATGATACTACCTGAGAATTGTTCTTGGAAACGACGTAGATTATCTAACGGTGATTTACTTTGTGCATTAATCGCTAAATCAGGTAAAGGTTCATAGCCTAAATTAGTTTGACCTGTCTTTTCGGGTAAAATATCCTGCTTTAATTGAATACGTGGCCATTGCTTTAATTCACGATTAAACTTATCAACATTAAGCCAAATATCATCAGGCGCAAGTAAAGGACGCATAGGATCAACGCGACGACTGTCATAACGCTGATTGATGTCTTGCCAAAATCGCTCTGTGTAATCCTGCAAATCTTGTGTGACTAACAGTGTATTTTCAGGAAAATAAGAAAAGAGAGTAGAAAGTGGCTTATCAAAAAAGAGAGGTTGCCAATATTCGATACCCGCAGGCAATACATTTTTGCTTACTTGTTGATAAATATGCTCAGGATCACGTCTTACATCAAAACGCTCACGCCAGTGACTTCTAAAGTTTTCGATTGCATTAGCATCAGTTGGAAATTCGTGTGCAGGTAGCAGATTGATTTGCTCAACTTCGGTTAATGTTCTTTGTGTATCTACATCAAAAGTGCGTAGGCTATCGATTTCATCATCAAAAAAATCAATGCGATAAGGAAATTCGCTTCCCATAGGAAAGAGGTCAAGTAAGGCGCCTCGTGTGGCATATTCGCCGTGTTCTAATACCTGCTCTACATGGCGATAACCGGCCTCATCAAGGGTTTTACGCAAATTGTCACGAGAAAGTTGCTCACCTTTTTGCATGACCAATGCATGACTTGCGAGATAATCTGCTGGACAGACTTTCTGCATTAACGTATTGACGGGTAAGATTAAAATTCCCTTGAGAAGTGATGGAATACGGTATAGCGTAGACAGGCGATTAGAGATAATTTCTTGATGTGGTGAAAAACTGTCATAAGGTAGTGTTTCCCAGTCTGATAATGTCTCTACTGGATAATCACAAAACTGACGGATTTCATCTTGTAGCCGTAATGCATTTTGCATATCACGCGTGACAAGAACGACTAATCCAGAATGACGTTTAATGATATCGGCGCATTCTAGGGCACAAGCGGCACCTGTCAGCTGACCTAGCTGGCGAGTATCCCCTTGTTTTACAGGAAGTTGATAACGATATTCTGAGGACATAGCGTGTAATGTGAACTCTTGGTTGTAGTTAACTCCCAACATATCTTCAGCGTATTCGCTAAAGCTTAAACTGGCGGGCAGGTTAAGATAAAAGAAAAAACCACAGTTTGGGAATAGAGTGGTTCCATTCAGTAAGACTACCCTTTATTATCCCTGAACACTTCGCATTAGCAACAGGAACAGCACAGATTTCATGTACAATTCTGTCTCATTTTTCATAGGGCTCCGGTATATGCGGGGTCGCGCGGTCGATAAATTCGGTCGTTTCGTCTCATGGCTATCTGCTTTAGGCATTATGCTAGGCGTAGCTGCACTTATCACTGTGACATCAGTCATGAATGGTTTTGAGCAGTCATTGCAAAACAGCATATTAGCTTATATTCCTCAAGCCATTGTCACAACACCTAATGGACAAATTCCTAAAGATGAAACGGTGGCAAAAACCTTGTCAAAACGAGAGGATGTCACCAATGTAACACCTTTAGTGGAAGGAGATGTTGTTTTACAAAGCAAAAATAACATTAGTGTCGGCGTCATGTTAGGTGTAGAAAGACAACAAGATGAACCACTTGCTTCTTTTATTCGAGTTGGTGATTTTTCTGCACTTAAATCAGGCGAATATGGTGTCATTATAGGTAATGGCTTAGCGAAACAATTAAAAACCCAAGTTGGTGACAAAATTCGTTTAATAATACCAAGTGTTAGCCAATTAACACCAATGGGTAGAATGCCAAGCCAACGGTTATTCACCGTAAAAGGTATTTTTCAAAGTGGGGGTGAGGCTGATAATTCGCAAGTGCTTGTTAACCAACAAGATGCTGCTCGTTTAATGCGTTATCAGCCTGATAATATTACGGGTTGGCGCCTTTTCTTTACCACACCCTTAAATATCGAAAAATATAGCGCTCAAGCATTACCAGAAGGATTAACTTGGAAAGATTGGCGGGAACGTAAAGGTGAATTTTTTCAAGCTGTTAAAATGGAAAAAAATATGATGGGATTATTACTAAGCCTTATCATTGCCGTGGCTGCGTTTAATATTATTACATCTCTTGCCTTACTTGTGATGGAAAAACAAGGTGAGGTTGCCATCTTGCAAACAATGGGACTTAAACGCTCTCAGATTATGTCTATTTTTATGTTACAAGGCGCAGGAGCTGGAGTTTTAGGTGCTATCGCTGGTGGATTATTAGGGGCACTGCTTTCTAGTCAATTAAATATTATTATGCCTGCTGTTGGTCTTATTCCTGAAGGTGTTGAATTACCTGCAACACTTGAATGGGGAAGAGTCTTCATTATCGGCATTTCTGCCATTGTTATTTCTCTTTTATCTACTTTATACCCGTCTTGGCGGGCAGCAACCCTTCAGCCAGCAGAGGCGCTACGTTATGAGTAATTCTCCTTTATTACAGTGTCATTCTCTTTGTAAACAATACCAAGATGGCGCTATTTCAACGCAAGTTCTTAAATCTGTCTCTTTTACCATGAATGAAGGGGACTTTCTGGCTATTGTAGGTAGCTCAGGATCAGGTAAAAGTACTTTATTGCACTTATTAGGAGGATTAGATTCACCAACGTCTGGTGAAGTTATTTTTAAAGGGGGATCACTTAATAAGCTGTCTTCAACTGAAAAAGCAGATTTACGTAATAAAGAATTAGGTTTTATTTATCAGTTTCATCATTTATTGCCTGATTTCACTGCTTTAGAAAATGTGGCTATGCCTTTAATGATTGGTGGTGTAAATGTCGCTAAAGCAAAAGAAAAAGCAATGTTATTACTGGATGCCGTTGGATTAAAAGAACGTTCTCATCATCGTCCTTCAGAGCTTTCTGGTGGCGAAAGACAGCGTGTTGCAATTGCGCGAGCACTTGTTAATGATCCCGCTTTAGTCCTTGCTGATGAACCAACAGGTAATCTTGATCAAAAAAATGCTGAAGGTATTTTCGAGCTTTTAATCAAATTAAATAGAGAGAAAAAAACGGCATTTTTGGTTGTTACTCATGATTTATCATTAGCTGCTCGTTTTCAACGTCAACTTGAAATGAACGATGGCCTATTACAGTCACAAGAAACCATTTCAGGAGTGAAATAATGGCTCATTTGCCACTTGCCTTAGTGACGGCACTGCGATTTTCACGAGGAAGAAAGCGTGCTGGTATGGTGTCTTTAATTTCAGTTATTTCAACATTGGGTATTATGTTAGGGGTTGCAGTACTGATTATTGGCTTAAGTGCTATGAATGGTTTTGAGCGAGAGTTAAAAAACCGTATTTTATCTGTGGTTCCTCATGGACAGATTTATTCGGTAAAACAGCCCTTTACACAGTGGCAATCAGCATTACCCCGTATTGAAAATACACCTGGTGTTGTGGCTGCTGCACCTTATGTTTTATTAACAGGATTATTAGAGAAAGGGACAGAACTTAAGGCTGTGAGTGTTATGGGGGTTTCGCCTGATAAACAAGGGGATATTAGTACACTACCTAATTATGTACAAGATAATGCATGGCAAGATTTTAAAGCAGGAAAGCAGCAAATTATTATCGGGCAAGGTGTTGCTGATGCGCTTAAACTTGCCAAAGGTGATTGGCTAACCATATTAATTCCGAATAATGACGATCCTACTAAATTATTACAACCTAAACGTATCCGTTTGCAAGTTGGTGGAATATTCCGCTTAAGCGGCATGTTAGATCACCAATTAGCGCTGATCCCCTTAGCTGATGCTCAGAAATATTTAGATTATGGGCAAGCAGTAACGGGTATTGAAGTTAAAACCATTGATCCTTTCCAAGTTAATGAAATTATTCATAATGCAGGTATCAATAGCCAAGAATATGTTTATGCGAAAAGTTGGATAAACGATTATGGTTATATGTACAGCGATATCCAGATGATCCGCAGTATTATGTATTTGTCGATGATTTTAGTGATCGGTGTGGCATGTTTTAATATTGTTTCAACGCTAATTATGGCAGTCAGAGATAAAAGTAGTGATATTGCGATTTTACGTACTTTAGGTGCAAGAGATAGCCATATTCGTAATATTTTTCTGTGGTATGGGCTACTATCAGGTATGGTTGGCTGTATTGCTGGTGTGATTATTGGGGCCTTAGTTGCTTATAATTTGACGCCCTTAGTTTCCTTTATCGAATCATTAACAGGTCACAGCGTATTATCAGGGGATGTTTATTTTGTTGACTTTTTACCCTCTGAAATTCATTGGATTGATGTTTTTTCCGTTTTCGTGACAACTGTTATCCTAAGTTTGATTGCCAGTTGGTATCCTGCTCGCAGAGCAACTAAACTTGATCCTGCCAGAATTTTAAGTGGGCAATAAGTTTATTGACATAAAAACGTATAAAAACGGATTACAGTAACAGTTTAAAAACGATATTTTAAATGTGAAAATCAAGGATTGTTCTGATGAAACTCAAATTTCGTCATAGTCGGCTTAAGAAGTTTCGTAAGGTAAAAAGTATACGAAGACAGCATTCTCGCTGTCGCTATTTTCATCTCACCCATAAAACGGAACATGAAATGAAATTACCCAAAGTTGTTGTATTAACTGGAGCTGGCATTTCTGCTGAATCAGGTATTAAAACATTTCGCTCTGAAGATGGATTATGGGAAGAGCATCGTGTTGAAGATGTGGCAACACCAGAAGGATATCAGCGTAATCCCAAGTTAGTGCAACAATTTTATAATGATCGTCGTAAGCAATTACAACAGCCTTCAATTCAACCTAATCAAGCGCACTATGCATTAGCAAAACTTGAGGAATATCTTGGTAAAGAGAATTTTTTGTTAGTGACTCAAAATATTGACAACTTACATGAAAAAGCGGGTAGCCAGCATGTTTTGCATATGCATGGTGAATTATTAAAAGTTCGTTGTCCTCAATCTAGACAAGTTTTTGAATGGAAAGGTAATTTAGAAACAACGGATTATTGTCACTGTTGTCAATTTCCTTCACCGTTAAGACCTCATATCGTCTGGTTTGGTGAAATGCCAATAGGAATGGAGGAAATTTACCAAGCACTTGCTGAAGCTGATGTTTTTATCTCTATTGGGACATCAGGCAATGTTTATCCTGCCGCGGGATTTGTACATGAGGCAAAGCTTGCCGGCGCGCATACTGTAGAACTTAATCTTGAGCCTAGTTTGGTTGAAAGTCAGTTTCAAGAAAAACATTATGGTCCTGCAAGTCAGATCGTAGATAACTACATTCATAAATTGTTTGATTTAATTAATGATCCGAAAGCTGATTTGACGCAATAATTATTTTACAAACTACCCTATTATAATCTTTAGAGAGATATAGGGGGTAAAATGGATAAATTATTAGAACGTTTTTTTGAATACGTTAATTTTGATACACAATCAAAACCATCTTCAAAAATGTCGCCAAGTAGTGATGGACAAATAAAATTAGCAAAGGCATTGGTACAAGAGTTAAAAACACTGGGTTTTTCTGATATCACACTCAGTGAGAAGGGATGCGTGATGGCAAGTTTACCCTCTAACGTCTCTTGGCCAGTGCCTGTTATTGGCTTTATATCGCATCTTGATACCTCTCCTGATTTTTCGGGTAAACATGTAAAACCGCAAATTCTTGAAAATTACCGTGGTGGTGATATTGCCCTTGGTATCGGTGATGAAGTGCTATCGCCAGTGATGTTTCCTATTTTACATTCAATGATTGGTAAAACATTAATTACGACAGACGGTAAAACTTTACTCGGTGCCGATGATAAAGCCGGTATTGCTGAAATAATAACTGCAATGGTCAGGTTAAAAGAGACAAACCGACCTCATGGCGATATTCGCATAGCCTTTACACCAGATGAAGAAATAGGCCGAGGAGCACATTATGTTGACCTTAATACATTTGGAGCAAGTTGGGCTTATACCGTTGATGGTGGTGGTGTGGGTGAGTTAGAGTATGAAAACTTCAACGCAGCCTCTGTAGGTATCAAAATTGTCGGTAATAATGTACATCCTGGTAGTGCAAAAGGTGTCATGGTGAATGCTTTAGGATTAGCTACCCGTATTCATCAAGAACTCCCTATTGAAGAGACACCTGAAAATACTGAAGGCTATGAAGGTTTTTATCATCTACAAAGCATCAAAGGAACCGTTGAGCGCGCTGATATGCAATATATCATTCGTGATTTTAATCGTAATTTGTTTGAAAAACGTAAACAAAAAATGATAGCGATTGCGGAAAAAGTGGGTAAAGGGTTACATCCTGATTGCTATATTGAACTGACGATTGATGATAGTTATTACAATATGCATGATAAAGTTGTTCAATATCCTCATGTTATTGATATTGCAAAACAAGCAATGATTGATTGCAATATTGAGCCTAATATCAAACCAATTCGTGGTGGTACTGATGGCGCTCAACTTTCTTATCGTGGATTACCTTGTCCTAATATTTTTACTGGTGGATATAATTTCCATGGTAAACATGAGTTTATCTCTTTAGAAGGAATGGAAGCGTCGGTTAGTGTTATCATGCGTATTGCTGAAATTACAGCACAAAGAGAAAAAGAAAGAACAAGTTTTTAAATTTAGCAATATATAATTGATTGATAAAATAATAGCCGAAATATCGGCTATTATTTTTTTATATTATTAGTAGCTTAACCTATCATATCAGGATGAAGCATTATGCTTTATCAATATTAATCGTCAAAGTACCAATATCCTTGATTAATCAGATGTGTCAATAAACGAATAAATTTAGGATCAGTTAATGCATCACCTAATTGGTGTTTATCAATCTTATCGTATTGGCAAAGTGCATCTACAGCTTCAATATGCGTTGTATCCATAAGTTCGCCATTAACAAAGCAACTATCACCAACACGTAAAGCTCGTAGTCCCGTTAGTCGATGCAGTTTTTCACCTTGCATCATCAAGTCATGGATTTCTGAATTTTCGTATAAAGGCTCTGGAATTGCCAAATCAAGTTCATGACGAGATTGTGAAATAAATTCTCCAAACCAATGACGGAAAACATCCGGTTGAGCAAGTAAATCTTCCATCATGGCATGAAGTTTATTGAGCTCTTGGTGTTGCACTAATGCTGGATTATCTCTTGGCGTTAAATCTGGATCACTATAACGATAGCTACCTAAATCGTTAGCGAGAACATAATCGGCAAAACCACTGAAAAGCTCCCGCGCATTTGGTGCTCTAAAACCAACTGAATAGTTTAGTGATTCTTCAATTGCATAACCTTCATGAGGGAATCCAGGTGGAATATAGAGAATATCGCCAGGCTCTAACTCTTCATCAATAATAGCTTCAAAAGGGTCAACTTGAAGTAAATCAGGGTGAGGACAATGCTGCTTCATTGGGATTTTTTCACCCACACGCCAGTGGCGACGGCCTTGTCCTTGAATAATGAATACATCATACTGATCAAGATGTGGTCCAACGCCACCACCAGGAACAGAATAAGAAATCATTAAGTCATCAATTCGCCAATCGGGTAAAACACGGAAAGGTTTCATTAGTGCAGCACTAGGGAAGTGCCAATGATCAACAGCTTGAACAAGTAAAGACCAGTTTTTATCGCCCAGTCCCTCAAAATGTTCAAAGGGCCCATGTTTCACTCCCCATTGTCCGTCTTGACAGCTTACAAGACGGCTATCTACTTCATCTTCCATTGCAAGACCAGCAAGTTCGTCAGGAGATAAAGGATCAACAAAACGAGAGAAGCCGTTTTTAATTAATAAAGGGCGCTTTTGCCAATGGCTTTCTAAAAATGATTGCCAATCTAAATTAAGTTTATAGTCCATTGTGTATATCCTGAATTCGGGAAGCCTAGAAACATCATATAATGAAATTAGTTTTCCTGCTAAACATTCCTTTATACAATGTGAGTAACAATGGATCATTACGTTTGAATGAACAGATTTTCAGCAAAATAAACATCATGTTAAGTTGCTACAGATAAATTAATTATTCTATTTCTGTTGTAAGTTGTTGCTCTGCAAATGTCACAATAATGCGAGCACCGCCTAATGGACTATCTACAAGATGAATATTACCGCTATATTGCTCAATAATATCAAGTGCAATTGATAACCCTAAGCCTTGTCCAGGTCTTAACGTATCAGCGCGAGTGCCTCTTTGAAAAATAGCTTCACGTTTATCAAGGCTTACACCCGGTCCATCATCATCAACAGTAATAATAACGTCATGTTCATTATGACTAACATTGATTTCGATAAACTCTAAACAATATTTACACGCGTTATCAAGAATATTCCCCATAATTTCCATAAAATCATTTTTTTCACCTAACCACATGATTTCAGGGGAAACATTCAATGTAATATCAACGCCTTTTGATTGGTATACCTTACTTAAAGCACTGCAAAGATTATCCAATAAACCTGATAAAGAGTGTAATTTACGGGTAGTAATATCATGGTCACCATGAATAGATGCACGATGTAAGTAATAGCCGACTTGTTGTGAAATTCGCTCAATCTGCTCAAGCATAATGGGTTCGGCTTGTTCAATGGTCATTTGCTTACTAAAACGTAAAGAGCGCAATGTTGATTGTAAAACGGCAAGTGGGGTTTTTAAGCTATGGGTTAAGTCTGATAAGCTTGTACGATATTTACTATAACGATTACGTTCATTGCGTAGTAGTACATTAAGATTACGCACTAAGCCTTTTAGTTCAGTCGGCGGATTTTCATCTAACGTATCACGAGTTCCTTTCTCTAGTGCACTCATTTGATTAATGATTTTTTTTATAGGGCGTAAGCTCCAATGAGCGGCTAACCAAATTAAAGGAATAACAAGTAATAAATTGGCAAGAAGTACGTAAAGAAACCAATCCCATATTTGACTAACTTTTTGCATACTTTGAGGAATAGGGTCGATAACAGCAATAACAAGATAGGGGATATCATTCTCAGCAGAATAATGATTAATAACAACTGAGTGAGTTAGTGAAGTATCGCTTGAATATTCATCAAGTTTTTTTAAATATGCGCGATATTGAGGCAGTTGCTCCAGCATTAAACGGGTTGTTTTCACATCGACAGAAATTTCAAATAACCCCTCTTTATTAAGCCATTTTCGATTAATGCTATGGGGTATTGATACAGGTAGATCATTCGGTGTCCATAAAACGTGTCCTTGCTCATCAAAAATAACAACTAATGACGTGTTATTATTTAAATTAGCAGGGAATTCAATATTGAGTTTGCCCTGATCCCATTGCGTTAAACTATAGTAAAGATTGCTTTGACTACGCATTAGCATAAACGTTGTTTTATCAATACTAACAACTGAACCAACAATAGCGACTAATCCATAAGAGAGTGTTAATGCTAAAATAATGGCGCTTGTTGCGAGTAAAAAACGCGTTCGTAATGAAAAAGGAGATCGAGGTTTATTACTCATATTAAATATTCATATCAAAACGATAGCCTTGCCCACGTACCGTGATAATGACATCATCAGGATACTTCTCAAGAATCTTTTTACGTAAACGTCCCATAAGCACATCAATAGTATGACTTTCTCTTTGTTCAGCATCAGGATAGAGCTGACGCATCAAGCTGTCTTTGCTAACGACTTTATTCTGTTTACGCATTAATGTTTCTAAAATTGTGTATTCAAAAGCGGTTAGCTTAATTTTTTCTCCTGAAATCATGAACTCTTTACGTGATAAATCCAATTCAAAAGGTTCGATAATCAATGTTTGTGAAGCAATTCCCATGTTTCTACGCATTAATGCCTGAATGCGTGCAACAATTTCTTCAAAATGGAAAGGCTTAGTCACATAATCATCAGCACCTGCATTTAATGCCGAAACTTTCTCTTGCCAGCTTTCTCGTGCAGTTAGAACCATAATAGGAAAGATGATATTGTTTTCACGCCATCTTTGAATAAGTTTAATACCGTCTTCATCAGGTAAACCTAAATCAACAATAGCAATATCAGGAACTCCTTGAGTGATAAGCGTATCAGCCTCTTTAGCATCTTCAGCTGCATCTACCTGATGGCCAGCATCACGAAATTGCACTGATAAATGGTGACGAAGTAAGATATTATCTTCAATAATTAAGATCCGCATTATTCAACCTTGAGTAAAATAAGTAAAAATAAACTTTTGTAATATCAAATAAGAAAGGACTAAGAACTTATTCAATAAACGTGGGCTATCATAATGAATCTATTATGTAATTAATATCTTCTCATAATTATCGTAAATAAATATTGATTAAGTTAAATTTTTCCCAATAAAAAAGGCAGAAAAATCTGCCTTGTCAATTTATAGTTTAATAAATTAGTCCAATTTATCAACAAGTTGTGTCGCAAAACCAACATAACTTTCAGGCGTCATTGCTTTTAAACGTGTTTTTTCGTGTTCAGGTAGTTCTAAACCATCAATAAAGACAACCATATCAGCTGCTGTTATACGCTTACCACGTGTTAACTCTTTTAATTTCTCATAAGGTTTTTCGATACCATAACGACGCATCACTGTCTGGATTGGTTCAGCCAACACTTCCCAGTTACAGTTAAGTTCTCCTCGAAGATGAGTTTCATTAACTTCTAGTTTATTAAGCCCTTTCATTGTTGATTGGTAAGCAATTAATGCATAACCAATACCTACGCCTAAGTTACGTAGTACAGTCGAGTCAGTTAAATCACGTTGCCAGCGAGAAACAGGTAATTTACTTGAAAGGTGACCCATTACTGCATTTGCTAATCCTAAGTTGCCTTCAGAATTTTCAAAATCAATAGGATTTACTTTATGTGGCATTGTGGATGAGCCAATTTCACCAGCAATCGTTTTTTGTTTAAAGTGATTAAGCGCAACATAACCCCAAATATCACGATCAAAATCAATTAGAATTGTGTTGAAACGACTCACACAATCAAATAGTTCAGCGATATAGTCATGTGGCTCAATTTGCGTAGTGTAAGGGTTCCACGTGACACCTAAAGATGTTACAAACTCTTCACTAAACTGGTGCCAATTGACTTCAGGATACGCAGCTAAATGTGCGTTATAGTTACCGACTGCACCATTGATTTTACCTAAAATTTCAACTTGGCTCAGTTGACGATATTGGCGCTCCATACGATAAGCTACATTAGCGAACTCTTTACCAACGGTAGAGGGTGTTGCAGGTTGCCCATGAGTGCGTGAAAGTAATGGTAAATCACGATATTCTTGCGCCATTTTACTAATTGTATCAATCAATTCACGCCATGCAGGTAATAGAATTTCTTTACGTGCTGTTTCTAGCATAATCGCATGTGAAAGATTATTAATATCTTCAGAGGTACAAGCAAAGTGAATAAATTCAGAAACTTGATGCAGAGCAGGGATCGCTGCTACTTTTTCTTTTAAGAAATATTCTACCGCTTTTACATCATGATTTGTGGTGCGTTCGATAGTTTTAATACGAGTTGCATCTTCTTCGTTGAAGTTAGCAACAATTGCATCAAGGTAATCGTTTGCGTTTTTTTCAAAGGCGGGAACTTCTTTAATGTCGGCGCAAGATGCCAGCTTTTGTAGCCAGCGAACTTCTACCTGTACACGGAATTTCAGAAGACCGAATTCACTAAAGATAGTACGTAACGATGAGGTCTTGCTACCATAACGACCGTCAATCGGTGAAATCGCTGTCAGCGAAGATAATTCCATTGTTGGCAACTCCCAGGTTGAATTTTAAAGTATTAACATTGAGCGAGAAATTCGTCAGTTTGTCGTAGGATTGTTTTTTGATGAAGTAAAAAATCAAAACGACGACCACCTACTTGACGCCAAAGTACAGCACTACGAATACCTGTCAGCAATAATGCTCTGACTTTAGCCTGAATAATAGGATTTTTTAATAGCTCAACAGAGCCATGAACTTGAATTCGTGGGCCCACAGGACTTACTGCATCAACATAGACGCCTGCTAATGCATTAAATACACCCTCTGACATAGGTTCAAAATAGCTTTTTTGGCGTTCTAATTGTGAAATCTTCTGTGATAACCGTTCAGCACTATCATTATTTTTATTGATAAGGCGTTCTAGGTTAATTAAACCTTGTTGATAAGTCATCAGCTCAAGCGTTAATTTCTCTCTTCTCACCGCTTGATGAATGGCTTTTAGTGTTTGAAAACCTAATTTCAAATGACTGATTTGATTGCCATAAACATCAAGCGTTGAGCTAGGATTGATATTAAAAATGCTATTGACCATGACTTCAACATCATTTTCATTCGCACTACCTTGATAAGCAAATTGCTGAACAAGGCGGCTTGCTTGGCAAATTCCTGCCAAAGCAAGCGTAATATCACGAAAATCTTTAGCCACATCTACTCCTGAATACGAGTTTCAATAATACCGCCACCTAAACAGATCTCGTCTTGGTAAAAAACAGCGGATTGTCCTGGCGTTACTGCTGCAACAGGATTGTCAAAACGGACTTCAATTTTATCTTCATCTAGAGGAATAACGGTACATAAGATATCAGGTTGGCGATAACGTGTTTTTACTGTGCAACGAAACGCTTCTGTTATTGGCTCTCTTGATACCCAATGTAATTGTTGTGCAATCAACCCCACAGACATTAGGCGAGGGTGTTCATGACCTTGTGCAACAACAAGAATATTGTTTTCAACATCTTTATCGACGACATACCAAGGTGACTCATCACCTTCTTTTGTGCCACCAATACCTAAACCTTTACGTTGACCTAGTGTGTGATACATCAGCCCTTGATGTTGACCAATCGTTTCACCATCAACAGTGACAATAGCGCCCGGTTTTGCGGGTAAATAGCGTGATAAGAAATCTGTAAATTTACGCTCACCGATAAAACAGATACCTGTAGAATCTTTTTTCTTTGCTGTGGCTAAATCAAGTTTCTCAGCAATTTTGCGAACTTCAGGTTTTTCCATTTCACCAACAGGGAAAAGGCTTTGCGCAATTTGCTCATGGCTTAATGTGTATAAAAAGTAACTTTGATCTTTATTATTATCTACGCCACGTAATAATTGACTTTTACCATCAACATCACGACGACGGACATAGTGACCCGTTGCGATATAATCAGCGCCTAAATCTTCAGCTGCATATTCTAAAAAGGCTTTAAATTTGATTTCTTTATTGCATAGAATATCAGGGTTAGGCGTACGGCCTGCTTTATATTCAGATAAAAAGTGTTCAAATACATTATCCCAATATTCAGCGGCAAAATTAACGGTCAGCAATTCAATACCAAGCTTATCGCACACAGCTTGAGCATCAGCAAGATCGGTAGACGCTGAACAATACTCAGTGTCGTCATCTTCCTCCCAGTTCTTCATAAACAAACCAACGACCTGATATCCCTGTTCCTTAAGAAGATAGGCTGAAACGGAAGAATCTACGCCACCGGACATTCCTACGATGACTTTTTTTTGGCTGTTATCTGACATGACTGGATCTCACTACGGAAAAATAAGCGCCATACTTTATCATATGACTTACATAGGTGCACCACAGTAATACGTTTTCTTGTTTTCTTTTTAGTGGTGATTAGGATTTTGTAACAAAGGGCTCACCAAAGACACTCAATAATGACAAAGGATAAGGTTCGCCTTGTTGATAACTCAAAATGCTTTCTCTTACTAAAGGGGAGCGTAATTGTTGGCTATTAATAATTTGTTCAGCACTAACCCAGTGGCAACAATCAATATCATTATCATGAGGCTGGGTCGCAAATTGCTCTGATGCTTCAATTAAAAAGAGAAAACGTAAAAAAGGCGTATTATCTGGCGCAATCCATTGATGTAGTTTTAAAAAATGTTGCACAGGTAAGGTTAATCCTGTTTCTTCCCATAATTCTCGTTGAGCCGCTTCAATTAAGCTTTCATTCGCTTCTAAATGGCCTGCGGGTTGATTCCATGTCGCTTTGCCATTAACCGTTTCTTCTACAACTAAAAATTTATTATCAGCATGTACAATACATGCAACAGTTACATGGGGTTTAAACAAAATTAATCTCCTTCCATTCACCTGATGATAAATTATCTAATGTGATATCACCCATACTAAAGCGAATTAATCGTAATGTTGGATAACCAATATGAGCTGTCATTCGACGAACTTGGCGGTTTTTGCCTTCAAAAAGGGTAATTTTCACCCATGTTACAGGAATACTTTGACGTTCCCTAATAGGCGGAACTCTTTCCCATACCCAAGAAGGCTGTTCGACAATCTCAATATATGCTGGCAATGTTTTGCCATCTTTTAATGTTAATCCTTCTCTAAATTGTGCTAAAGCAGTAGCAGTAGGAATACCCTCTACTTGAGCATAGTAGATTTTCCCTGTTTTTTTACTTGGTTGAGTCAATTTTGCTTGTAATTGACCATCATTTGTTAAGACAAGCAAGCCTTCACTATCTCTATCTAAACGTCCTGCAGCATAGATATCTGGTATGGGAATATAATCTTTTAAGGTTTTTCTTCCACTATCATCTGTAAATTGCACCAATACATCGAAAGGCTTATTAAAGATAATCACTTTACGCTCTCCTCTAGACCTTTTATTTCTTCTTTGAAGAGAAGGGATATATTTTTTAGGGGCTTTAGTGTTATTTTTAAATTGATTTGCCATAGTTAATTTTTTTGAAAAATGGGAGATTGATTATACCTTAAAAGAGAAGCGATTGGCGTTAGCTGAATAATCAAGTAGTATTGACAGGTCTCTTACAAAAAATTAACAAAGCGTGCGCTTATATGAAAGGAGAGGTAAATGGAAAGCAAAGTAGTTGTTCCGGCTAATGGCGCTAAGATTACACTAGATGCTAAAGGTAAGCTTGTTGTTCCCCATAATCCGGTCATTCCTTATATTGAGGGAGATGGTATCGGTGTCGATGTCACGCCAGCAATGCTAAAAGTTGTTGATGCCGCAGTTGAAAAAGCTTATGGCAAGGAACGTAAGATTGAGTGGATGGAAGTCTATACTGGTGAAAAATCCACACAAGTCTATGGTAAAGATATTTGGTTGCCAGAAGAAACGTTAGATCTTATCCGTGAATATCGCGTTTCGATTAAAGGTCCTCTTACTACACCTGTCGGTGGTGGTATCCGTTCATTAAATGTAGCGCTACGTCAACAACTTGATCTTTATGTTTGTTTACGACCTGTGCGTTATTATAAAGGTACACCGAGCCCAGTAAAACGTCCTGATCTTACTGATATGGTTATCTTCCGTGAAAACTCAGAAGATATCTATGCTGGTATTGAGTGGAAAGCGGGCTCAGCTGAAGCTGATAAAGTTATTAAATTCTTACAAGATGAAATGGGTGTTACCAAAATTCGTTTCCCACAAGAGTGTGGTATTGGTATTAAACCTTGCTCAGAGGAAGGAACTAAACGCCTAGTTCGCGCAGCTATTGAATACGCTATTGATAATGACCGCGATTCAGTCACATTAGTACACAAAGGTAATATTATGAAATTTACCGAAGGTGCTTTTAAAGACTGGGGATATGAATTAGCGCGTGAAGAATTTGGTGGTGAGTTGTTAGACGGTGGTCCTTGGGTTAAAATTAAAAATCCAAAATCAGGTAAAGAAATCATCGTCAAAGATGTTATTGCAGATGCATTCTTGCAACAAATTTTACTGCGCCCTGAAGAATATGATGTTATCGCATGTATGAACCTAAATGGTGACTACATTTCTGATGCATTAGCCGCTCAAGTTGGTGGTATTGGTATTGCACCAGGCGCAAATATTGGTGATGAGTGCGCTTTATTTGAAGCCACACATGGTACTGCACCTAAATATGCAGGCCAAGATAAAGTGAACCCTGGCTCTATTATTCTATCTGCTGAGATGATGCTACGCCATATGGGTTGGACAGAAGCAGCAGACTTAATCATTAAAGGCATGGAAGGCGCAATCGAAGCTAAAACCGTGACTTATGATTTTGAACGTCAGTTAGAAGGCGCTAAACTGCTGAAATGTAGCGAGTTTGGAGACGCGATTATCAAACATATGTAATTGTTGATTTGATAAATAGTTAACGGGAGCTTATTAGTTCCCGTTTTTTATTGTCAATTTTGAAATGGTTATCAAAAAGTTATCAAAACGAATTATCAAAACCAACTGAAATTTGAGCAATTAAATCACGATTTTTATCCAATCTTTTCCTCGATCATCATGATATTTATCTGTTTGAATTTGGTTCTTATGACCGAGTAAATCTTTAGTATTTACACCTTGTGCTCTATATAACCTTTCAGATAAAGATCGTTGTTCGTGAAATGTTGCAGGTGTTCCTTCTCCCCAATCAATATCCGTTTTATTTCTCGCCTTTTTAAAGTTAGTCGTTAGCGTATTTGCAGTAACTTGTTCACCACGTTTGGATTGTGAAGTGGTATGAAAGTAATGAATAAGATAAGGACTAATAACCCGATCACGACAACGAGCAACAACATCACGTAATGACATATTTAATTGTTCAGAACGTAGTGATAATGGAATAGCTAATTTAGTACCCGTTTTTTCTTGAGTAATATGCAAATGGTCATCCCAAATATCATTAAACTTCATTGCGGAAATATCACCTAATCGTTGGCCTGTAATAAGTGCAAGTAACATAGCATTGCCCATATAACGATGTTGTTTGTCAGCAATCTCAAATATCTTTTTCCATTCATCAAAATTAAGGCGTTGGCGAGTTACTTTTCGTTTCGGTTGTTTAGTGGCGAGGGCAGGGTTATAACCAGGAGGAACTTCACCTGCATGTTGTGCTTCTTTAAACACATCAATTAAAACAGAACGAATAACTTGTGCCATTCTGTGCTGGCCATTAGATTTATATTCATCAAGAATTTCAGCAATATCTCTGGCATCAACTGCGGGTAATGGTTTCATGGATAAGGCTTGCCTCATTAAATCTACCGGTTTCCTTTTTTGTTTATAAGTATTCGGTTTTATATCACCTTCCTTTAAACGTTCTTCTTGAATAGCCCAGTATTTATCTAACCAAGTATTAACCGTTATTTCCTTACCTTTAATTTTTGCCACCCGATCACCAATAGCCATAACTTGTCGGCTACGTTGTTCCGCTAACCTTGTATTAGCTTCAATAGCGATTGCTTTCGCCTCGGCTTCATTATCACCGAGGGCATGATATTTACCTGTTACAGGATGGCGATAACGCCAATAAACCTTGTTAGCTTTACGACTAAATAAAGGATAAAGATTAGGGATATTGACGTTATTTTTACGAGGTCTGGCAGCCATCTTTGAGGATCCTTTGTAAAATAGGGTTATCGTTATTATTGATAACCGGTGATGTCAAATTACCGACAAGATCGGCATCTTCTCTCACGCGCCAAATGCCACCTTCTTTCCTTGCTGGTGGGTAGAACAGGCCACCACGAGCATATCGTTGTAGCGTTCCTAACTTTGGTGGGCGACTTTTATATCTTTCTTGTGCCCACTCCTCTAAAGTCAACATTTGCATATTTTCTCTCCACACTGTCCGTACACAGTTTAAATAGATATTAGTTAATGCTGGTGGTTATTAGCTTTTTTTCTCTTTATAAAGTTCATTAAAACGACGTAGGAATAGAGCTTTTGCTTGTTGTGGTGTGAGTGGATTAACAACAAAATCACTTGCTGGAATACCTTCAAGCATTAACCAGTTACTACCTACATCGATATCTAAATCACGCTTTTCTGTGGCTAACATCATTAGATCTGCAAAATGAACTTCGTTAGACATAGTTTCAGGTAATCCAAACTTTTTGCGGATCATCTTCTCTATACGCAACTCAATTAATTTATAGTCAGGTAGTAGCTTTTTAAGCGGTGATGGTAGGTCTTTGACATAAGCCTCACTGGAATCATGAAGTAGGGCTTCTAGTGCAAATTCAGGCGCAACTAAATAGCTGGTATATACAGAATGTTGAGCAACAGAATAAAAATTATCAAGTTGTCCATTGAAACGACATTCATTAGAAAGACCACTGGCTATATCTTGAATATCTATATCTTCGAGCCGTACATCGAGATAATAGAAATGTTTATTTGTAGCGGTTGCAATATAAGACATTATTCTCTCCACACAATTTTTAGGTAATAAGATCCCCTCTCGAATTAATCGAGATTAAATTTCCCTGGTGTTGCTAATTAAAAAATAAAAATGAATTTGCACTTCACATAATAAGAAAGGGCACTAGCGGATTGATATAATCCTGATAAGACATTTCATAAATAATGCCAGTACCCTTGCTTATTGAGTTAGTTTTAGTGATTGGTGGTAGGTGCTTATCTCCTACTTTCGGTCTTGTTGTGCAAGTATCCGCGTGGGTTAAGTGTCCACTGCTAATCAGCCTTAGCATTCACCAATCCTAAAACTAACTCTATAAAAATGGCTGACTGAACAGAACATTATCACCATAACCCCTTTTAATGGTAAAAGACTCAACCAGCCATTATTTCTCTTCACACGTTCTCTTCACACATAAAAATCATTTACTTTGGATATGAATAGCGCCTTTGATTCTGTACTCGTCTATTTCAGCATCCAGTTTTGATAATTTATCCACCAGCTCTTCACGTCTTGCGTTTAATTCACCAAGAACTTTTATCGACGACAATTTTTCTTTCATCCATTTAGCAATATCATCATCAGTGAAATTATCTGGCGCTATGATTACTGGTTCGGCGGTGATCGTTTCTCTCTAAAACACACTAAAAATTCAAAATGCTATATGCATAAAATATAGCAATGAGTATTGATAATAGCAAATGCTATTTTTAATTTTTTATTGCCTTTGTTTTATATGTTTGATTATATTGGAAATTAAATCTTTTTAACTACATTTAATACTTTAAAGTATTTTGATTATTTAGAGAGGATATAGCTTGATTTTGATAAATAATATTTGCATTATAGTTAGAAGCTGTATGTATAAACAGTGGTTATGACATATTAAAGGATTATGAAATGGTGGAGATCTTAGAAAGGGTAGGAGTAGGTTCTTATAAAAAGATAGCCGTTAACACGGCAAAATGTGAAGACTATCTTCTAAAATCACGTACTAGAAAAACAATAACACCATGTAAAGTACTTGATGAAATATCAATTAATGGTACACGTGAATCATCAACTGCAAGGAACCCCTGAGCTCCACCTTCAAGGAACTTATAAACAGAAAAAGAGTTACCTATTTGAGCTATTACCAGATCATCTGTACCTGGTTGTAATTGAGTGTCAACTATAGCGATACTGCCCGCAGGGGCTTCCGAACAACCACTATTCTTTTTAAGAATATATGCTTTGTATGATTTTAGAGCCTTACCAACTGGAGATAATATAAATTCCCCTGTAAACCCATTTTCATCCCATACAGGAATCTCTAGAGATCTATCAGCTCTATATTGTGGGGTTGAATTAGGAGATTCCATTTCACCTACTCCATTAGCCAACCAATCAATGTTGACTGCCAAAGCATTAGCTATATCTACTAATTTTGAAGATCCTTTTGCATTGCCATTTACCAATCTCCAAATTGTAGGTTGAGCAACTCCAGACGCTTCTGCTAAAGCAGCCTGCGTCATATTTCCTCTTGATTTCATCGCTAATTTTAAGCGTTCTGCAATTGTCGTTTTCATGTCACGAAATCTATAAGTTTGAGTATTAAAAATCAAATCGCAATTGCTATTGAATATCTTAATACTCATTGCTATTATTTATTCATCTTTTATACGTTTGAGGTTATTTATGAAAAACCAAGCAATAGAGAAAGCAATCCGCATTGTTGGAAGTCAACAGAAGTTGGCTACCTTATGTGGAGTATCTCAACCTACTGTATGGCGTTGGCTTCATGGTGGTGGAATGGATTCTAAATATGTTGTGAAAGTTGTAAAAGCAACAAGAAACCAAGTTCGTGCTCAAGATATTTATCCTGAATTAAGTGAGTTATTAGCTCAATAGTTACTAATTAATACAATAACAAACCCGTTTAACACAGTTAACTACAAGAATTTTTCAATGGTGGTAGGAAATGAGCAATCAATCAATAAAACAAGTAGTGAAAGAAATGTGTGATGTGACAGCTGGTGGGCGTGAGGCAATGGCGGGGGCATTGGGCATGTCGCTCACTTCATTCAACAACAAATTATATGAAAAAAACGGTTGTCGCTCATTTGATTTAAACGAGCTGTTAGCCATGCAAGATATTTCTAAAACCGTGTTATTTGCTGAGTTCGTTGCACGAGAAAGCGAAATGTTGCTGGTGGAACGTATTAAAGCGGATGAATTGGATGAACCTGAACTGTTTCGTATGCATAGCAAAGTCGGGGCAAAACAAGGTGAGTTGGCTATTTATTTAGAAAAAAGTCTTGAGGATGGCGTTGTTGATTCTCATGAGGAAAAACAGCTTAACGAAATACTCGACAGAGTTATTGCCAGTGGTCGCGCATTTGTTACTGCATTTATCACATTACATAGGAAGAAAAAATAATGATGGGCTTTAAAAAGGGTGAAGCCAAAGGTGTACGGCCTCTGGCTTCGGGTTGCCAATTTCAATTGTGTGAAGAGAAATAAGCATGAGTAGATTAGCGCATTTTATACCTAAAAAGCAATTCCGTTGTTTACCTGTCTCAGGTGGTCAGTCATTTCGCTATGTAGAAATCATAGCGTCTGACGAGCAATCAAACAACTACCCACACAACACGGATTGGGTAGATAGACAGTCACTTAAAAAACCATGGGCTGATTTTTATTTTCTCAGCAAGGAGCGAGGTCATGAGCAATGAGAACCCAAATAACCTTGACCGATATTACCGAAATCCACGAGGGATACTTGTTCATGTTGTTCGTTATGACAGAGAAAAACAGCGCGTCATTTTTATGCTTGATGGCTGTGATGATCCGCAATGCGAACCCGTGCAACGATTTAGAGAGAAGTACACTCGTGTTAAGTAATGAGGTGGCAAGATGAGTTTATTATTACTACAAAGTCGCCCTTTAGTCGTTATTCCTGAATTAGCAGTACGCCTAGGTTTAAATGAGGCAATGTTGTTACAGCAAATTCAATATTGGCTAACTGAAACCACGTCAGGTGTGGAATATGACGGTTCACGTTGGATTTATAACACGGTTGAAGAGTGGAAAAATCAATTTCCATTTTTCTCTGAATCAACGATAAAGCGTGCTTTTACTAATTTGAAAAAGCAGGGTGTTTTACGTATTGAGCAAATCAATAAATCGAATCATGACCGCACAAATTATTATGCCATTAATTACGGTCATCACCTGCTGACCGAAGAGGTCAATATGACCCAATCGAACGGTGATAACTTATCTAATCGAACAGTTCAAAATGACCTTATCGATAAGCGCAAATTGAAACCGTCAAACAGTTCAAAATGCGCTGTTCTGAACGGGTCAAAATGGCCTGATCTTACAGAGAATACAACAGAGATTACTTCAGAGAATACAACAGAGACTAACTCTTCTTGTCAGGTTCCTACTGAACCCGACAACCGTCCTGAAAAATTAGTTTTAAATTATTTTAATCAGATCACAAATTCTAAATACCGTGAAGGAAAAACCACAACGGGTCACATCAAAGCGCGTTTAGCGGAAGGTTTTACTCCTGATGACCTGATGTTAATTATCGATTATCTCACGGCTAAATGGCAGAAAGATCCAAAAATGCAGGATTACTTACGCCCTAAAACGTTATTTATTCCTGAAAATTGCATTGAATATCAAGATAAGGCGATTAAATGGCGAGATGCGGGACGTCCTGAATGTGCTAATGGTCGATGGTTAAAACCTGGAGAAGTGGCCGTCGAGATCAACGCGGTTGAACGTGATGAAACGTTTAGAAAAATGTTCACATCAGGGTGGAAGCCAGAGAATCGCATTCAAACATTAGCTGTCGAGCAAGCAAAGAAAAATGGTCTTGGTCGTATGAGTGAAGTCGCGGGTTTAGCCTCATTTCGTGGTATTTGGAAACAAGCGACAGAGCAAGTTGCCAAGGAGGCTCAGCAATGATTGATTACGCACTGAAATTACAGGAATTAAAAAGCCAATCTGCTCATAAATTAAAGGAAATTGGTGACCAATGGTGTACTCCTGAAAACCTATATTGGGGTATCAATTCACTCTATGGACCTTTCACGCTCGATTTATTTACGGATGAGCAAAACAGCAAATGTCCGCATTTCTACACCGTTGAGGATAATGCGCTTACTCAAGATTGGTCGGAAAAACTGAAAGAAATTGGCGGTTCAGCTTTCGCTAATCCGCCTTATTCGCGTAGTTCATATCATGAAAAACAAGCTATCACGGGTGTTCGACACATTATGGATCATGCATTAGCGATGCGCGAAAAAGGGGGGCGATATGTATTTTTGCTAAAAGTAGCAACATCCGAAACATGGTGGCCAGAAAACGCAGATCATATTTGCTTTATCCGTGGGCGTATCGGGTTTGAAGTCCCCGAATGGTTTATACCATCAAGCCAAGATCAAACCCCAACAGGGGCATTTTTTGCCGGTGCGATTGTTCTATTTGATAAGACATGGGTGGGTAAACGCTTTGATTACATTCAACGTAGCGAACTAGAACAAATCGGTAAGACATGTATTGAACAAGCGAAATGGCTTGTATTGCGAGGTGTTGCATGAAAATCACAGAGCAAATTTTGGCGTTGTACAAAACAGGTGAGTTGGTAGATCGAGATCTTGTTACTCGTGATTTAGATACCACTCAAGGGGGAGCATCTCGCGCGTTAGCTTATCTTCACAATCTAGGTGCATTAACCCAAGTTAGCGAAGAACGACCATTACGTTACAGAGTCATTGAAACAGCTGAAAGTATATATCACGCCATGATTGAAGAGCGTAAATGTGGTGAATCTATTTATCTTGAAAAACTCAATATTCAAAAAGCCAAAAAACGAGGACTTCCCACTCTCAAATGGGTAAAGCATGCCACCTCTAATTTTGCATTAATGGGGAAATTACCCACAGAGCCGTATGACTCATTAGTACGTGCGGTAAGAGGTCCTATTGCTAATAACGCTGATGAAGCGTTGAAAGCTTGGGATAAAAGGGAGATGAACAATGCTCACTAAATACATGCTGTTTGTTGGTTTCTGGTTTGTTGTCATGCTGGCTATTGGGTTGTGGGGGACTTATGCCTGAATTAACCCTAACGTTGCCATTTCCACCCAGTGTTAACGCTTATTGGCGAAATATTAAAGGTAGAACGTTAATTAGTGAAAAAGGACGAAAGTTTCGAATTAACACCATAGCGTCTGTGTATGAGCAGCTAAAACAAAAACCGAAAGCAATTAAAGAAAATGTTTCTGTCCTGGTTCGCTTATATCCTCCGACAAAACAGCGCAGAGACATCGATAACTTTTTAAAAGCCCCCTTTGACGCATTAACCCATGCGGGTATTTGGGAAGATGATCAGCAAGTAAAACACATGGATGTGATGTTAATGGAAGTCGTAAAGGGTGGAAAATTAGAAATTATTATTCGCCCATTTAATAAAAACGTGATGTACGGTCACGAGTAAAAGTGGAGAGAAATAGCATGAATGGATTAATTGTTATTGATGGTTTTCAGGTTCGTAGAGATATCGCGGGTCGTTATTGTTTAAATGATTTACATCGCGTATCAGGGGGAGAAAAACGACACCAACCGTCAAACTGGAGTTCATTAGCTCAAACTAAAGAGTTAATTGATGAAATTTCCACCGCTCCTGAGATCACAGGAGCGCCTATTGTTACCGTGGCTGGTGGATATAACCAAGGCACTTATGTTTGCAAGGAATTAGTGTATGCCTACGCAATGTGGATCAGTGCGTCTTTTCATTTAAAAGTCATTCGTACCTTTGATGCGTTAATGACACAGCAACACCAAGAAAAAATCAGTGATAAAGTGCAAGCCGGGGTGATATTGCTGGAATCCATGTCTAAAAGTTTAAACTTCTCGAATTCATCAAAATTAGGCGCTTATCAAAAATTACAAGTAATGGCGGGATTGCCTGAATTAGCGCCTGTTTATGCGATTGATGCGCCAAATGGGTCTATGGATGGTTCAAGCCGTCCAACAGTCGCTTTATCAACATTGATAAAAAAACATAATTTACCCATTTCTGCACCACAGGCATTTAAGCGGTTAGCCGAACTCGGTATTGTTGAGCGTTTATCACGACCAAGCACGAAAACCGCCAACAAAGTGAAAGAGTTTTGGTCTGTAACGGCTAGAGGTTGTCAGTTTGGGAAGAATATGACAAGCCCGAATAATCCTCGTGAAACACAACCGCACTTTTTTGAGAGTAAAACGGATGAGCTGATCCGTATGGTGATGCTAAATAAACAGGTGAGCGCATGAAATTATTGCTAACACCGTACATTCAAAAAGAGCTTGGCGTTGTTTTGTTTAAGCCTGGTATTGAGTTGCTTGAGCAATTTAAACATCACCGTCGGGTGATTATTAGTGAGGTACCGAAAAGTTTAGATGGTTTGCCCTCAGGCGCGTTAGTCGGCGATGAACAGCCATTGCTGGATAATCAATACATCATTCAATTTTTGAATAGCAAAAAAGTCATTCACACTCTGGATAAATACGCCCCGATGGACTCATGGGTTGCCCGTCATATTCATTGCTGTCAGGTCAATAATGATGAAGATAATTATCACCACCACGAATTAGTGACGACATTCCATGAAGCAGGCGTCATTCGCACATGTTGGTATCACGATAATCATATTCGGCATTCATCCGCTGAATGGGTGGCTGAATTAGCGCGTAAAAATCGTATTAATTGGATTGTAGATACGATACGTAGCCGTTTGAGATTAGATGGCGTTCATCAATTAACGATACCTGACATTTTCACCTTTGCCGTAATGCATAAATTGGTTGATGAATTACCTGAGGCGATATTATGTCGAATATTAGATTGGCCAGAGAAATCCAAAGAACGCAGAGTACATGGCGGTTTTCCTGAAGCGGATATTGTTCCTGGTGAAGTATCAGCATTAGACGCCATGAATACGCGATTAGATACGATAAAGCCGGTGATTAACGTTATTGTCGATCCTGAGCCACCAGCGTCATTTCTTTTGAAACCTAAAATGCAACGTTGGGAAAATACCAAATGGCTCCAATGGGTGAAAACTCAACCGTGTTGCGTGTGTGGGCAACAGGCTGATGATCCGCATCATATTATTGGTCATGGCATGGGAGGAATGGGCACAAAGGCTCACGACTTATTCACCATTCCATTATGTCGTATTCATCATGACGAATTACACCGTGACCCAAAACAATGGGAAGCCACTCACGGTAATCAACTCGAATTGTTATTTCATTTTTTAAACCGCTCATTAGGTATCGGTGCATTTATTTAACGTGTGTACGGCACAAGGAGTATTAGGCATGAGAGATATGCAGGAAGTTTTATCGCGTTGGGGAGCATGGTCAGCAAATGAGGGTAATAGTGTGGATTACTCATCAATAGCTGCAGGGTTTAAAGGTCTAATACCTCCATCATCTAGTTCACGTATTGCGTGTAGTGATGACGACGGATTATTAATTGATAGTGTAATTACCCATTTAAAACGAACTAGAAAAGAAGATGAGTTGGAATTAATTGTTGCTCATTATATTTATGGGGTATCAAAACGTCGTATTGCTAAATCATGGAAAGTGAGTGAGGGACGTATTAGACAGCAAATGCAAGTGGCTGAGGGATTCATTGAAGGCTGTTTAGCTATGTTAAATGTTCCTCTTGAGATGGATATTGAAGTAATGGAATCACCCGGAATTATTAATTCAAAAAAAGTATTAGTGCGCTACGCAAAAACAATGTTAGTGTGATAAGAGTAGATTTTGTGTTACGCATCCTATCGATTAAGACCTCGCTTCGGCGGGGTTTTTTGTTATCTGAATTTAGACAATGGAAATTTAGTTAAGTAATGATTTTTTTCTATACTTAATTAATAAGTTTTGTTTTCTTTAATTTATAAATAAGGAGTGTTAATGACAACTACCGTAAAGCTTGTAGCAAAGTAAATAAATACTATCTAAATGAAGTATATCGCCAGTAAATTGGCATCAAATCAAAAACGAAAACGTTATTGTTTAATCTAGGAAGGATAAAAATATTATGGGACAAAAAGAAACAGCAACACAAATTTGGACTTACTTAATTGGGTGTGGATGGTCAAAAACCGCTGTAGCCGCTCTTCTTGGCAATATGCAATCTGAAAGTGGGATCATTGCTGATAGATGGGAAGGTGATATTGTCGGCAATATGAATGGCGGTTATGGGCTTGTACAATGGACACCTGCAACTAAGTTCATTAATTGGGCTAAATCAAATGGCTTAGACTATCGTGATGTCATTTCCCAGTGTAAGCGGATTGAATGGGAAGTTAAAAATAATCAACAATTTTCTTGTCCATCGATGACATTTTATCAATTTAAAGTAAGCACTGATTCCCCTGAAAATTTGGCGAATATTTTCATAAAATATTATGAAAGACCGGCTAATCCAAATCAACCAGCCCGTGCCCAACAAGCGAGATATTGGTATAATTTACTTCAAGGTGTAAATCCAACACCAAAAGTAAAAGTTATCGATTGGTTTAATAAGCATAGAGGACATATTACCTATTCTATGGATGGTTCCAGAATAGGTACTGATGGTACAGCAGATTGTTCTGGTAGCATTGTTATTGCCTTAAAAGAATCTACCGGCGTACCTTTTCAATATGTCTATAATACCGTGACTTTGGGTGGTTACTTGGCAAAATGTGGATATTCTCGTGTGTTAACAGGTAATTCAAGTGGTTCTAATCTGAATCAAGTTAAGGACGAAGATATTATTCTGTTGTCTTGTGGTAACTCCATGGCTGAATCTGGAGGTGCTGGTGGGCATACGGGGGTTATTAGCGGTGGAGGTAAAAATATCACCTCGACTTGTTATTATACCCAAGGTGAAAAAAATACGGCGATACAAGATATTACGCTGAACAGAGATTATTTAACCTATGATGGATTTAAATATTATGAAGTTTGGCGCCCATCAGGCACACCAAATCCAGGTCCTAATCCTACACCTATAGAATTTTCGACAAATGTTCACTATGGGTTGCGGGTTCTTGGCGGCTCTTGGTTAGGTGAAGTTACAAACTTTAATAATGTTGATTCTAATGGATTTGCTGGTCTTCCTTATAATCAACATGACATGCTATATATTAAAGTTGATCAAGGTACGGTGAAATATCGCACCCACTCCGCTAAAAGTGGTTGGTTATCATGGGTAACGCAGGGTAATCCCAATGATCTTTACAATGGTTGTGCAGGGAATCCAGGAGAAGCTATTGATGGTGTACAAATCTATTACACTACACCAGCTGGAAAAACACTTTCTCAATGTTACTATCGTTCTCAAACCACAGCTCGAAGTGGATGGCTAGGTGTCTGCTGTGATGATGGAACATCAATATCAGGATTTGATGGTTGGGCTGGTATGTTTGGAGAGCCTTTAGACCGTTTACAAATTGGTATTTCAACAAAAAATCCGTTTTAAGTTTTATTTCTGACTAATAGACTCCTGCTACATTCGCTATTCATATAATGTAGCAGTGATATTGATAACAACGATCAAGGTATGCCAGAAATATCAATTGAAGTAACTGAAAGCCTGATAGAGATATCGGGCTTTTTTGTATCTAAAATCCGAACTCGGCTAATGGATGGGTTAAAATTTAACCATCCGGAATTACCGGATAGTTTTATTTTGCACAACTTATTTTGAATATTGCTTAGGCGGGCTTTGTTATCTGATTATTAGAATGTATGATATTATTTGTAATAATAATAATCAATGTTGCTAATGTAAAATCAATTGTTACTATATATTAATTTTGTTATGTAAGTGATTTCATAAAGGTGGTGAAGATGATTAATATTCTTACCTCTAGTGATATTAGTAACGCTTTAGATAAAAAAATCACTATAGGGATTAGTTCGTGCTTATTAGGTGATAAGGTTAGATTTGATGGTGGTCATAAGCGCTTTCATTTTGCTGTGGATGAATTATCAAATTATTTTGAGTACAGACAAATATGTCCAGAAATGTCTATTGGATTATCTACACCGAGACCTGCATTGAGATTGGTTAAATCTAAACAAAATAGCGTTAGACTCAAGTATAGCAATGGTCAAGAGGGTGACCTAACTGAAAATATGGAGAGGTTTTCAGCTGAATACTTAAGCAAGGTTTCTAACTTAAGTGGTTATATTGTATGTAAAAACTCACCAAGTTGCGGTTTGGAGCGGGTTCGTGTTTATGATTCTACTGGTAATGGCAATAAAAAATCTGGAATAGGTCTTTTTACTAAGCAATTAATAAAGGTCATGCCTTGGCTGCCTATCGAGGAAGATGGCAGATTAAGTGATCCTCATATTAGAGAAAACTTTATTATACGAGTATTTGCTCTTCATGAGCTAAATGAGTTAAGGGAAAACTCATTTAATCGTCATTCATTAATAGATTTTCATGCTCGATATAAATTACTTTTATTAGCTCACTCTCAACCTCTTTACAGAGAACTTGGTCGCTTTGTATCAAATAACAAAGAATGGGAATCAATTGATTCTTATTTTAATGAATATCGAAATAAATTTATGAATTTGTTGCAACATCAAGCTACTCGAAGTAATCATACTAATGTGCTTATGCATATCCAAGGTTATTTTAAAAGTCATTTAACATCAAATCAAAGGCGAGCATTGAGTAAGTTAATTCTAGAATATCGTCAAGGAATACAACCTTTATTAGCGCCATTAACATTAATAATACATTATTTATCTGAATATCCGGATAGTTACTTGGATAGTCAAAAATATTTTAACCCTTATCCTAAGGCATTAAGTTTGCGTTATGGATTATGATATTAAAAATATTGCTTAAGTGTTTTAAAATTACTTATCTATTCGACGATCCCTAATTTTTGGTATGTCGGATTGCTTCAAACAGCTTATTCAAAACCTCGCTTCGGCGGGGTTTTTTGTTATCTGGAGTTTATCAACTTCATTCATTATTTTTAGTTATTACAATAATAACTATTTCTATTGTTATGTATTTATATATCAATCACAAGGCTGATGTCAGAACAAAAAAAGGAGGCAAAGGTATTTAATATAAACATGGGAATATATTTAAACAAGGGAATATATTTAAACATCTGATATTAAAATAAGGAATATTATGAATAAATTTTTTAGTTATTTATTCGTTTTTATCGCTGTAATAAGTGCGCCACCCTCTTTTGCCAACCCTATTTTACCTGAAGTGGTTTATCGAGTGGACTCAAGAAGTCCTAATGATATTTTTACCAATGGATTTCATACATGGGGTAGTAATACAGAATTACTGCATCATCTTGTAGGTGATACATCAAGGAACCATACGGATGGATTGATATCTACTACATCAAGTTTGGATGCCGCGTTACAGATAGCTGCTGATACTATGCCTATTGAGGGTGATGAATCATGGTTGTATCTAATAGTTCCAAATAATAATTTTTATAGTGTAAATGATTCACTACTAAATGCTGCTACCAATCATAATATATCTGAGTCTATCAGTAATCAAAGTTTAAATTTTTATACAAGATTTAACTGGCAGCTTGAGTATGCAAGTCGGGGAAATATTAATTCTAGCCAAATAGTACTGGCTGGGCAATTAAGAAATGTTAATGGCCGAATTGTAAGCGTTGATAATAGTACGAGATTTAATGTGCATTACATTCAAACATCACCATCAATTAATTCTGGTTATTTAATACCATCTCAGTCTGTTGATAATCTTCCTGTTTATTATTTTGGTGACTATGATGATGAGCCAGTAGGAATATTTTTTGATCCTGATATTAATGGCTGTAATAATTTATTTAAGAAAAGTATGGAGTGTAAAAGTGTGGCTTATTCTGAATTTAAAAAAAGTGTAATTAGTGAATTAAATGGTGTTCTTTTTGTCTCTTTTCTAAATATTTAATTAGTGGGGTGGTTATGATTAAAACTGTCGTTGTATTCTGTCTTGCTCTATTCTCTATAAATTTCGCATCAGCCAGTGATGTTGACTCACGCGATTCTTTTTATACATTAGATAAGGTGAAAATTGAAAGTTTCGGATATGACTCTGGGGGTGCAACCTCTGGGTATATTCGTCTTAAATTAAGCGGGGTTCCTGCTGGTATGTATTCATATTATCACCTGAAAAAATCAAATGATGCTTTGTTATATATTTTTACAGTATATACGCAAAAAAAATCATTACATGTTGAGTATGATTATAATAATTATTCAAATGCGAATGCTTATAGACCAATTACAGCAATAAACACAATTGATTAACAACTAAGGATGGGTATGAATATGAAAAAAATTATAGCAGTAATTATTGGACTAAGCTTTTTGTTTCCAGTTTTTTCTTATGCAAATAATAATGTAGTTAACGATTGTTCAGTATATGTTAAAAGCATTAAATTGGATAATGGAAATTATAGATTCCGTATTGTTGACGTAGCAGGAAATAATAATAATGGAAGCAATGACTGGTCATTTACAGCTAAGGATAAGGATACGGCACAATTACTTAATTTTGCTTATATGCTAAGGCATAAGATTTGTATTAACTACACTTACTATGCTGATTATTGGCAGATAACTAACGTAGAGCTAGCTGGATAATATGTATTCTTGAATATAATTATAATATTCAGTATATGTAATTAATAATATGGATTCAAAATTGCTTAAATAGAATAAATTTCTTTCTATAAAAATTTATTACAGTAGGAATAT
>NZ_LXEN01000151.1 GCF_001654855.1 Proteus myxofaciens ATCC 19692
TCTATAAAAATTTATTACAGTAGGAATATTCAGCTTGAAACATAATAGTTATCTATTTTAACAGGCCGCTTATGTGGCCTTTTTCCGTATATGCCGATTACAGAACAATTACCCTTGTTATCACGTTCACATAAGAGCTGTGAGTCGGCACCTTATTAACTAAATTCCTCCAGAAAGGAGGCGGTATGACACGAATGGATGAAAACAATAAATTCAGTGCCACCGCATGGGGTGTCATATTCGCTATCTCCCTATACGGCGGATTAGCTAGATATATTATCGACAATAAACGCAATGGTTATCGGTGGAGCTGGGTAGGAGCAATTATGCAAATGTTCGTATCTGGCTTTGCTGGAATGATGGGAGGGCTTATATCAATAGAGCTTAACGCCTCGTTTTACTACACATTATTTACGGCTGGCTTATGTGGTTCTGCTGGCTCTTTAGCATTGGATTTCTTCTGGGATAAATTTACAGGAGGCAAAAGATGATTAACTTTAAATTCAGTCAGCGCAGTGAAAATAATCTCAAGGATGTTAATCCTGACTTAGTGAAAATTATTCGCAGAGCTCTAGAGATAACGCCTGTCGATTTTATTGTTATTGAAGGATTGCGAACTCAAGCGCGACAAAAAGAAATGGTTGCTACGGGTAAATCACAAACGATGAACAGTCGTCACATAACAGGCCATGCAGTCGATATTATCCCCGTCAATACAAAGTGGCAGATTGAAGAGTTCAAGCCTTTACTGGAAGCAGTTAAACAAGCCTCTGACGAATTAGATGTTAAGTTACGTTTCGGTATTAATTGGAAGAATGACCCATCATTACCAATTGAAGCTAAATTTATAGACTGTCCACATGTTGAGATACCAGCATGAATATAAAGCTGGCATCGGTAATTATTTTGGGCGTTTGTGTTCTAGGTGGGTTGCTTAACTGGCAAGTTGTCGAAAACCAGAAGCTCACAAATGAAAATGAACATCTCAGCAGTCAGCTTTCAGAGCAAATAGACATCAACAAAGACTACCAAGCCCGTATCACTCGATTAAACCAACTCGATATTAAATACACGCAGGAGTTAGCCAGTGCAAAGAATGAAATCAACACTCTTCGTGATGCTGTTAACTTTGGTAACAAGCGGGTGTATGTCAAAGCCGAGTGTCCAGCAGTCACCAAGAATTCCACCGAAAGCGGAAGCAATGAAACCTCCGCACGATTTAACAAAGCAGTTGAACAAGATTATCTACGTCTCAGAGAAATGATAGTAGAGAACGAACAGCAAACGCTGTATTTACAGGAATATATTAAAAAGGAATGTTTACAATGAAGAAATATATGGTTGGTATTTTATGTATATTAGCGAGTGTAGCAGTTTCACATAGAGCTATTGCATCAATGGATATGGTGCATCCTGGTATTTTAGAAACGAAAGCTCAGTTCCGTTTTGTAAAAAATAATCTTAATAGCGAACCTTGGAAGTCTGCATATGAAAAAATATTAAAGGATCCAAGAGCAAAATTGGATTATAAGCCAACACCGTGGAAAACGGTAGAATGTGGCTCATACAGTAACCCTAATTTTGGTTGCACTGATGAAACAAGGGATGCTTCTGCAGCATATACACAAGTTATTCTTTGGCAATTAACAGGAAATACTCAATATGCTGAAAATACCAGAAAAATACTTAATGCTTGGGCTGAAACATTAGAAGGAGGACATACAAATTCTAATGGTCCACTACAAGCTGCCTGGTCAGCTGAGACTTTTACAAGAGCGGCTGAAATTTTGGAATACACCTACGCTGGCTGGACAAAAGAAGAAAAGGCAAAAGTAAAAAAAATGTTTTCTGAACAATACCTTCCAGATATAAAAAGGATGTTTTCTGGGGCATATGGTTGTTACAACAACAATTGGCAGGCTAGTGGTATAGAGGGAATGCTTAATATTGGTATTTTCACAAGAAATGAAGCACTCTTTAATGAGGCTATTGATAAATGGAAAAGCCTTTTACCTGCCTATATTTACTTAAAGTCAGATGGTCCAATCCCTGCAAATACTTCATGGTGCTCAAGACCAACATCACAAATAGTGGGAACATGGAATAATCCAACTGAGCTCACTGATGGATTAAGTAAAGAGAGTTGCCGGGATTTTGAACATACCGCTTACGGTATTGCGGCTTTAATCAATGTGGCTGAAACAGCCTATATTCAAGGTATTGATTTATACAATGATAAAGAGACTAAAGCTGCGGAAAGATTACAAAAAACAATGGAACTGCATGCTAAGTATCAAAATAATGATTCAGGTTTGCCTCAATTGTGTAAAGACTATGAAGGAATAAAGCTAAACACAGTAGGGACATTTGAAATTGGTTATAATGAGTATGTAGTACGTAAAGGAAACACTTTGACAGAAACAGAGGTGTTTTTACAGCGAACAAGACCCACGACTGGACGTTTCCATTATTTATGGGAAACGATGACTCACGGGTTAATCGGGTATGCAGAATAAATGCTTTATTAATAAAGTATTCAGTTAGCACTAATAGCCATTAGCTAATCGCTGGTGGCTTTTTTATTGGAGAACACCATGTCAGATAACGCTATTCAATTAAAAGTCTCAGTAGATACATCAGACTTAGATAAGTTAGAAGAACAACTAACCCGTATTAAGCAATTGAAGCAAGATGTAGGTGTGAAGCCTAAATCAACACCACAGTTCTCTGGTAAGTTATTTATCAAAGATGCCTTTATTAATTCTGCTGAATATAAAGGTGTGCTCGTCAGTAATAAGTTAGATGCTGACACCAAGGACCAACTGACAGATTTACGCATGCTAGCCGATCGACAAGATGCAAGTATCAATGAGCTAATAAAAGCTAGGCAAGAAGAACATCAGGCATGGGCACAAGCGGTGAACCATATATTTAGCAAGGCATCGTGTAGCTAGAAGTAAAAGGAAATAAGCATGCCACCTCGCATACCTCGCGCATGTCGTAAACAGGGATGCGCTAAGACAACAACAGAACGTAATGGTTACTGTGAAGATCATCAAAACTTAGGATGGGAAACCCACCAACGCGGTAAGTCTCGCCATCAACGTGGTTATGGTACCCAATGGGATAAGTTACGAGCACGTATACTCAAGCGCGATAAGTATCTATGCCAAGAATGTTTAAGAGCAGGGCGAGCCACCGAAGCGAAAACGGTTGACCACATCATTGCTAAAGCACATGGGGGTACCGATGCAGAAGATAACCTGCAAAGCCTATGTTGGTCCTGTCATAGAGCGAAGACAGCAAAGGAAAGAATAAAATGACGCAAGATGAACAGACCTTACTTATGTTTAAGGGACTGGTTGCTGAACTCCCCGAACAAAGCAAAGCGAAAGTTGAACATTGTATTACTGAAATAAAAAAGTTACTGACTGAATACCCTGATGGTGAAGCATTGCTTGCTGTGGGCTATATCGGTGCAGAACAGCAGATGAAAGGTAATATTGGTCAAGGATAACACAGTGTCATATCTAGCCGAGGAGGGGCTGGTAAAATCTCTACCACTCTCGCACTCTAGGACCGCCCCCTTACCTCTTTTCACATCACCGCAGGTTAGAAAACTTTTTTTGGGGATACCCAAGTGATAATTAATAGGAGATTTCTATTATGGCAGGACCGCCTAAAACCCCGTCACACCTGCAATTGGTGAGGGGTAACCCATCAAAACGACCGATTAATAAAAAAGAGACAAAGCCTCCTTCAGGGGTACCCCAAACTCCGAAGTATTTTGATAAGCGGGGAAAGTATTGGTTTAAACGAATAGGGGAAGAATTAAACGCATTAGGTGTGATGAGCACACTTGATGCTAAAGCATTAGAAATGTTAGTCGAAGCCTATGTTGAGTACCGACAACATTGCGAGACACTCGATGAAGAAGGTTATACATACGATGTCATGTCATCGATGGGAGATAAATTAAAAAAAGCGCATCCTGCAGTCGCTATGAAATCTGATGCATGGAAACGTATTCGTGCCATGTTAAGTGAATTTGGTATGACTCCCGCTTCTCGAGCAAAAGTCACTATGAACACTCCTGCCGAAGAAGATCCTTTCGAGGCATTTTTGAAAAAGCGCAAATGATGAATGGCAATCGTAGCAGATGGAATTCAGTACGCCGAACAGGTGATTGCTGGAGAAATTGTTGCGTGCGAATTGGTACGTTTAGCGTGCCAACGATTTTTAAATGATATAGAGCATGGGCCTGAGCGTGGCATCTATTTCATTGAAGATCGCGCACAGCACATACTCGATTTTTATAGTTTTATTCCTCATGTCAAAGGGGCATTAGCAGGCAAGCCTATTGATTTAATGCCGTGGCATGTTTTTATCTTAATTAATATTTTTGGCTTTGTTATTCCGTTAATTGATGAACAAACGGGTAAAGAAGTTGTGGACGAAGACGGTGATGTTGTCTTTGTCCGTCGTTTTCGCACGGCTTATGACGAAGTTGCACGTAAAAATGCAAAATCCACATTGTCATCCGGTATTGGGCTGTATATGACCGGTGCTGATGGTGAAGGTGGTGCCGAAGTTTACTCTGCAGCCACAACGCGTGATCAGGCTCGTATCGTATTTGAAGATGCGAAGAACATGCTGAAAAAGTCCAAAGCGACGTTAGGTCGTTTATTTGAATTTAATAAACTGGCTATTTACCAAGAAAGAACCGCCTCTAAGTTTGAACCGCTTTCCAGTGATGCTAATAATCTTGATGGTTTAAACATTCATTGCGGTATTGTTGATGAATTGCATGCACACAAAACTCGTGATGTGTGGGACGTATTAGAGGTAGGAGTTAAAGCCAATGCAAAAGGGGATGTTTATAGTTCACCTAGTCTGAGTCAATATAGCGATCAGGTGGTGAGTTCACCGACCTTATTTGCATTTGCCAAAGGTGGAGCGCCGGGTCTTGGTTTAATGGGGGAAGCAGGAAGTGAAGCCATTATGCCATTAAAACGTGGCCCTGATGGCTCCTTGGGCGTGAGGGCGACAGGTGGTGGCTCTGCTTCCTCTGGTGATACGATTATTCACCAGACATTTCATGTAACAGGTAATGGTGATGAAGCGCTATATCAAGCCATGCAAGAGGCTGCCAGAATGGGGGCTGAGCAAGGTGCATCAAAAGCGAAGTCTGACATTATGCGAGACTTTCAAACCAACGGTTCATTGAGAAGGAATTTACGATAAATGGCGACGATATTATCGTGGCCACACACCATTATGCCAACCACACTGAGTTGGAACTCATTAGTAACAGTAAAACCTTTACATCAGCCTTTACGGGAAGTGTGCAAACCGTGCGCTTCCCAGGTTCTCATTGGCGCTGCAGTATGTCATTTAATAATTTAACTGACGAGCAGGCAAGAATTTTAGAGGCGGTTGTTGCGGAGTTAGATGGTGAAAGTGGTCGAGTAAAAATTAGCGATTGGGCGCGTTCGGGTCTGATTCAACGAGGAAAACCGAAAGTCAGCCGTCCTAACCAAACAGGAAAATTACTAGAAAGTAAGGACTGGTTACCGAATAGTATTATTCTGCGAATAGGTGACTATATCACTGTAAATGATGAATTAAAGCGAGTGACGGCGAATGTTGTGAGTGATGCACAAGGCAATGCAACCATTCCCATTGCGCCCATATTGCGTTATGCACCTGCATTAAATGACACGATAGAAAATGAAACTCCTTACGGCATTTTCAAATTAACCAGTAACGATCAGGGTAATTTTCAACGCAGACCGGGTATTCTGACAAACACCTCACTGACATTTGAAGAGGCGCTAACATGAAATATCATCCCTTTAGTAACGATATGGTGAAGGCTATCAATGATGGGTATTATTTAGTTGTTGCCTCGCGTTTAGATTTAAAATCAGGTGTAGTGAGAGCACATACGGGTGTGGGTAACATTATTATTGCAGGTGAAATCTACCAAGGCGTTGGACAATTTGGTGCCATTGAGTCTGTCGGTGAAAATATGACAACGAGTCCTCAACAATTAATTATGAAACTATCAGGATTTGACTCATCATTGATTGGTGAAGTGATGAATGAGCGAGTACGAGGACGAGATGCGCAATTAATGTTAGTCGCATTAGATGAAGACGGAAATCCCGCTATTGCCGAAATTTTATTTGCAGGACAAATCACCACAATCGGGGTTACAACAGGTGAAGAAAACGAAATCGCAGTAACCGTATCAAACCGTTTTGAACGATGGTCTTATGGCTTACCCGACAGATTTACTGATAAATCATGGTCTCAACGTAAGAATGGCGATAGGATATTCCGTTATGTGGCGCAAATGGCTGATCGGGCTATTTATTGGGGCAGTAAGAAAAATGCACCTGCGTTTATTTATAAATAATAGCGTGTTATGGGTTTTAAAATGAAATTTAAATATATTTTAGGTGTATGTTTAACATTAGTTTTTATGCTAACAGCATGTGATCATACTGAAAAATCTAGTGATAATTTAAAACTAGCCCCATTTGGTTTGCAGTGGGAAATGAATATTAATAATTTTAAGACTCAGACTAACTATAGTTTTAACATAAAAGATGATCAAAGCGTTTGCCCATTGGTAATATTGGAAACGAAAAAATTAAATAATGGATTTAATAATGAAGGGCAAATATACAAACTATTATTTTTGCCTGAAAACTCGAAAACAGAAATAAATGGATTAATTGGTATTGAATATTCATTTTCAACCGAAAATAAAAGTTTATTTAAAATAACTAAAGAAGATATATTTAAAAATTTAAATGATAGATATGGAAGTTCAATATTCGACAAGGAAAATAATACTTATAAATATGAAGATGAATATAGCTACATAAATTTAGCTGTAGATGAATCAGATAAAAAATCGTATATATTTTTATTTAATTATTATAAGCCAATATTAAATCCCAATATGGATATAATTTCTAAAGAAATGACATCGGACTGCGAAAAAGAAAGAAATCCTCTGTAATTTTATATTTTACCACAGGCCCGCTTCGGCGGGTTTTTTATTGCCTGGAGAAAACCATGAGACACCCACAATGGACAACTCGATTATCTGAAACCTTAAAATTAGCCATTAATCGCCCATTCTCATGGGGTGAACATGATTGTTGTTTATTTACCTCAGATTGCGTCATGGCCATTTGTAACTTTGATCCCTGTGAAAATATTCGTGGGCGCTATAAAACAAAAAATGGCGCATTTCGAGTGTTGCAAAAAGAGTTCGGTACATTAGAAGAGGCGGTCAGTCGCTACTTTGATGACATTCCTGTTAATCAGGCTGGCCGTGGCGATATTGTTATGTTTGAAAGCGATGATGGAAAAACACTGGGTGTGCTGTGGGCTAATAAATTATGGGCGGTTTCGACAGACGGTGTTCGCGTTGTGAATAATCAGCCAATTAAAGCATGGAGAGTACAATAATGGGCAAAACGGTAACAAGTGTTGTCTCTGCTGGCTTAATGATTGCGGGGGTTATTGCCACCGGTGGATTGGGTACCGCATTGATTGTTGCAGGCATTGCCGTTCAAGCTGCGAGTGCGTTTATTTTCAAAGATAAAATACCGGGTTCAGGTTATCGCGACCAATCTGAGCGAAAGCAAATGCTACGTTCTTCCTCAGCCCCTGAAACGGTTGTCATCGGGAAAACAATGATGTCAGGTTTGCTTTTCTTTGCTGAAGAAGAGGAAGGTGAGCAAGATGAAAATGAAGAACTCTACATGGCATTAGCGATTGCCTCTCATCCCATTCATAAGTTAGGTCAAATCTATTTTAATGACGACAAAATTGAGGAGTTAGGGGATAACGCACAATATGAACTTCATAATGGCAGAGAAGACGCCGATCCTTATCTATTAAAAAAAGCACTGTCATGGAAAGAGGATATGATAGGGCGAGGGCTTGCATGGTTACGCTTAACATTACGCTTTGATCAAGAAAAATTTCCTTATGGTGTGCCTAATGTAAAAAGCGAATTATGGGGTAAAGAAATTTATGATCCCCGTACAGAAAAAACAGTGTGGTCCAACAATGGCGCCTTAGTCATATTGGATTATTACCGAAGCTATTTAGGTGTTCCTGATACGGATATTGACTGGAATTCCTTTAAGGTGAGTGCTGATATTTGTGATGAAACCGTGCAAACACCAGATGGAAAAAGTGAGCCTCGCTATACCCTAAATGGTGCGTACGAACTGGAAGAAAGCCCCGCCTCGGTCTTAGAAATGATGCACAAATGCATTGCAGCAGAACCTACGTATATTGCAGGAAAACACGGTATTTTAATGCAGGTATATAATGGACCCGCTTTACTGACGATAGATGAGTCTCAAATAATTGACACTGTGACGGTAACGCCAGAGCTTTCATTACGTGATGCGACTAATGCGATTTACGGTACGTTTGTCGATGCGGAACAACAATATAACAAAACAGATTTTGAACCTGTTGTCATTGACGAATGGGTGATAGAAGATGGGTTAGAAATTAAAGAAAATATGGATTATCGATTTGTTACTAGTCCATACCAAGCAAACCGATTATCCAATCTCTACTTACGTAAAAAAAGAGCAGGGCGTCGAGTTCAGCTACGCATGAACTTAGAGGGTTATGCTTATCGCCCTGGTGATGTCGTTAAGTTAGAACTGCCTTCACTGGGGATCAGTCATTTAGAATTTCGTATTGCAGACTGGAAATTTCACCCAACAGAAGGTGTTGAAATAACCCTTGAAGAAGACGGTCCTTATATTTATGAGGACTTAGCGGGCAAGCCTTTTGAGCGTCCTCCCTTTACTAAACTACCCACAGGCGGTGTAGCCGCGCCCATTAATTTGGCATTTATTCCCCTTTCTATTACTGACATCGTTCAGGGATATATTTCATGGCAGAACGTCGCATCGGATATTCGCTATAACACGGTTAACATTATTGAAAATGGCAAGGTTATCCAATCAATTCAAGTACCCGGTGAACGTGTTGATGTTAATGGGTTAACTCGAGGCACTTATCGTGTTGAGGTAAGAGCCGTTAATGTTGCGGGTGCAATGTCTGCTCCTGCTATTAGTGACTTTGTTATTCAGGCACCGCCTGCACCGATGGGTGTAGAAATAACACCAGGCATGTTTAGCTTAACTGCGTCACCCAAACAAGGCGATAGCGCGGTTTTTGGTTACACCTTTGAGTTTTGGTTTAGTGAGAAAAAGCTCGCTAATCTCTCTGAAAATGAAGTGATAACCAAAACAAATAAAGTAGGGCAAGGAAATTTTTGGACGCAAGAGGATTTGAAAGCGGGGCACACTTACTATTTTTATATCAGGACAATAAATAGTTATGGTAAATCAGCGTTTATTGAAGCCAGTGGTGTCCCTAACTCATTACCGAATGACCTTCTTGATGAGGTGGACGAAAAGGTCAGGGATTCTGAGGCGTTTAAACAACTCAGCGAAGAGCTAAAATGGAATACGGAATCCATTGCAGTACTGACTAATGCCACCTATGCACTCTCTACGGATGTCTTACAACGTTCTGCTAATGCTCAGGCAGGCATTTCCCACCTTCAACAATTACGAGTGTCTGATAACGAGGCATGGGCGCAGGAAATGAAACGGGTTTATTCCGCCGTTGGTGATAATAAGTCAGCCATTGAAGAGGCACAAATTTCAATCACTAAGCTTGATGAAGCCTTTGGACAGCGTTTTACGGCAATTCGTACTGAGATGGATAAAGCCCAAGCGGATATCATTTCAAACTCTCAAGCTATCTCTAAAACTGACAAGGCATTTGCTGAAAATAAAACGCAGGTTCAGGCTAAGTTTGATAAACAAGAGGGCATGATACAGGAGAAAATGCAGGCCACGTTTGAGCAATCAGGTGACGGTGTTGTGACCCACTCGATTAATATCACCATTAAACACAATGGCGTGAGTTATAACGCAGCGGGACAGGTGATTAGTGCTCAGGTTAAGAACGGGAAATTAGAATCCTATATCGGCTATAACGCCAATAATTTTGCGTGGTATAACCCGAATAACGGCAAAATGGAATTATTTATGTATGCCAAAAATGGGCAGCTCTTTATTCGTGATTTATTTATCGAAGATGGGTCTATCACAAATGCCAAAATAGGAAATGTAATTCAATCTAACACCTACAAAACAGGTGTTGATGGTTGGCATATTAATAAAAATGGGTTTGCTGAATTTCAGAATATAAAAGCGAGAGGGGAAATAGAAGCAACTTCTGGGCGATTAAAAAACGTTGTTATTGAAGAAAGCTGTCGCATTCTCGGTAAGCTAAAT
>NZ_LXEN01000152.1 GCF_001654855.1 Proteus myxofaciens ATCC 19692
CCAAATGGACCGTTAATAATCCGGCTATTCGAGCAGGCACATTAATTTTAATTCAAAACGGCAATATGAATTACCCCTATATGGTGGATAGGGTAAATAGTGATACCGAATTAGTGATTTCTCAACCGGCTACTTTTACTGTTAGAAATACTGGTTACAGCATTAACCTCACCGAACCCAATACTTACAGTGATGCCAATAACCGCATGACAGCCATTGCCTCAGACACCACCTATTTTCTACGGGCAATGGACCAATGGATGATGAATAACGGCGTGGTGACGGTAGAGTTAGCTAATGGGCAAAAAGTCACACTGGATAGCATTAAAAAGATGCAAGGGGATATTGAAAATAGAGCCAGTTTAGTGAGTGCGGAGACCCAACGCTTTAAAGGCCAAGTCACTTCATATGCTGGGATGTACATAGCTATCGATGATACCTTTAAGGATTATTTTGGCGTAATGAAGCCAGAGAAAAATTATCCATTTAGGTTGTACGGGGAAGTTGCCGGTGCTGGGCGAGGTTATTATTTTCCTCCTAATAAACAAGGTGAAGTAGCATTACAGCAGTTTGATGATTTTAGGAATAAAAATATTAATGAGTCGGGTATATATTCCTATGGTATTACATCTGGGCTAGTCAATGCAGGCCAGGTATGGGGTGGTGATTCGGGTTCTCTTGGTTCTATAACAAATAACAGAGTCTGGCATGATAAAAGTGGTTATGTTGGTAACTACCAATTCTATAATATTGGGGATTCATTGTTTCATCGAGGCGGTAGTGTTGGAAGTGATAATTATATAAATAAATTCAGACAAATTATAAAAACAAATGATTATGGGGTTGGTCATGATGCATTGGTTTTAAATAGACCATCCAGAATTTTAGATATAGGCAGGGCTGGATTTTATGGCTACGCAACGCCGAGTGACTTACCCTCTGGGATAGCTGCATACGGTTCATTCATACACGTACGTTATGATAACGCCAATGCGAGCAATTTGATTTTCTCTAATTATGGTTCAATTTTTTTATCCATAGATAGGTGGACAAATAATTCAATCAGAGAAAAAGTTGATGTCATGACATCGAATATGTGGACTGTGGACGGAAATGGATTTTATAAGCGAAGTTCGCCCATTATCAACATCAACCCTGACGGTACATATACCACTAATGACGAATCTGAAGGCGCTACTGTTACTAGACTCTCAGAAGGCGAATACCTTATCGAAGGTGTACTGGGATTTAATGCTGACGCAGGCTGGGGCGGTGTTGATGGCGGTATTGAAATCCCACTCGATGTTAATAAACAGCCACTGATTTGGGTAGACTCAAAAATCCTTGCCGATGGTTCAATACGAGTGAGGACCTATCACCGTACACATCCTAATGCGCCTAAATTCGCCCGTAATGATATTGAGGGTTACAGCGACGGTGATTTAATTGATATCCCCGATGGTCGTTTTATCTCTGTTCGTGTACAGATGCCAGAGCAATCCCTCTATAACGTGAGAATGCGGGAAATGGAAGAAGCTCAGAAAGCGGAAGAGGAACGCAGGGGAAAAGAAGAGGAAATGAAAGAGCAATTCGGGTTAGGTGAAAATGACATATTGCTATAACAATTAATTTTACTGGCCCAAGATTAGAACTTATGCTGTTATAGCATTGAACTATATGTGAGCCAGTAGTCCGCTTTGTGCCAGAAGCGCACATTTATTATCGTATATAAACATGCTGACTGATGCCGTATTGCTACTGACACGACATATAACTACCTTGTTTACTTCATTCTATTCGCTAGGCCACCTTATTAAGGATCGCACTGTCTGTGATAAATTCAGACTTTTGTTGCTTCGGTACCCCAAGTAGGTATACTGGTCTACCTACATATAAACAAAGAGGCTGATCATGACATCTTTATCTGAAGGTTCAAAAACTGCCCGAGAAAAACTGCTCAGTGCTGCACGCGTCCTTTTTTATAATCATGGTATTAATGGCACAGGAATTGACGCCATAGTAAAAAGAGCCGGCGTTGCTAAAAAAAGCCTGTACAACAACTTTGCATCCAAAGATGAGTTGGTGGCAGCCTATCTCAGAGTTCGGCATGAAGAATGGCTTTCGTTGTATAAAACCCGGCTGGAACTAGCCATGACGCCCAAAGAGAGGGTAATGGCTGTTTTCTATGCTTATGAAGATCATGCTGAATTTGCCTATGAGAACGGTTTTCGCGGCTGCGGCCTTCTGAATGCGGCAGCCGAACTTCCCGCAGGAGTTCCGGGTCGTCAGGCCGTTCGTGAGCACAAAGAAGAGGTGGAAGCGATTCTGGTTGCGCATTTAATGGAACTGATGAAGGGAAAGGCTGAAAGCGTACACTGTATGGCCAGACATTTTGCCTTTCTGCTGGAAGGCAGCATTTCACGAGCCGGGCTGGAAGGTAACAGTAACTGCGTTAAACAGGCCAGCAATATTGCAGAACAGTTGATGGAGATGTACTAATGATTTCTTCGGGACAGCGACTTGGCGGCATGGTAGGCGTGCTTATCGCCGCCATTCTCTGGGGAACGACTGGCACTGCTGCGACATATGCCCCAGGTCTGAGTCCTTTAGCCATAGGAGCTGTGGCGATGGGGATTGGTGGGCTATTACAGGGTATTATCGCTGCGACAACAATAATTCGCCAGCGTGCTCTGATCATCCAGAACTGGTATTTCCTGCTGACCGGATCCGTGGCGGTAGCAGTTTACCCTCTCGCTTTTTATGCTTCCATGCACAATGCAGGTGTTACGGTAGGTACGGTTATTTCCATTGGCTCTGCGCCGATCCTGTCCGCCCTGATTGAATACCGACTTGACGCTCTTCGTTTGACCCGGCAGTGGATGTGCGGAGCGGGTGTTGGCGTTACAGGCATGGTGCTACTCTGCTTGGCAGAAAGTAGTGGAAGCAGTACCACAAATGACCATGCCATGATGGGGATCTTTCTGGGACTGTTGGCTGGCTTCACCTATGCCTTTTACTCGTGGTCTGCACGGCGGTTAATGGAGGCCGGGATAGCCTCTCGCGCCGCAATGGGGGTCACTTTTGGTACTGGCGGTATTTTACTTATGCCTGTGCTTTTTGTAACAGGAGCGCCGCTACTAATGGCATGGAATAATGCCGCCGTCGGTATTTATATGGCACTGGTTCCGATGTTTCTTGGGTATGTCTGTTATGGCTACGGGCTTGCGCGCATTCCGGCCAGTATGGCAACTACAATCACTCTGTTGGAGCCGGTTATAGCCGCGCTCCTTGCCATTCTGCTCGTCGGTGAAAGATTGCCACCTATAGGATGGGCAGGCGTCGGTCTAATAGTTGCGTGTCTGGGTATTATCACCGTTCCGGCCGGAAAGTTAAGTTTCAGCCTAGTTCGGCAACGGAAAGAAAATTTTGAAATCACAGAAAAAAAAGAATCATGAAAGATAAAACGTCATTTGACTCATTTCCGGCTTTTGATATGCGTGTCGATACCATCATCAGGGTTTAGCAGAGTAAATTTCAAAGCCTACTTGGCGAATGACTATTGACCTTGGTTCCGAACAGAGAATTCATGTGTCATGCGGTGTGCATGCCAATTATTTTTCTTTCAAAGGGCCGGGAATATACATTATCAATCTAGGTAAAGTGAAGATGGAACCTGAAAAATCAGAGGTGATGGTACTTGATATGTCTGTGGTTCGGTAGGAACGATCCCGCTGACGACAAAAAAGCGTGTCGATAACGGTACATGTTTTCTTGAAAATCTACAGATAAAGCCAATCTGGACAAGAAAAGGCTTCCAATAATTTTCAGTGAATATGTCCGCTTATCGCTCAAAGCGGACTACCAAATTAGTTATATCCCATGATAAGGTAATTATCTTAAATTTGAGCTAATAAATTAACCAACTATAGTGTACTCACCTTCAATAAAATCCTCTCCGTCATTTTCGTGTTTCACAAGATGACATTTGCCAGGTAAACCATATCGACTAACGACACAGCGAACACCAGGAGAACTACTTGAGCCTTGGTGTTTGTTTTGTCTTCGCTCGTAACTGGACACTTTCTCTAGTAAACCATCTTTAACCATACTATCTAATGTTCTACGGGTAGATTCGATAATACTTTTCTTGTTAAAAGAATCCATTCCTTTAAGAATATAAGCCACGCCTGAAATATCAAAAGGTGGTTCGCCAATTTCACCCGTTACCCATTCAAGATTGTCGGGTTCAAATAATTCCATTATCTCTTTTTTGCGCGAGGTCATTCTCATTTTTAATATTCCTTATTGTAGGTAACATCTATCCTACAATAAGAAACTAAATATAAATACTATACTTCTTTTAGTGACAATAGCTTCTCACACCATATATCAAGTGTTTCCCGTTTTTCTCTTAAATAATCATATCTATCATAATGCTTTTGAGAAACGCCGGGTCTTTTGTGGTTTTGTACCATATCTCTTAACTTAGAACTTATTCCCGCTTTCCCAGCTAATGTTTCTAATACTTATTAAATTATGTTTACAACTCTAATATGTAGTTATCAAAACCAATATAAGTATTATGATAATTAATAAGTTACAAAAAGGCACAACCACGGTCTTTTAGGTCTATTAAGAGTGAATATACCTTAATAAACAAATGGTTAATGCTGGTGGGTTTATATAATGCTACGCCATATGGGTTGGACAGAAGCAGCAGACTTAATCATTAAAGGCATGGAAGGCGCAATCGAAGCTAAAACCGTGACTTATGATTTTGAACGTCAGTTAGAAGGCGCTAAACTGCTGAAATGTAGCGAGTTTGGTGACGCGATTATCAAACATATGTAATTGTTGATTTGATAAATAGTTAACGGGAGCTTATTAGTTCCCGTTTATTTTTTGCACTATAAAATTCTTCCCCAAAATCTCACCAAAATTATTCCCCAAAACTATTCAATTAAACAGCAATAATTTGCCACTTTTTTCTTGAACGTCTTGGTACTTATCTGTCATTTTTTGTGTTTTGTGTCCTAATAATTTTTGTGCATTAATTCTTTATTCACGATAAAGTCGCTCAGATAAGGAACGCTGTTCGTGAAAAGTAGGGGCTGTGTCTTTTTCCCAAGTTAACCCACATTTGTCTCGTGCTTTCTTAAATGTAGTCGTTAATGTATTTGCCGTAGCTTATCAGCTACGTTGCTCTGCTAATCTTGTATTCGCTTTAATGACGATTGTTTTTGCCTCAGTTTCATTGTCACTGAAGACATTATATTGACTTGTTACAGGATGGCGATAACGCCAATAAATCTTGTTGGCTTTACGACTAAATAAAGGATAAGTATTTGAAATATTGACGTTATTTTTTGACGCTTTTATCTCCAACTCAAAGCAGGTAATGAATTAATCAACGGTAAGTGTCGATTGGTGAGTAGGAAGAAATAATATTAAAAAAGCTTATTAAAATAATCTTTACAACAAATCCGGACTGAATATACTGTATATAAATACAGTTATATTTTGGTGCACTATGAAACTAGAGTCTATAAATTCAGAATCGATACTCAACATTCCATTATTCTTAGATAGAGTGCCTGCAGGCTTTCCATCGCCAGCGGCTGATTTCATGGAAGATAGAATAAACCTCAACAGTACGCTAATTAAACACCCAGAAAGCACGTATATGTTGAGGGTTGAAGGGAACTCAATGATTGACGCAAATATTAACGACGGCGATGTGGTGATTGTGGATAGCGCGCTTGTTGCTAAAGACGGCAATATCGTTATAGCCAGCATTGATGGTGAGTTTACCGTTAAAAGATTAAAGCTACACCCTCCGATGCTTATTCCTATGAATGTTGATTTCCAGCCTATACAAATAGGTGATGAGCAGAACTTACAGATATTCGGCGTTGTAACTTTTATCATCCATAAGGCTCAATAATGTTTGCGCTGGTTGATGTTAATTCGTTTTATGCAAGCTGTGAAAAAGTATTTAGACCTGATTTGATAGGTAAGCCAGTTATCGTTCTGAGTAACAATGATGGTTGCGTCATTGCTCGCTCTGCTGAAGCTAAAAAGCTCGGAGTAAAAATGGGCGAACTTTATTATGAGCGACGAAATTACTATCGACAAAATAATATTAATATATTTAGTTCTAATTACGCTCTGTACGCAGACATGAGTAATCGAGTAATGTCTCTGTTATCAATGTATGCGCCACATTTGGAGATCTATTCGATTGATGAGGCGTTTCTTGATTTTACGGGTATGGCTCATACATTTAATCTAGAAGACTATGGAAGAGAAATTCAATCAACAATTTTACAGCGAACGCATTTGCCTGTTGGTGTGGGAATAGGACCAACTAAAACGCTGGCTAAAATTGCCAATCATGCGGCGAAAAGATGGAAAAAAACTGGCGGTGTAGTTGAACTTTCAGATAGAGTTCGGCAAAGAAAATTGTTGTCTCTTATTCCTATTGAAGAAGTTTGGGGAATAGGCCGTAGAATGTCCTCAAAATTAAGAACAATGAGTATCTATACCGCTCTAGATTTAGCTAATGCATCAGTCGCGACAATACGTAAAACCTTCGGTGTAACACTTGAAAGAACACTCAGAGAGCTTAATGGTGAGTCTTTCATTGAGCTAGAAGAAGTTAGAAAAGTGAAGCAACAAATATTATGTTCGCGTTCATTCGGTAAGAAAGTTTTAGATATTGAAACTATGCGTAAAGCTGTTTGTGATTATGCCGAACGTGCAGCAGAGAAGCTACGTGAAGAAAAGCAAAGATGTAGAATTATTGGATTATTCATTCAAACTAGTCGACATGCATCAGGTGAAGATTACGCCAATAGTATCAGCATTAAGCTTGAATATCCGAGTAGTGATACGCGCGATATTATTAATGCAGCCATGCGTGGACTCACGTCTATATGGCAAGATGGATTTAAATATTATAAAGCAGGAATTATTTTATCTGACTTCGTAAATTCAAATATTACACAATTCGATATGTTTTCAACTCAAAAGCCATTCAAAAATAGTGACGAATTAATGAAAACATTAGACACAATAAACAATAGTGGATTAGGTAAAGTTTGGTTTGCGACGAAAGGGGGCGATAGTGGATATCAAATGAAGCGAGAGATGTTATCACCTGCGTATACGACAAATTTTAATGAGTTGCCAATAGCAAAAGCATAAGGTTCGCTCAAGATTTCCCTATAGTTAATAATATCTTATTAGTTTCCTTTTTTTATTTGGATATTGATGTTTTTATATTCGAGATAAAATACTTATATCTCGAATATAAAAAATAAAGGTTGCTATCTATATTTATCTGTGTCCTAATGTAGTCACTGGTTTGGAAGTACAGGCCTATTTATGTTAGTCAGTTTAAAGTTGTTCTCCGTTTAGCGTTATCCTTGATACCTCTTCATTGCGAATTCCTTCTAATTAATTCCCATAAGTAAAAATAAAAAACAAACCTCATATGCCTTATGGCGATTTAAAAAATTAAAGGAAATTCTATGTCTAATACAATGACTGGTTCAGTAAAATGGTTTGATGAAGGTAAAGGTTTTGGTTTTATTACTCCAGCAGATGGTAGTAAAGATGTGTTTGTACATTTTTCTGCAATCCAAAGTGATAACTTCAAAACATTAGCTGAAGGCCAACAAGTTTCATTTACTATGGAAAATGGAATGAAAGGTCCTGCTGCTGGCAATGTGGTGGCTCTCTAAAGGCGCTATTACAATTTGTCTCTATTTTAAATGCCCTTGTTGTAGCAGTTCACAATACAGAACATCACAGTTTGATGTAACAGTGAATAATCCATATGGTGCAAAATGTATATTTTGTAAGACTGTGATGGCAGCTCAAGTAAGTTAAGCGTTAAATAGCAGAATATATAGAACCTCGCTTCGGCGGGGTTTTTTGTTATCTGAGTTCATAAAAGCAATCTAAGTTATAACTTGGCTTATGATTAAAATATCGATTAGAAAGCGTTAAACTTCTAAAATATAGCGATCTTGGAGACATAATTATTAAATATATATGATTTTTGTTCGGTATATAGTTAAATAAATCTTATTTTTTATATTATATATTTTTTGCTTGAACTTCACTAAAACTATCTTTAGAAATCGAATAACGCGCTTTTGCAAAAGAGGTAATAATGAAAACATTTAATAAAATAACCTAATTATTATATAGGTGTTAAACGATATTGTTCGAATAAATACTCGCAAAAGTTGATGTGTTAACTGAATCTCTATGTAGGTAAATATATCTAATGCATCATTTTTAGTAAAAAATATTTTAATAAAAAACATCGTAGTAACCATTTGAAATTAAAGCGATTAATTTTAATTATTTTTATACCCTTAAAAATCATTTGTAACATCATTCTAATTATGAACTATAGTATAAATTAATCTAATGTTTAATCTTACTAATTCATAGATAAGGAGTAATAATTATGACTAATAAAATTCATATAGAAGGATTTTACGAATTTTCTTTTGAGAACGGTCAAGAAATTACGGCTCAAGAATTAAAAGCCATTTATGATAAAAAGAATTATTTTATTAATATTGATTTAACTGAAGAACGTTTTTCACCAAAAATCACATTATTTAGTGCCACTGAATTGAATGAAGCACCTGGTGGAATTATTCGCATAGATAATCAGTCATCCAAAACTTCACTTTTAGTTTGGGATCCTAATAGTCAACCAATAAAAGTAATGCCTGGTGATACTTGTAGTGTGCACGGCACTAAAAACTATGGTTGGGCTATTCATTTTTCT